>NZ_CP034443.1:3696139-3998253 GCF_003952365.1 Mesorhizobium sp. M9A.F.Ca.ET.002.03.1.2 | reverse complement strand
GCTCGACAAGGGCGGCGCCAAGCCGACCGCTATGGAGTACATGCTGCAGCAGGTCATCTTCGTCGTTCCCGCGGCCGAGCGCAGCGCAACGCTGGCCAAGCGCAAGCGCGAGGCCGACGCCATGCGCGCCCGCTTCAACGGCTGCAGCACCTCGCGTCAATTTGCCAAGGGCCTGATCGACGTCACCGTTCGCGATCTCGGCCGGGTGCTGGCGCCGCAATTGCCGCCGGAATGGGCCGACCAGATCAAGGCCACCAAGGTCGGCGGCGCCACCCCCACACGCCAGACGGACCGCGGCGTCGAGTTCATCGGCATCTGCTCGTCGCGCGAAGTGTCCGACGACAAGGCCGCCCAGATGGTGTTCCAAAGCGAAGGCTCGACCGGCAAGGATGCCGACGATCTCTCCAAGAAGTATGTCGAGGAGTTGCGGAAGAAAGCCCGCATCGTCGAGCGCTGAAATCGCCAGAGGCAGAGCTCCCGCTGGCGCTGAGCGTCGGCGATCCCTCCGGCGTCGGGCCTGAAATCGCCATTGCCGCCTGGCAGGCGCGTGACAGCGCCGGTGTGCCGCCCTTCTATCTTGTCGCCGATCCGGCGCTGATTGCCGCACGGGCGCGCCGACTCGGCGCCGATGTGCCAATCACGGAGATAAAGCCGGCCGACGCGGCGCGCGTCTTTGCAAGCGCCCTGCCCGTCATGCCGCTTGTCGCCCGCTTCGTCGACAGCCCCGGCCGGCCGAACCCGGCCAACGCCGCCGGCATCATCGAGGCCATCGACCGCGCTGTTGCCGATTGCCTTGGCGGCCGCGCCGCGGCGGTCGTCACGTGCCCGATCGCCAAGAAGCCGCTCTACGATGCCGGTTTCCGTTTCCCCGGCCACACCGAGTATCTGGCACACCTGGCGACGCTCCACACCGGCGCCGAAGCGATGCCGGTGATGATGCTTGCCGGCCCCGAGCTGCGCACGGTCCCGGTCACCATCCACATTGCGCTGTGCGAGGTGCCAAAGGCGCTGACGACGGACTTGATCATTGCCACCGCCCGCATCGCCGCCGCCGACCTCGAACACCGCTTCGGTATCGCCAAGCCGCGGCTTGCCATTGCCGGCCTCAATCCGCATGCCGGCGAAGGCGGCACGATGGGTGCGGAGGACGAGCACATCATCCGCCCGGCGATCGACAGGCTGAGGGCGGAGGGCATCGATGCCTTCGGACCGCTGCCGGCCGACACGCTGTTCCATGCCCGCGCCCGAGCCGGCTACGATGTGGCGCTGTGCATGTACCACGACCAGGCGCTGATCCCAGCCAAGGCGCTTGCCTTCGACGAGGCGGTCAACGTCACGCTTGGCCTGCCCTTCATCCGCACCTCACCGGATCACGGCACCGCCTTCGATATCGCCGGCAAGGGCATAGCCCGAGCCGACAGCCTGATCGCGGCCCTAAGGCTCGCCCGCAAGCTTGCCGACACCGAGGCGAAGGCTACCGCCGCATGAACGCCTTGAGGGCGGTCGCATGAGCATCGACGGGCTGCCGCCGTTGCGCGCGGTGATCGAACGCCATGGGCTGCAGGCGAAAAAGGCGCTTGGGCAGAATTTCTTGCTCGACCTCAACCTGACCGGCAAGATCGCACGCGCCGCCGGCGACCTGACCGACGCCACGGTGATCGAGGTCGGTCCGGGTCCCGGCGGCCTGACCCGGGCGTTGCTTTCCCACGGCGCAGGCCGGGTCATCGCCATCGAGCGCGACGAGCGCTGCCTGGCGGCACTCGCGGAAGTGTCGAACCACTATCCGGGCCGGCTGGAGATCATTGCAGGCGATGCGCTGAGGACGGATTTTACGGCGCTTGCCAAAGGGGCGCATGGGGGCGATGGACCTGTGAAGCTCGTCGCCAACCTGCCCTACAATATCGGCACCGAACTGTTGATACGCTGGCTGACCGTCGCCGAGTGGCCGCCCTTCTATGCATCGATGACGCTGATGTTCCAGCGCGAGGTGGCCGAGCGTATCGTCGCCCGTCCCGGCAGCGATGCCTATGGCCGGCTGGGCGTGCTGGCAGGCTGGCGGACAGAGGCAAGAATCGCTTTCGACGTGCCGCCGCAAGCGTTCACGCCGCCGCCCAAGGTGACCTCGTCGGTGGTGCATCTGGTGCCGCGGGCAAGTCCCCTGCCCACCGAAGTCAAGAAGCTCAGCCGCGTCACCGAAGCAGCCTTCGGCCAGCGCCGCAAAATGCTGCGACAGAGCGTCAAGAGCCTCGGCGGCGAAGCCCTGCTCACCCGCGCCGGCATCGATCCGACCCGCCGCGCCGAAACGCTTGATGTCGAGGAATTCGTGCGACTGACCAACGCGGTGTGAGAAGCTGCCAATTTCCCACAAGAGGAGAAGATGGCGCTCCACCGCCCCTAATCCGTCTTCTCGTCGAGCAACCCCGAGACAAAATCGAACAGGCCGGGCCGGCGGTCGCGTCTGAGACGCTCGGCGATGACGATGCCGCGCACCTCGGCGAAGGCGCGGTCGAGATCGTCGTTGATGATGACGAAATCGTATTCCTTCCAGTGCTCGATCTCGTTGCGGGCGTTTTTCAGACGCGTCTCGATCACCGATTCCTGGTCCTCGGCGCGGCGCTTCAGCCGCGCCTTCAATTCCTTCATCGAAGGCGGCAGGATGAAGATCGAGACGATGTCGGCGCGCATCTTCTCCTTGAGCTGCTGTGCGCCCTGCCAGTCGATGTCGAACAGCATGTCGCGGCCCTGTGCCAGCGCCAGTTCGGCCGGCTCGCGTGGCGTCGCGTAGCAATTGCCATGCACTTCGGCCCATTCGAGCAGTTCGTCTGAATCGCGCAGCCGCTCGAACTCGCGCATGGTGCGGAAGTGATAATGGACGCCCTCTATCTCGCTGCCGCGGCGTGGCCGCGTGGTGACGGAGACCGATAGTTCGAGACTGGAATCGCTTTCCAGAAGATTGCGCGCGATCGTCGATTTGCCGGCGCCGGACGGCGACGACAGCACGAGCATCAGGCCCCGGCGGCGAATGCGGGAACCCAGATCCTTAGCAACCATCGGCTCCTTGGCGACCATCAGGGGTTACTCCAGATTCTGGACCTGTTCGCGGAACTGGTCGACAACCGCCTTCAGCTCCAGCCCTATGGCGGTGACCGTAGCGGCGTTCGATTTCGAACACAGCGTATTCGATTCGCGGTTGAATTCCTGCGCCAGAAAATCGAGCTTGCGGCCGATGGCGCCGCCGCCTGCCAGCAGCACCCGGCCGGACGCGACATGCGTCTTCAGCCGGTCGATCTCCTCGCGGATGTCGGCCTTGGTGGCGAGGAACGCTGCTTCCATATGCAGCCGGCTGGCGTCGAGGTTGGCGGAAGCATCCATCAGCAGCCGGACCTGCTCGGCAATCCGTTCGCGGATCACCGCCGGCTCGCGCGCCGGATCGGCCTCGGCGCGCAGCGTCAGCGCCTCGATGGCATCGATGTGGCCGGACAGCAGCGAACGCAGGGCGGTGCCCTCGCCCTGGCGTGCCTGCTCCAGCCCGCCCAGTGCCACTTCGAGCGCCGAGAGGATCGCGCCGTCGAGCGCCGCCCGCGCCTCTTCGGTCTCGGCGGTTTCGGGAATATCGAGCACGCCGCGCAGCGAAAGCAGCCCGTCGGCTGTCGCAGGCGCTACGCCGAACTGCTCCTGCAGCCGCTTGGCCAACCCCGCCAGATCCCTCAGGAAGGCCTCGTTGACCACGGGCTGTGCCTGCTGGCCGGCGGCGCGGCCGACGGTCAGCGTTGCCTGGAAATTGCCGCGCGCAAAACGCTTTTGTACCGTCTGCCTGACGGCTGGCTCCAGCCGCTCGAGGCCCTGCGGCAGCCGCAGCCTGACCTCGACGCTCTTGCCGTTGACCGACTTGACCTCCCAGGCGATCGACGTGCCGTCATGTTCGGCGACGGCCCGTGCAAAACCGGTCATGCTCTGCAAATTCATAATGCCCTTGCGTCCCCCTGGCGCATGATCCCGGAAGCGGTTCCGGGCCAAGTCATGCGCGACTTCAAAGTGCCGGAGCGCCTCTTCGCGCCGAATCGGACGCAAGGCGCTCCTGATCAAAAAACAGCACGTCCCTGCCGTCAAACGGATCGGAGGGACGATCTCAAAACCGTCCGGCGCTACTGCGCCGCTCCCGCATCGCCGTCCACCGGCGCATCGGTCTGGCCCTCCACCTTGGCGGCATCGGCCTTGGCAGCACCGGCCTTGGCGGCATCATCGGCCAGCTTCTTCTGCAACGCCCGGTAGCGGGCGACGTTCTCGTTGTGCTCGGCGAGCGTCCCGGCAAAGACGTGACCGCCGGTGCCGTCGGCGACGAAATAAAGGTCGTCGGTCTTCGACGGGTTGGCAACGGCTTCCAGCGCGGCACGGCCGGGATTGGCGATCGGCGTCGGCGGCAGGCCGTTGATCAGGTACGTGTTGTAGGGCGTCGGCTTCTGGATGTCAGACTGATAGATCGGGCGGTCGGCGGGTTTGCCCTTGCCGCCGAACAGGCCGTAGATAATGGTCGGATCGGACTGCAGCCGCATGCCCTTGGCCAGCCGGTTGAGGAAGACGGCGGCGACCCGCGAGCGTTCATCGCCCTTGCCTGTCTCCTTCTCGACGATCGAAGCCAGAATGACGAAGTCCTCGACACTGGCAAGAGGCAGATCGGGGGCGCGCCGCTGCCAGACATCCTCGACCAGCTTTTTCTGATCTGCCAAAAGCTTGTCGACCATCTGCTGGCGCGTCGCGCCGCGGGTGAAACGCAGCGTGTCGGTAGCAAGGCTGCCCTCAGGGGGGATGGTCGCCGGCATAACGCCGTCGAGCGCTGCCTGATCGGCGATGCGCTGCAGCGCCTGCTCGACGGTCAGCCCCTCGGGAACGGTCAGCGAATACATCACCGACTTGCCGCTCTTCAGCAACTCCATGATATCGCGCATGGAGGCCTGCGGCTTGATCTCGTATTCGCCGGCCTTTAGTGCGGAATCATTGCCAAAGGCACGCACGCCAAGGCGGAAGATGCGTGCGTCGCTGATCAGTCCGCGCCGCTCGAGCTGCTCCGCAATTTCCTGGACGCCCGTATTCGGCTTGACCAGGAAGGTGTCGGCATTGGCCGACGGGCCGGGCTCGTTGAATTCCTGCTTGCCGAAATACAATGCAAAGCCGGCCGCCAGAACTATCAGCATCACCAAAGAGATGACGAAGTTCATGAACACGACGAACTGGCTGCGCGAGGCGCGCGAGCGCTTGGGCGGCGGCGTGCCAGCTTCAGGCCGCAATGCTTCGCTGGCCGTCTTCGGCACGATCGGACCTGGCGGTGCGGACCGTTGCCCGAATTCCCCGTTGTCCGCCGAATTTGTATTCATAGCGCCCTGCCGTTTGATCTTGCAACGAATCCCCTTGGGCAGAGTAGGGGCGAATATGGCAAAATTGACGGCACGCGCAAACCGTGCCGGTCAGCGGACCGGTCAGCCATTGTAGCGCTGGAAAACCAGCGAGGCGTTGGTGCCGCCGAAGCCGAAGGAGTTGGACAGCGCCACGTCGACCTGGCGGGCGCGCGGCTTGTGCGGCACCAGGTCGATCGCCGTTTCGCGCTCCGGATTGTCGAGATTGATGGTGGCCGGCGCGATGTTGTCGCGAATGGCGAGGATCGAAAAGATCGCCTCGGCGGCGCCCGCCGCGCCAAGAAGATGGCCTATCGACGATTTGGTCGACGACATCGATATTTTCGACGCAGCGTTGCCGACCAGCCGCTCGACAGCGCCGAGCTCGATCGTGTCGGCCATGGTCGAGGTGCCGTGCGCGTTGATGTAGTCGACGTCTGCGGGCGTCAGCTTGGCCCGATTCAGCGCCGCTACCATGCAGCGGAAGGCGCCGTCGCCATCCTCGGCCGGCGCTGTGATGTGATAGGCATCGCCGGTCAGGCCGTAACCGGTGACCTCGGCATAAATCTTGGCGCCGCGCGCCTTGGCGTGTTCCAGCTCCTCCAGAATGACGACGCCGGCGCCCTCGCCCATGACGAAGCCGTCCCGGTCGCGGTCATAGGGACGCGAGGCCGTTTGCGGGGCGTCGTTACGCTCGGTGGACAGCGCCCGGCAAGCGGCGAAACCAGCGACCGACAACCGCGTCACCGGCGCTTCGGTGCCGCCCGCGACCATCACGTCGGCGTCGCCCCACATGATCAGCCGGGCGGCATCGCCGATGGCATGCGCGCCGGTGGAACAAGCGGTGACGACGGCATGGTTGGGGCCTTTCAGCCCATGCCGGATCGAGACCTGGCCGGAGACGAGGTTGATGATCTGGCCGGGGATGAAGAACGGGCTGATGCGGCGCGGACCGCGCTCCTTCAGGATCATCGCGTTCTCGGCGATGCCTTCGATGCCGCCGATGCCCGAGCCGATCAGCACGCCGGTGGCGCACTGCTCCTCATGCGTCTTCGGCGCCCATCCCGAATCCTTCAGGGCTTCGTCGGCGGCCGCGATCCCGTAAAGGATGAAGTCGCCGATCTTGCGCAGTTCCTTCGGCTCGAGAACGGCCTCGGGATTGAAGGTGGCGTTCTCGCCGTTGCCGCGCGGAACAACGTGAGCGATCTTGCAGGCAAGATCCTCCACTTCGAACTCGGTGATGCGCTTGGCTGCGCTGCGGCCGGTCAGAAGCTCCTTCCAGCTATGCTCGAAGCCCATGCCGAACGGCGAAAGCAGCCCAAGGCCCGTGACGACGACACGCCTCATCGCAGGTCCTCCCCGGAAATGACTGCAGATGACGTCAGGCCGAAGCCTTGTCGATGTACTTCACTGCATCGCCAACGGTCAGGATGGTTTCGGCTGCATCATCCGGAATCTCGACGCCGAATTCTTCTTCGAACGCCATGACGAGTTCGACCGTGTCGAGGCTGTCCGCGCCCAGATCATCGATGAAGCTCGCCTGCTCCGTCACCTTGTCGGCGTCAACGCCAAGGTGCTCGATAACGATCTTCTTGACGCGCTCTGCGGTGTCACTCATTTGGGCATCCTCGTCTTTTGGTTGTCTGTCTTCGTTAGCGGGCAGAATGCCGCTAATCAAGCTGAAAGATGGTCCTGCCGGAAACGCAACGGCGCCGGACCGGTTTTTGCCCGAACCGCCGGGTTGCGGGCCGCATTACACGAAAATCGGCTTGGGTCCAAGGCGAAAAGGGGTGTTTTCCCGCAACTGTCAAATCATCGCCATGCCGCCATTCACATGGATGGTCTGGCCGGTGACATAAGCAGCTTCGTTGGAAGCGAGGTAGGCGACAGCGGAAGCGACTTCGGCGGTGGTGCCCATGCGCCGTGTCGGAATCGCGGCCATGATCGCCTCTTTCTGCTTGTCGTTGAGCTTGTCGGTCATCGCCGATTCGATGAAGCCCGGAGCGACACAGTTGACGGTGATGTTGCGGGTGGCGATCTCTTGCGCCAGCGATTTGGAAAAACCGATCATGCCGGCCTTGGAGGCGCAGTAATTGGTCTGGCCGGGATTGCCGGTAACACCGACCACCGAGGTGATGTTGATGATGCGGCCGTGCCGGCGCCGCATCATCGGGTGGGTGAGTTCGCGGGTCAGCCGAAACACCGCGGTCAGATTGACCTCGATCACCGTATCCCAGTCGGCGTCCGCCATGCGCACGAACAGCCCGTCCTTGGTGATGCCGGCGTTGTTGACGAGAATGTCGACGCCTTCGAGATCGGCCTCGGCCTTCTGGCCGAGCGCCTTGACGTCGTCGCGATTGGAAAGGTTGGCCGGGAACAGCTTAACCCGGTCGCCGAGCTCGGATGCCAGCGTTTCCAGCTTTTCGACGCGGGTGCCGTGCAAGCCGACGACGGCGCCCTGCGCGTGCAGCACCCGGGCGATCGCCTCGCCGATGCCTCCCGATGCGCCTGTGACGAGCGCCTTGCGGCCGGTCAATTCGAACATTCTTGTCTCCCAATCTCAGAGAACACCCTTCACATGGGCGGGGTCAAATCGCCAGTTGATTATGCAAGCGCCGCCAGCGTCGCCTCGACATCGGCCGGCGTGCCGACGGCGCCGGTGGCGATGTCGCGGTTGATACGCCTCGCCAGTCCCGACAGCACCTTGCCGGCGCCTACCTCGTAAATCGTCGCAACGCCGTTCGCGCCGAACCATTCCACCGTTTCGCGCCAGCGCACGCGGCCGGTAACCTGTTCGACCAAGCGGCGGGCGATTGCGTCAGGATCGCTGGACGGGGCAACCGACACGTTGGAGACCACGGGCACGAACGGCGCGTTCTTCGTCACCCCGACCAGCGCCTCGCGCATGACCTCGGCCGCCGGTGCCATCAGCGCCGAATGGAAAGGCGCCGAAACCTGCAACATCAACGCCCGCTTGGCGCCCTTTTCCGTGCACAGCTTCGCCGCCAGTTCGACCGCCGCCCTCGCGCCGGAGATTACCAGCTGGCCACCGCCATTGTCGTTGGCGATCTGGCAAACCGATCCCTTGGCCGATCCCTTGGCCGCTTCAGCGCAGGCGGCCTCGACATCGGCCTGTTCCAGCCCGATGATCGCCGCCATGGCGCCTTCGCCGGCTGGCACTGCCGCCTGCATGGCATTGCCGCGGATACGCAAGAGCCGGGCGGCATCGGCGACCGAAACGAAACCGGCGGCGGCAAGTGCCGAATATTCGCCGAGCGAATGGCCGGCGACATAGGCAATCTTGTCCTTCAGCGAGAAGCCGCGCGATTCCAGCGCCCGGATCGCGGCAAGCGACACAGCCATCAGCGCCGGCTGGGCATTGGCGGTCAGCGTCAGCGTCTCTTCCGGCCCTTCCCAGATCAGCTTCGACAGGTTTTCGCCAAGCGCGTGGTCGACCTCTTCGAAGATCTTCCGCGATTCCGGAAAGGCGTCGGCGAGGTCCTTGCCCATGCCGACAGCCTGGCTGCCCTGTCCCGGAAAGGTGAATGCGACGGCCATGTATGCTCCCAAGCGGCTGATTTTTCCTGCCTGTGACGCAAGGCGGGCGGGCAAGTCAAGTCCGCTATAGGCCTACCTCTGGCCCGCTCCGACTCGGAACCACCGGCCGAGTGCCTATTCCCAAAGGCTTTTTGTCGATCACTCCTGATGAAAATCGCTCACGATTCGTTTGCTGGCTCTTCTTATTTTAGCCACAGGCGCTAGCTTTTCGTGACAGATCGATGACAGTTCAATGACGCTTTTGTGTACGGTCGGGGGAATTGTAAGGTGACAAGAACTAGGAAAGGCGCAGGCAAGCCCGCGCCACAGTTTCTGGAAGGCGATCCGGCCACCGGCTATCTGCCGGGCCGGAAATGGCCTGTAATCCGTTATGGCCTTGTCAGCCTGCTTGCTGCCGCCATCCTGGTGTTTGCAATCGAACTGATCGTACGCGGCGACTTTGCCGGCACCGTCACCTTCTTCCTGCAGCCGTTCAAGCCGGGCTGGACCACCATCATCATCTTCGCGCTGATCCTCATCGGCCTCGATGCCGTGCTGGGCCGCAGTCACCAGAGCCTCGTGATCGTCGCGCCGCTGACGCTGGCGCTGGCCTTTGTCGGCCATCAGAAATCGCTTTATCTTGGCGATCCGCTCTATCCGACCGATTTCTTGTATTCACGCCAGATCGTGGCGCTAATGCCGCTTCTGGTGCGCGATCGCCCGGGAACCGCCCTCGCCATAGCGGTCGGTGTCGTCGGCGGGCTGTCGCTGCTCGTCTATGGCTGGCGCCAGTGGCGCCGCCGGGTGCCGGCACTCAGCCACAAGGGCCGCCTTGCCCGGCTGACATTGACCGTGCCGTTGCTCGCCTTCTTCGTCTCGATCATGGATTACGCGACCTTCTCATGGACCCGCGACCGGTTGCAGATCATCCCGATCATGTGGGACCAGAAGGAAAACTACGCCTCCAACGGCTTCGCGCTCGCCTTCGCGCTCAACGTGCCGATGGCCCATGTCTCGGCGCCTGCCGGCTATTCCGACAAGTCGATCGCGGCGATCGACAGGCCTGATGTGACGGCCTCGGTACCGGCGGAGAAGCCCGACATCATCATCGTCATGAGCGAATCCTTCTGGGATCCGACCGAACTGCCCGGCGTCGCCATCACGCCCGACCCGATTCCCAATGTGCGAGCGCTGCGTTCGGGCTACATGTTCTCGCCCGAATTCGGCGGCATGACCGCCAATGTCGAATTCGAGGCGCTGACGGGCTTTTCCAACGCCTTCCTGCCGGCCGGCAGCATCCCCTACCAGCAATATGTCCGCGCGCCGGTGCCGTCGATGGCGACGTTCCTGAAGAGCCAGGGCTATGAGACGCGCGCCATCCATCCGGGCACGAACTGGTTCTGGAACCGCACGCCGGTCTATAAGGATTTCGGCTTCGACGACTTCAAGTCGGAAGAAAACATGCCATACCTCGAAAAGCGCGGACCGCTGGCCTCGGATGCGGCGATGACCGACGAGATCATCCGCGAAGCCGACGCCACTGACGATCCGTTCTTCTTCTTCGCGGTCAGCCTGCAGAACCACGGACCCTATGAGCCGTATCGCTACTACAATCCGACCCACAAGGTGCAGGCGTCGACCAGCCAGTGGGCGAAGGACTCGCTGCTGAGCTTCTCAGAGGGGGCGTCCGACGCCGACAAGGGCCTCGGGCGCCTTGTCGAATGGGCGAAGAACCGCAAACGGCCGACGGTCATCGCCTTCTTCGGCGACCATCTGCCACCGCTCGGTCCGGTCTATGTCGAGACCGGCTTCCTCAAGGACAATGTCGCGCCGCGCAAGGAGCCGGCTGACCAGATGCTGCTGCATCATCAGACGCCGCTGATCGTATGGTCGAACCGCACCGGCCCGACCGAGGACATGGGTGCGGTGAGCCCGGCCTTCCTGCCCTACCATATTCTGACCACGGCCGGGATCAGCCACCCCTATTACACCGGCTTTCTCGGCCAAATGCGCGAGCGCTACCGCGTTGTCGACCGCAATTTATTGCTGACGCCGACGGGTGAGGACACGCCCGACTGGGCGCGGCAGAAGAAAATCGATCCGGCCATCCGCGATTTCCGTCTGTTGCAGTACGACATGATGTTCGGCAAGCGCCGTGCAGCGCCCGATTTCTTCCCGGAAACGGTCAACAAGCTCGTCCCCCATACAAGCTGACCCTACCGTGGCGCGACATGTCGTCCTTGCAGCGGCGGGTTTTCCGCTTGCGCTTGCCTTGCGGCCAAATTGCTGTATAGACGCCCGCAATCTGCCGGTCCTTGCTGGGGGCTGAACGGAGGGCCGAAGGTTTTTTCGAAAACCTTCGTGTGGGGCCAGAAGCGCTTCCGCCTCCCGTGTCTCCGCTCTCGACCGTCTCGTCATGCTCCTTTCTTCCCCGCCCCCTTCGGGACTAGCGGGTCAGAGAAGTTGCAGAGGCTTTTGCCGCCGGGAACCGGGAGAGAAACGAAGAAAGGCAAAGAACAATATGGCTCTTTACGAACATGTGTTTCTTGCCCGGCAGGACCTCTCGCAGCAGCAGGTCGATGCGCTTGTCGAACAGTACAAGGGTGTCATCTCCGCCAATGGCGGGTCCGTCGGCCGGGTCGAGAACTGGGGACTGAAGTCCCTCACCTACCGGGTCAACAAGAACCGGAAGGCATACTACACGCTGATGGACATCACCTGCCCGCCGGCCGCGCTCAACGAGATGGAGCGCCAGATGGGCCTGTCCGAGGACGTGCTGCGTTTCCTCACCATCAAGGTCGATGCACATGAGGAAGGCCCGTCGGCGATGATGCAGAAGCGCGAAGAGCGCTCGGAACGCGGCGGCTTCGGCGACCGCGACCGTGGCCCGCGCTCGTTCGGCGACCGCGACCGCGGCGACCGTGGCGATCGTCCGCCGCGCAGCTTCGGTGGCGACGCCGGTGCAGACCGTGGTCCGCGCCGTCCGCGCGAAGGCGTTGAAGGGAGTGCAGAATAATGGTCGACATCAACCAGATCCCGACCCGGCGCCCGTTCCACCGCCGCCGCAAGACCTGCCCGTTCTCCGGCGCCAACGCGCCCAAGATCGACTACAAGGACGTACGTCTTCTGCAGCGCTACATTTCCGAACGCGGCAAGATCGTGCCGTCGCGCATCACCGCCGTCAGCCAGAAGAAGCAGCGCGAGCTCGCCAAGGCGATCAAGCGCGCCCGCTTCCTCGGCCTGCTGCCCTACGTGGTTCGCTAATATCTTTAGCGGGCGGTTCGCCGCCTGCTTCTCTCCCTACGGCGACGGGCGCCGCAGGGTTCTTATCAAATCCCGGGTTGGATTTCGAAAGAAATCCTAACTGCTGACAGGCAGGACAGCGACACCAACGCCACGGCGCTCAAGCTTCCTGACCTGTTCCAAAGAATTCGGCGTTTGCGCCTAACCTTAAAGGAACAAAACCATGGAAGTCATTCTTCTCGAACGCGTTTCCCGCCTCGGCCAGATGGGCGATACCGTCAAGGTCAGGGACGGATTCGCCCGCAACTTCCTGCTGCCGCAGGGCAAGGCGCTGCGCGCCAACGAAGCCAACAAGAAGAAGTTCGAAGGCCAGCGCGCCCAGCTCGAAGCCCGCAACCTCGAGCGCAAGTCCGAGGCCATGCAGATTTCGGAAAAACTCGACGGCAAGAGCTTCATCGCCGTGCGTTCGGCCGGCGAAACCGGCCAACTCTACGGCTCGGTGTCGACCCGCGACATCGCAGAGCTGCTGACGGCGGAAGGTTTTTCGGTCAACCGCAACCAGATCCTGCTCAACCAGCCGATCAAGACCATCGGCCTTACCAATGTGGCGATCGCGCTGCATCCGGAAGTCGAGGTCACCATCACGCTCAACATCGCCCGTACGGCCGACGAAGCCGAGCGCCAGGCCCAGGGCGAGACGCTGACCACCGCCGAAGCCATCTATGGCGAAGACATCAACGACAATGCGCGCCCGGAGAACTTCTTCGACCCCAATGCCGAGTTCGAGGGCGGCGAGGACAACGCCTGACTGTATACGACCGGGCGTCAGAACGGCGCTCCGGTCACTTAGTCGGCTTCCAGTTATTTCTGGACCAATGCCCGGGCCCCTCGCCCGGGCATTTTTGTGCCAAAAGGAACTTTTCGAAACCCTATATGTTGATGCAGAGTAGGACAGCGTGTCTGACCGAGAGGGGACATTTGGTCATGAATATTCTGTTGAAGCGCATTCTCGACCGCCTGGTACGCACCGGCAACCTCAAGGTAACCGGACCGAAGGGGCTAACAGTGGTTTTCGGCGACGGCAGCGGCGAGCCGGTGCACATGCACATCAAGACCGCGCATGCCGAGCGCGCCATCACCTTCGATCCCATGCTGGCGGTGCCGGAAGCCTATATGGACGGCGAACTCGATATACTCGAGGGCGGCGTGCTGGGGGTGATGCGCATCGCCTTCCAGAACATGGGCAGCGGCGGGATCGACGCCACCTGGTCGAAGGCGATCGAGGGTCTGCGCCACGCATTCCGCCGCCTGCAGCAGATCAACACGGCGGCGCGCGCGCGCCGCAACGTGCAGCGCCACTATGATCTGTCGGGCGACCTCTACCGGCTCTTCCTCGACGAGGACATGCAGTATTCCTGCGCCTATTTCGAGCAGCCGGACATGACGCTCGATGAGGCGCAGGCCGCCAAGAAGCGTCACATCGCCGCCAAGCTCAGGCTGAAGGCCGGCCAGACGGTGCTCGACATCGGCTCCGGCTGGGGCGGGCTCGGCCTCTATCTCGCCAAGTCCTTCGACGTGGACGTGCAAGGCGTGACGTTGTCGACCGAGCAGCATGGCGTCGCCACCGACCGCGCCCATGCGCAAGGTCTGGAAAACCGCGTGCATTTCGAATTGAGGGATTACCGCGAGCTCAACGAGCGCTTCGACCGCATCGTCTCGGTCGGCATGTTCGAGCATGTCGGCGTCAACCACTTCCGCACCTTCTTCGACAAGTCGGCGACGCTCTTGAAGCCGGACGGCGTCATGCTGCTGCACACGATCGGTCGCTCCGGCATGCCGTGGGCAACCAGCGCCTTCATTCGCAAATACATCTTCCCGGGCGGCTATATCCCCTCGCTCTCGGAAGTCATGCCGGCGATCGAAAAGTCTGGCCTCATCGTTACCGACATCGAGATCCTGCGGCTGCATTATGCCGACACGCTGAGGCACTGGGGCGAGCGCTTCGCCGCCAACCGCGACAAGGCCAAGGCGATCTATGACGAGCGCTTCTGCCGCATGTGGGAGTTCTATCTGGCAGCATCGGAAGCAGCTTTCCGCTGGCAGGATCTGGTGATCTTCCAGATCCAGATCGCCAAGAAGAACGACACGCTGCCGATGACGCGCGACTATACCGCCAAATGCGAGAAGGCGCTCGAAATGCACGACATGGGGCATCGCCCAAAAGCCCCTGCCGCCAAGCCCGCGCGGCGGCGCAAGGTGGCGGATCCGGAATAGACTGCCGGCCGCCACGTCATTGCCGCTTGCCATTGCCTGCCTGCACGCTGAAAAAGGTCTCGCCGTACCGCGAGACCTTTCTTCATGACCTATCTCATCTACATCGTCGCTGCCCTTGCCGAGATCGCCGGCTGCTTTTCGATCTGGGCATGGTGGCGACTGGAAAAGTCGCCGCTGTGGCTGGCGCCGGGCCTGACCTCGCTCGCCCTGTTCGGCTTCCTGCTGGCGCTGGTCGATATCAATGCGGCGGGCCGCGCGTATGCCGCCTATGGCGGCATTTACATCGGCGTCTCGCTCGGATGGCTGTGGCTGGTGGAAGGCGTGCGCCCCGACCGCTGGGACCTTGCCGGCGCCGCGCTCTGCATCGTTGGCGCCTCGGTCATCCTGCTCGTGCCTAGGGGAGCGTGAGCATGGAACTGCCTGTCCCGCTTCGACAGGGTGTCGAGCGTCTCCTCGAAAAAGTGCCGCTGCCGATGCTGAAGCAAGCAGCAAGAACGCTGTCGGACCGCTACCGCGCCGAGTTGCGCGACGGCCGCATGCATATGGCCGAGGAGATGGCGGTCAAGGCCTATCTGGCGACGCGGCTGCCGGCGACCTATGCCGCCGTCCGTGCCAGCCTCGATGCGGTCAGCGAGGCACGGCCCGGCTACGCGCCGAAAACCCTGCTCGATGTCGGCGCCGGCCCTGGTACCGTGCTTTGGGCCGCGCTCGATCTCTGGCCCGACCTCGAGCAGGCGGTGTTGCTCGAAGCGAGTGCAGCGGTGCGCAGGGTCGGCGAGGCTCTTGCCACTGAGGCGATGATAGCCAGGATCGCCTGGCTGACCGGCGATGTCACCATCGATCTTGCCGATCTCAAACCGGCCGAGCTGGTCACCTGCGCCTATGTGCTGGACGAGATCGCGCCGGCGTCGCTGCCAAAGCTCATCGACCGGCTCTGGCAGTTCACCGACGACACGCTGCTGGTCGTCGAACCGGGCACACCGGCCGGATGGCAGCGCATCCTTGCCGTGCGCCGGCACCTGATCGACGCGGGCGCGGATGTACTTGCCCCTTGCCCGCATAAGGCACCCTGCCCACTCGCAGCGCCCGACTGGTGTCATTTTTCGCGCCGTGTCGCACGCTCGCGCCTGCACCGGCTGGCCAAGGACGCCGACGTGCCATGGGAGGACGAGAAATTCATCTATGTCGCCGCCTCGCGGCAAGCTGCCTCGTCGCGCGCCGCGCGGGTGATCGCGCCGCCGAAATCCGGTTCAGGCAAGGTTCTGCTCAAGCTTTGCCAAAAGGACGGCAGCGCTGGCGAAAAACTGTTCACCAAGCGCGATGGCGATGCGTTCAGGCTGGCACGACGGCTCGACTGGGGCGACACAATCTAATCTCGCATCGATTCCTGGTGCAGCTTCCTCCTCTTCGATTTTGTTCTTGATTTGTTCGATGCATCGCGTAGAATCGCGACCTTGCTGAGTCAACTGGAATCGGGGCACGGGAATTCTGTCCTGTGGACGGTTTGCCGTTCCTGTGAACAGCGGGCATCAACGCTGTTTGGGCGCGAGTGATGCATATAAGTCAGCACCGGCCTTTTCTCGTTCTGTTATCGAGAAGCCGGGATCGAAATCGGGGATATCATGGCAGAGGCAGCGCGAAAATTCGGCGTGGCGGAGCAACCGCTTTATCGCGAGGCGCCGAACAACATCGAGGCTGAGCAGGCGCTGCTTGGCGCCATTCTAGTCAACAACGATGCCTTCTACCGCGTCTCGGACTTCCTCAAGTCAGGCCATTTCTACGAGCCGCTGCATAGAAAAATCTATGAGGTCTCGGCCGAGCTTATTCGCATGGGCAAGATTGCGACGCCGATCACGCTGAAGACCTTCCTGCCGGCCGACGAGAAGGTCGGCGACATGACGGTTGCGCAATATATCGTGCGATTGGCTGTCGAGGCGGTCACCGTCGTCAACGCCGCCGACTATGGCCGCGCCATCTACGATCTCGCCACGCGGCGCGCGCTGATCACCGTCGGCGAAGACATGGTCAATATCGCCTACGATGCGCCGGTCGACATGTCGCCGTCCGAGCAGATCGAGGATGCCGAACGGCGCCTGTTCGAGCTGGCCGAGACCGGCCGCTACGATGGCGGCTTCGAAAGCTTCACCGATGCGGTCAAGACAGCCGTCGACATGGCCAATGCCGCCTATATGCGCGACGGGCATTTGTCGGGCGTCGCCACCGGCCTGCGCGATCTCGACCGCCGCATGGGCGGCCTGCAGCCGTCCGACCTGATCATCATCGCCGGCCGCCCCGGCATGGGCAAGACGTCGCTCGCCACCAACATGGCCTTCAACATCGCCGAGGCCTATGTGCCGGCGCAGCAGGCCGACGGCTCGTTCAAGGCCGCCAATGGCGGCGTCGTCGGCTTCTTCTCGCTCGAAATGTCGTCGGAGCAGCTCGCCACCCGCATCATTTCCGAGCAGACCGAAATTCCGTCGTCAAAAATCCGCCGCGGCGAGATCAGCGAGATGGATTTCGAAAAGCTGGTCGCCTGCTCGCAGACCATGCAGAAGATCCCGCTTTTCATCGACCAGACCGGCGGCATCTCGATCGCGCAGCTCTCGGCGCGCGCGCGGCGACTGAAGCGGCAGCGCGGCCTCGACGTCATCGTCATCGACTATATCCAGCTGATGCAGGGGTCGAGCGCCAAGGCCTCGCAAAACCGCGTGCAGGAGATCACCGAGATCACCACCGGCCTGAAGGCACTGGCCAAGGAGCTTGCCGTGCCGATCATCGCGCTGTCGCAGCTGTCGCGTCAGGTCGAAAGCCGCGACGACAAGCGCCCGCAGCTCTCGGATCTGCGCGAATCGGGCTCGATCGAGCAGGACGCCGACGTGGTGATGTTCGTCTACCGTGAGGAGTATTATCTGAAGAACCGCGAGCCGAAGCCCGGCACCGACGAATATATCAAATGGGAGAACGAGATGAACGAGATGCGCGGCAAGGCCGAGGTCATCGTCGCCAAGCAGCGGCATGGGCCGACCGGCTCGGTCAGCCTCGCCTTCCAGGGCGAGTTCACCCGCTTCTCCGACCTCGCCGAGGAGCACCACCTGCCGGATCGGTTTGAGTAGGCATGGGCGAGCGTTTCAGGCTTTCTCTTTCTTTGACTCTCGCGCTGTTCGGCGCGGCTCTTCTGCCCGGGGTCGCTTCCGCGTGCTCCATGCCTGCGGGCTGGACGCCACAGCGGGCGTTTGCGGAGGCTGCCCTGGTGTTCCACGGCCTGGTCACAGCCACCGAACTTAGCTCGACAGAGGTTGAAGGTCTCCCAGCCGATGTAGGGGATGGCCGGATACTGGTTAACGTACACTACGAGACGATTGAGGTGTTCAAGGGCAGCCCGGAAGCGGATGGTGCGATTTCTACGACCACACTGATTATGGGAGGATGCGGCGTACCCGTTCTGGCCGGGCAGCATTTCCTGTTTTATGTCAACGGGATTGATGAGACGACACGGAAAGACATGCCTGAACTTGCCGGCCAGACACAAGGCATGATCTCCATTTACGACACACAGATGCTGCCACCCGATCCCAAGATGCTCGATGAGGCGCTTGCCGACGTTCGCGCCCTCGCCAAGAAGCACTGAATTGCATCCACGCTCCCCAAACCACGCTCGGAAACGCGAACAATCGCGGTCGGCCTCCGTTCAAAACTGGGCACGGTTCCATGGCTAAGTCGCGCATCCAGTTCATCTGCCAGAATTGCGGATCGGTGCATCAGCGCTGGGCCGGCAAATGCGATGCCTGCGGCGAGTGGAATACGCTGGTCGAGGAAGGCACGGCAGGCGGCATCGGCTCGGGCCCTGCCAACACCCGCAATGCTCGGAAGGGCCGTGCCGTGGTGCTGACCAGCCTGTCGGGTGACATCGAGGACGCGCCGCGCATCGTTTCCGGCATCGGCGAGCTTGACCGCGCCACCGGCGGCGGCTTCGTGCGAGGCTCGGCGCTGCTGGTCGGCGGCGATCCCGGCATCGGCAAGTCGACGCTATTGACCCAGGCCGCCGCCGCGCTCGCGGCAAAAGGCCACCGCATCGTCTATGTCTCCGGCGAGGAGGCCGTTGCCCAGATCCGGCTGCGCGCTCAACGGCTCGGCGTTGCCTCGACCCCGGTCGAACTGGCCGCCGAGACCAATGTCGAGGACATCCTCGCCACCATCGCCGACGGTAGGCGGCCAGACCTGGTGATTCTGGATTCGATCCAGACCTTGTGGACCGACATGGCCGATTCGGCTCCCGGCACCGTGACCCAGGTGCGCGCCGCCGCCCAGGCGATGATCCGCTATGCGAAATCCACAGGGGCGGCCATCGTGCTGGTCGGCCACGTCACCAAGGAAGGCCAGATCGCCGGGCCGCGCGTCGTCGAGCATATGGTCGACGCCGTGCTTTATTTCGAGGGCGAAGGCGGCCACCATTACCGCATCCTGCGCACGGTCAAGAACCGCTTCGGGCCGACCGACGAGATCGGCGTCTTCGAAATGTCTGATATGGGCCTGCGCGAGGTCGCCAATCCGTCCGAGCTTTTTCTCGGCGAACGCCATGCGAAATCGCCGGGCGCTGCGGTTTTCGCCGGCATGGAAGGCACCCGACCGGTGCTGGTCGAGATCCAGGCGCTGGTGGCGCCGTCGTCGCTGGGCACGCCCCGCCGCGCCGTGGTCGGCTGGGACGGCGCCCGGCTGTCGATGATCCTCGCCGTCCTTGAAGCCCATTGCGGGGTCCGCTTCGGCACCCACGACGTCTATCTCAATGTTGCCGGCGGCTACCGCATTTCGGAGCCGGCCGCCGATCTGGCGGTGGCGGCCGCGCTGGTTTCCTCGCTCACCGGTCTTGCCCTTCCGGCCGATTGCGTCTATTTCGGCGAAATCAGCCTTTCGGGCGCCGTTAGGCCGGTTGCGCATGCGCAGCAGCGCCTGAAGGAAGCCGAAAAGCTGGGTTTCGGAAGCGCGGTGCTGCCCTTGGGCAGCGAGGAACTTGCCGGGGGGATAGGGGCCGGCGCTTTCCAGCCCACCGAGCTTGCCGATCTCGTGGCGCGCATAGCCGGCTCACGGCGCAGCCGTGCCGACGAGCAAGAGTGACGCGGCTCGCCCGAGTCGTGAAAAAGAGATCGGAGTGGGGCAAAAGACATGCCGATTACGCTGCTTGACGGAATACTCGTCGGCTTCACCTTGGTCTCGGCGATGCTCGCCATGGTTCGCGGCTTTTCGCGCGAGGTCCTCTCCATCATCTCCTGGATAGCGGCGGCGGCGGCGGCGTTCTTCTTCTACAAACCGGTCCTGCCTTATGTTCAGCCCTATGTCGACAATGAGAAGGTTGCCATGGTGGCGGCCGCCGGCATCGTCTTCATCATCGCGCTGATCGTCGTTTCCGTCATCACCATGAAGCTCGCCGACTGGATCATCGATTCCAGGATCGGCGCGCTCGATCGCACGCTCGGTTTCCTCTATGGCGCGGCCCGCGGCATCCTGGTCGTCGCGGTGGCCTTGCTGTTCTTCAACTGGCTGGCCGGCCCCAAGGCTCCCGGCTGGGTCGCCAACGCCAAGTCGCGGCCGCTGCTCGAATCGATCGGCGCAAAGCTCGAAAGCCTGCTGCCCGAGGATCCGGAAAACGCGATCCTCAACAGGCTCAACCCGAATCAGCCGGCACCCGAGACCGGCGCCGAGACACCTCCGGCCGCGGACACACCGGCAGCCGGCGACGACGCCGGGGCTCCGGCGCCCGACGACAGCGAGACCGAGGCGCCGCCGGCCGAGAATGCACCGGCCAATCCGGCGCCGGCAAACTGACGATCGTGTGAACGCCGCAAACTCTACGTTGCTCTCGAGCAGTCATCACACTATATAGCGACTTTAGCGGAGCTGAAGATGGCAGACGCAGACGACGTGCTTTCCGCCGAGGCCGACGATCATTTCCATGACGAATGCGGTGTGTTCGGTATTTTTGGCCGGCAGGACGCCGCAGCGATCGTCACGCTTGGCCTGCATGCATTGCAGCATCGCGGCCAGGAAGCGGCCGGCATTGTTTCTTACGACGGCACCCAGTTCCATGTCGAACATCATGTCGGCCTGATCGGCGACACGTTCACCAAGCAACGCGTCATCGACAGCCTGCAAGGCAACCGCGCGATCGGCCACACGCGCTACGCCACCACAGGCGGCGCCGGCCAGCGCAATATCCAGCCGTTCTTCGCCGAGCTCGCCGAAGGCGGTTTCGCCGTCGCCCACAACGGCAACCTCACCAACGCCATGACCGTGCAGCGCGCGCTGCAGAAACAAGGCGCGATCTTCTCGTCGACCTCCGACACCGAGACGATCCTGCATCTGGTCGCCACCAGCAGGGAGCGCGATCTCAACTCGCGCTTCATCGATGCGGTGCGCCAGGTCGAGGGTGCCTTCTCGCTGGTGGCGATGACGGCAAAGAAGATGATCGGCTGCCGCGATCCACTCGGCATCCGCCCGCTGGTGCTTGGCGATCTCGACGGCGCCTGGATCCTGGCTTCCGAAACCTGTGCGCTCGACATCATCGGCGCGCGCTTCGTGCGCGACCTGAAGCCGGGCGAGATGGTCGTCGTCACCACCAAGGGCATCGAGAGCCTGTTTCCCTTCGAGCCGCAGAAAACTCGCTTCTGCATCTTCGAATATGTTTATTTCGCGCGTCCGGATTCCTCGGTCGAAGGCCGCAATGTCTACGAGGTGCGCAAGCGCATCGGCGCCGAGCTGGCGCTCGAAAGCCCGGTCGAGGCCGATATCGTCGTGCCGGTGCCGGATAGCGGCACACCGGCGGCGATCGGCTTTTCGCAAGCCGCGGGCATCCCGTTCGAGCTCGGCATCATCCGCAATCACTATGTCGGCCGCACCTTCATCCAGCCCGGCGATTCGATCCGCCACATGGGTGTCAAGCTCAAGCACAACGCCAACCGCCGCATGATCGAGGGCAAGCGCGTGGTGCTGGTCGACGATTCGATCGTGCGCGGCACCACCAGCCAGAAGATCGTGCAGATGGTGCGCGATGCCGGCGCCAGGGAAGTGCACATGCGCATCGCCTCGCCGCCGACGCGAGCTTCCTGCTTCTACGGCGTCGACACGCCGGAGAAGTCGAAGCTGCTCGCGTCGCGCATGTCGGTGGAAGAGATGGCCGAGTTCATCCGCGTCGATTCGCTCGGTTTCCTCAGTATCGACGGGCTCTACCGCGCCGTCGGCGAGGCCGGCCGCGACAATGAGCAGCCGCAATTCTGCGACGCCTGCTTCACCGGGCAATATCCGACCCGGCTTGCCGATTTCGAAGGGTCGGACAATGTGCGAACCCTGTCGTTACTGGCAGCGGGCGGTTCTTAGGATCACACCGCAACAGTGATTTTCGAAGGTTCACAAAATCCATCGCGATTTGGCCTTCCGACGTGGCATCGCTTTGCGCCGTCGGTGATTGGCGAAACCGGCAGGACATCCGATCTCCCCCCTTGCGGGGGAGATGCCCGGCAGGGCAGAGGGGGGTGCTGTCCCGCCGACCTGCCCGTAATTCGCATGAACGCTTTCCGCTCTTGTTGGGAACAGACCAACTCCAAGGCTGGCGATCCTTCACACCCCCCTCTGTCCTTCCGGACATCTCCCCCCAAGGGGGGAGATTGAACTCTCATCTCCGCTTTCGCCAATCGCCAAGGCCAAAGAGCAAGGCCCGAGGGCGCCGTAGAACGCTAACCTTCGGAGTTGCCCAGTGACCCCTGCCCTCGACCTTTCCGGCCGCGTCGCGGTCGTCACCGGCGCCTCGCGCGGTATCGGCTACTTCATCGCCAAGGAACTTGCCGCGGCCGGCGCCCATGTCATCGCCGTCGCCCGCACGGTCGGCGGGCTGGAAGAGCTTGACGACGAGATCAAGGCGGCCGGTGGACAGGCGACGCTGGTGCCGCTCGACCTTGCCGACATGGCCGGCATCGACCGGCTGGGAGGAGCCATCCACGAGCGCTGGGGCAAGCTCGATGTCCTCGTCGCCAATGCGGGCGTGCTCGGCGTCATCTCGCCGATCGGCCATGTCGAGGCCAAGACCTTCGAAAAGGTGATGACCATCAACGTCACCTCGACATGGCGGCTGATCCGCTCGGTCGACCCGCTGCTCAGGCTCTCCGACGCCGGCCGCGCCATCGTGCTTTCCTCCAATGCCGCCCACTCGGCGCGGGCCTTCTGGGCACCCTATGCGGCGTCTAAGGCGGCGGTCGAGACCATGATGCGTTCCTGGGCGCATGAGACGGAAAACTTGGCCCTCAGGGTCAACGCCGCCGATCCCGGCGCCACCCGCACCGCCATGCGGGCACAGGCCGTGCCCGGCGAGGATCCGGAAACGCTGCCGCATCCCTCGGAGATCGCCAAACGTATCGTGCCACTGGCCAGCCCTGCGCTCAAGGAAACCGGCCTGATCTTCCAGGCCAAGCACAACCGCTTTGTCGCCTACCGGCAGCCGGAGTAGACGCACCGCGCATTTTGGCGGAAGAATTGCGCCGCCACCGACGTTGTTGGAATGTTCGCAAACGGAGGACCACCATGCGCAAACTGCTTCTCGTCACCGCCGCTGCATCACTGGCAGCCATCGGCGTCGCCTCGTCGCAGGATGCGACGATGAGCTTCTTCGTCACCAGCGTCGGTTCGGGCAAGGGCGCCGATCTCGGCGGCCCGGCGGGTGCCGATGCGCATTGCGCCTCGCTGGCTGAAGCCGCCGGCGTTACCGGCAAGACTTGGGCTGCCTATCTCTCGACCAGCACGGAGGACGCGCGCGACCGCATCGGCAAGGGGCCGTGGTTCAACGCCAAGGAGGTCAAGATCGCCGATGATGTCGCTTCGCTGCATAGTGATGCCAATGCCATCACCAAGCAGACGGCGCTCGACGAAAAGGGTGAAGTGGTCAACGGCCGCGGCGACAAGCCCAACCGACACGACGTGCTGACCGGATCCACGCCCGACGGCACGAAAATCGCCGACCAGACCTGCGGTGACTGGACGCTCAGTGGAGCAGAAGGTGCGGCAATGACGGGCCATCACGACCGCACGGGCCTCGACGATTCAGCCGCCGCCAAGTCGTGGAATTCCTCGCACGCTTCACGCGGCGGCTGCAGCCAAGAAGCGCTGAAGAGCACCGGCGGCGACGGCCTCTTCTACTGCTTTGCCGTGAACTGAGCTGTCCCGGCATTACGCGGCTGTAATGCCGCGGCCGCGTCCGGCGGACGCTTTCGTCGATCGCCCGCGGTTGATAGGATTGTCTGATTCCCACAACAACTGAGGAAATTCCCATGGCGGCTTCGAGCGTAGCGTTGGTCTGGTATCTGGTAGTCGCCGGCCCGCAGGGCGGCATGGTGGTGCTGCCCAGCACGTTCGACACCCGCGAACAATGCACCTCCGCTATTACCGAATACCAGAAGCAGCCGACGCCGGCCGGCTGGACGGTGCAGTGCGTGCCGAGCGCCTCGCCCTTCGCCGACGAGGGCGAAAGCGAGTAGCCGGCGGCGCAGTAGCAACGTGCATGGCGCGCCGCCTCAACGGTGCGCCATCACCGACAGAAGCGGCTTATTATTGAGGGTCTGGAACACCACGCAATAGCGCTCGGTGAGCTTCAGCAGCGAATCGATGCGCTCCTGGGGTTCGTCGGTGTCGAGGTTGAAATTCAGCCGGATGGCGCGGAAGCCGACCGGCGCATCCCTTGCCACACCTAAGGTGCCGCGAAAATCGAGATCGCCTTCGGCCTCCACCGTTGCGGCGCCGAGCTTGAACTCCAGCGCCGTCGCCACCGCCTTCAGCGTTACGCCGGCGCAAGCGACCAGCGCCTCCAGCAGCATGTCGCCAGAACACAGTTCGAGCCCGGAACCGCCGGTGGCCGGATGGAGACCGGCAACGGCCAGCGCCCTGCCCGTCTCAACCTTGCAGGCGATCGACTGGTCGTCGATCGAGCCCCTGGCCCTGAGCGTGACCAGCGCGCTCGACGCGTCGTCGCGATAGGCCTCCTTGAGCGGTGCCTGCATGGCCTTCAGTCCGGTCGCGTCCATGTCCAATCCTTTTCGAGTCACTTTCGTCGCCCGGCAAGATATTCGAAACAGGACCGTGCGGCTTGAACTTCGATTTCGCGACAGAAACAGCATTTGGATCAGAGTGACAAGCGGTCAAGACATTGCCGCGCCGCCAGACCCGGTGCTTTTCATGCGACCTGGGGCCGCCACGCGATGACGCCATCCGTCCGAGCCCGCACCTCGGGTGAGGCCAGGCAAGTGGCGACGGCCTCGTAGCCGGGGGTGCCGGGGTATGGGGCGACATGCATTGGCGGGCTGTGATTGGCGGGGCAGAGGATGATCGCTTCGTCGATGCCGACGACCGCCAGATCCAGTATCGCGCAGGACCGTGTGAGCAGAAAAAGCGGCCGGCCACCGGGGCCACGGCGGCGCAGATGGGCAATCAGGGCCTCTTGGGAGGCCTGGTTCAGCCCCCGTTCGATCATGTCGACGACCAAAATGGCCGGACCCTCGGATTCCAATCCGGCGAGCAGGGCGATCAGCGCGTTCGACACCACCGCACCGTCCTCGATGAGCCAGGCCAGCGTCCGATCGACCCGCGACCGCAGAACTGGGTCGGCGTCCAAGCGAGCCAAAGCCGCCGCACCGCCATCCGCCAGTCGGTCCAAGCCAAGGAAGGCGGCATTGGGCAGGGTCTCGGCCAGGCACTGCGCCAGCCGGGTCTTGCCACTGCCTAGCGGACCGATGATGTAGTTCAGCGGTCGGATATGTCCCAGTTCGAACCGCTCGCCGCCCCAAGGCCAGGGAAGGTCGAAAGAGACGCTGAGCGCTGCGTCTGGTGCCATCAGGCGCGCCAGTTCACCGGCCGTTGGCGCCTCGCCTCGAGCGAGGTCGTCCCGCAGGCTACCGACCTTCTCTATTGCGCCGACGAGCTGGCGCAACCGGCCTTCAAGTGCTGCCTGGTGCGCGGCCAGGGCCGGCTCCATGCCCCGAGAGTCGCCCTCCAACACCCGCGCCACCTGAGCGAGGCTGAAGCCAAGGCCGCGCAGGGCGGCGATCTCGGCGGCGCGACTCATCTCGACAGGACCGTAGACCCGCCATCCTGCAGCGGTGCGGATCGGGGCGATGAGGCCACGCTGCTCATAGAGCCGCAAGGCTTTGGCCGACACTCCGAGCCGGCTGGCGGCTTTGGAAGCGTTCAGGAACTGGGCGGGAGAGCTCATGAATCACCTCATTGCTGTTGTCCGCCTGTCTATCGGGGCTGCCCCAAGGGCCGAGTCAACAGGGATGTGCGCGGTGTGCTCCGCGGAAGCCGTGCGAAACGGATGATCACTCCGTGCCGAACCGCAGCAACGGCTTGAGCTGCTGACAGTACGGTGTCAGGACTAGGCAGAGTACTCTGGTGACATGACGGGATCCCTAAGCATGCCGGGCACCACCGACATCGCCGCCGAGCGCACCCTGGGCATCATCCTGGTTTCGGCGTCGGCGGCGGTCTTCGGCCTCACTGGCGTGTTGACCAAGTCGATCCATGCCGACCCGCTGACCATCACCTGCTGGCGTGGCTTCGTCGGCTCGATCCTGATCGCGCTCTATGTGCTTTGGCGGCACCGCCGCTCCGCCAGGCGTGAAAGCCTGCGTCTCGGCTGGCGCGGCTGGCTGTTGGCGATCGAGGGCGCGCTCGCCAGCATCGCCTTCATCTCGGCGTTCAAGTTCACCTTCGTCGCCAATGTCGCGATCATCTACGCCACCGCGCCCTTCGTCACCGCGCTGCTTGCCTTCATGCTGGTCCGTGAGCGCTTCCGCCTGCAGACGCTTGCCGCCGCCGCCGTGTCGCTCAGCGGTGTGGCGATCATGGTCTGGTCCGGCTTCGGCACCGGCCATCTATTTGGCGACGGACTGGCGCTGCTGATGACGATCGGCGCCGCGCTCTACATGATCATGGTGCGCGCTTTCCGCGACACGCCTGTGGTGTGGGCCGGCGCTGTATCGGCGTTTCTTTTGTTCGTGCTCGGCTGGTTCGTCACCGACCCGTTGGCGGTCTCGGCCAGAGACGCCATTCTGCTCGTCGCTTTCGGGATGTCCTTCGCGCTGGCCTCTATCCTGTGGACGGAAGGTGCGCGGCTCATCCCGGCCGCCGAATCCGGCCTGCTAGGCTCGGCTGAAGTACCGTTCGCGATCCTGTTCGCCTTCCTGTTCCTGGCCGAGATCCCGCCAGCCGCCAGCATGATCGGCGGCGCCATCGTGCTCTGCGCGGTGTTCGCCCATGCCGGGCGCGACTGGCAAGCGGCCAGGCAGCGCTCTGCATGTGAAAATCTGCCCCTGAAATAAATTTGCAAAGTCATGGAACCATCATCGAGTTCAGGCATTGTGGGTGCGACGGGTCACCCCAAGTCCCCCCAAACCCCTCGGCCCGTCAACCTATAGCCGACCGCAAGGTCGGCTTTTTCTTTGGGCGTCAGGCTAGGGCCAAGGGAAGGCTGTTCTGCGAACATGCCGGCTGCGCGGCCCGGTCGAGCAGCCTCTGCATTGAACCAAATGTGGCAGACACCGGAACGGGTCGAGGTGTACTGCGAGGCGCAGCAGCCGGTTCGTCGAAAGTGAATTGGATGGTGCCTCAGTTCGAATGCCGGCAATAGGTCAGCGCGCGGGATTCTCGCTTGCTTCCATTGCCAGCCAGTCGCGGAAGTGACGCACAGCGGGCCGCTGCAACGCTTCCGCTGTGCCGACGGCATAATAGGCGAATTGCGTCGGCCACCGCACGGCAATCGCCTGCACCAGCCGGTTCGCGCGAAGGTCATCATCGGCATAGACGTTGCGGACAAGCGCCAGTCCCTGACCGGACACCGCCGCCCTGACCATAAGGTGATCGTCGGAGAATGACGGTCCTTTCAGATCTTGGGTCAAGTCCACGCCCTGTGCCGCGAACCAGAGTCGCCAGTCGGCCCGGCCTATGTCATGCAGCAATGGAAAGGCGAGACAGTCTGCTGGCGTCGCGATCGGCCGCCCGGATCGCAGAAGCTCGGGACTGGCGACAACGATCAACTCCGGGGCCATGAGCCATGTGGCCTCAAGACCGGGATAGTCCCCCAGCCCGTGGCGGATCGCCAGGTCGACAGGTTCGCGCCTGAGATCGACGATGCGGCTTTCGGTCTCCATGGCAACATCGATGTCAGGATGTCGTCGTGAGAAACCGACGAGGCGCGGCACCAGCCAGTTCGCCGCGAAGGAACTCATGGTGGTGATCGTGATCCGCCGAGATGGTGCGCCATCCAGCTTCCGGTCGACGTCCTCGATCATACGGAACGGATCATCAAGCGAGGCGAACAGCGCCTTGCCGGCTGCATTGAGCTCGACGCCCGCTTGCGTCCGGGTGAACAGACGCTGACCGACTGCATCCTCCAGCTCGCGAATGCGCTGACTGATCGCACCCGGCGTGACCGCCATCTGATCGGCAGCATGGCGCATACGACCAGAGCGGGCGACGACGACAAAGGTGTGCAACAGGGAAAGACGAACGGCCATGTTCATATTTAGCACAGCTAAACATGGCTGGACAAACCATCGTTTGCGGAGTTCCTGTCCTCTCGAAATCCTTGGCCAAACGGTCAGGAAAGAATCCATGCTTCAAACGAAATCGGGATCATCCCAATTGTTACCGTGGCTTGTCGTTGCTTTCGGCTTTCTGGCGCTCGCGCTGGCTTTTTCCGCACGGGCCACGCTCGGGCTGGTCATGCCCGTATGGACGCAGGAATTCGGCTGGTCGCGCAGCTTCATCTCCGGCGCGGCGGCAGTGTCGCTGCTGGTCATGGCGGCCACAGCTCCCGTCGCCGGCCGCCTCATCGACCGCCAGGGCGTGCGCGTCACGCTGGTTGCCGGTCTCGCTCTTTTGTGTGGAGGCTGCCTGATCGTGGCGGCCACCGGCAATTCCATGGTGTTTCTGATCGGCTACAGTGGAATCTCAGCCTTGGGATTCGGCATCGTCGCCACGCACGTCGTCTCGACCGCGATAGCTCGCCTGTTCGACCGCAATCGCGGATTGGCGACCGGTATCGCCACGTCGGGAGCGACCGGAGGCCAGTTTCTGATCGTCCCCGTCATCGCGATCGTGCTGACGGCATTCAGTTGGCGGTGGAGCTTTCTTGCCATCGGGATCGCTTGCCTGGCCCTGATCCCTTTCCTGTGGAGGACGCTCGCGGCGGTCGAGCATGGTTCCAACGCGCCGACGGGTCACGCATCGTCATCCTCGCTTTCGGCCGATATTTACTCGATCGCCAGGAAACCGGCCTTTCATGTCCTGTTCTGGAGCTTTCTGCTCTGCGGTTACACGACGTCCGGCGTCATCGAGACGCACTTCCTGCCCTACGCCTCGTTCTGCGGCTTCGGCCCAATTCCAAGCGCTGCTGCCTATGGGACGCTGTCTGCGGTCAACATGCTTGGCATGATCGGAGCCGGATGGCTCGCCGATCGCATGAACAGGGTCGTGCTGCTCGGCTCCATTTATCTGGTCAGAGGGCTGACTTTCATCATCCTGATGAATATCGGGGCCGACTATGAGATGCTGGTGGTCTTCGCCGTCCTATTCGGGGCGGTGGACTATGCAACGGTTCCGGTCACCGCCAGTTTGGTCGCCAGCCATCTCGGAGTGCGCGTCATGGGGCTAGCGATGGGCCTGATTTCGGCCGGCCATTCGATCGGCGCGGCGGCTGGCGCATTTCTCGGCGGCTATCTCTTCGATCTCACCCTGCAGTACGAATGGGTGTGGCTGAGTTCGCTCGCCCTTGCCGTCGGGGCCGGACTGATGGTGTTCCTGCTGCGGGATCAGCCCGAACGACTCCCCGCAGCCATCTGAAGTGTGTGAACGCCGGCACCTGCTGCCGGCCCGGTCGAGCAGCATCTGCATTGAGCGCAACCGACTGTTCACCCGCAAAGGAGAGAAGGAAAAAAGCTCCGCATTGACGTTGAGCCCACTTCGGCTAGGTTCTCATCGAAGCGCCCGCTAAAGAGGCGCGACGTTAAAAACGTTGGGAGAGATGCGGCATGATCCTGACACTGGCGCTGCTTGCGGGCCTCGTTGCGGCCTGGCTGCTAATCGGCGTGGTGGAAAAATTCCGCCTCGGCCTGCGCTTCATCCAGGCGCTGCTTTATGTGCCGTTCAAGCTCGCCTACCGGGTTGCCGACGGCCGTATCAAGATCGCCCGCAACGCAGCCGCCCCGGTCATCTACGTCATTTCGCATCAGTCGCGCCTCGAACCGGCGCTGATGCTGTCACTGCTGCCGGAAGACACGCTGCATATCCTCGACGAAGCCTCGGCGCGGTCGCCCTGGCTCGAACCCTGGCGAGAGCTTGGCCGCACCATCGCCTTCAACGCCGAGCATGTCTTCGTCAGCCGCCGGCTGGTGCGGGTGCTGAAGGGCAAGGGCCGCCTCGCCGTCTACCTGCCGGATACGGTCGAGCCTGATGTCAGGACATTTCGCCTGTTTCGCGCCGTCACCCGCATCGCCATGCAGGCCGAAGCCCGCATCGTGCCGATCTTCGTCGCCGGCGCGCGAACGCTGCCGGCATCGCTGACGCCGGCGGACAAGGCGCCGCGGCGCTGGTTTCCGCGCCTGTCGATCAGTGTGCTGGAGCCAATGACCATCGCCGAGCTGACGGCGCGAAACCCTGATCAGTCCTCGAACACCAATGCGCTGTTCGACCGTTTCGCCGAGGCCCGGCTGTTCGGCAGCGATCTTGATCGCGGGCTGTTTCTCGCCATACGCGACGCCGCCGACCGTGTCGGCGCCTCGCATCCTATCGTCGAAGACGTGATCGGCGGCGCACTGAGCTACAGAAAGCTGTTCATCGGCGCGCGGGTGCTGGGTCGCCGCTTCGAGGCTGTGACGGCGCCGGGCGAAGCGGTTGGACTGCTGCTGCCCAACGCCAACGGCGTCGTGCTGTCGCTCATTGGCCTGTTATCAGCGAGCCGGGTCGCGGCGATGGTCAACTATACTGCAGGCCCGGCCAGCGTCACCGCGGCCGTGCGCACGGCGGAAATCCGCACCGTGGTCTCGTCACGAGCCTTTATCGACAAGGCCAGCCTCGCTGACATCGTCGCGGCGGTGGAAGAAGGCGGCGCCAGGCTGCTATGGCTGGAGGATGTGCGGGCCAGCGTAACCGTGCTGGACAAGCTCGCCGCCGCTTTGCTGTGGCGCCTGCCGCTGCAGCGGCAGGACGCGGCCAAGCCGGCGGTGATCCTGTTCACCTCAGGCTCGGAGGGCACGCCCAAGGCGGTGGTGCTGTCGCATAGGAACCTTCTCGCCAACGCCATGCAGGCCGAAGCCCGCATCACCATCTCGCCGGCCGACATCCTGCTCAACGTGCTGCCGGTGTTCCACTCGTTCGGGCTCACCGGCGGCACCATCCTGCCGCTGGTCACCGGGGTAAAACTGTTCCTCTACCCCTCTCCGCTCCACTACAAGCTGATCCCCGAGGTCGCGCGCAAGGCAAGGCCGACCGTCATGTTCGGCACCGACACGTTCCTCGCCAATTATGCACGCACCGCCAAGGACGGCGATTTCTCCAGCCTGCGCTTCATCGTCGCCGGCGCCGAGGCGGTGAAACCGGAGACGCGCCGCGTCTACCGTGAACGCTTCCAGGCCGAGATCATCGAGGGTTTCGGGCTGACCGAGGCAGCGCCCGTTGTTGCCGTCAACACAGCCATCCACGGCCGCGACGGCACGGTCGGGCGGCTGTTGCCGGCCATGCGGATGAAACTCGAACCGGTCGAGGGCGTCAGCGGCGCCGGACAGTTGTGGCTCGACGGGCCGAACCTGATGATGGGCTACATGACATCAGATCGGCCCGGTGAATTGCAGCCGCGCGACGGCTGGCACGATACCGGCGACATCGTCTCGATAGACCGCGAAGGCTTCCTCACCATCCGCGGCCGGGCCAAGCGCTTCGCCAAGATCGCCGGCGAGATGGTGTCGCTGGGCGCGGTCGAGATGCTGGTGCAGTCGCTATGGCCGGAAGAGCACCACGCCGTGGTGGCGGTGCCGGACAAACGCCGTGGCGAGCGCATCGTGCTGGTCACCACCGCCAATGACGCCAACCCCGACGAATTGCGCACCTTCGGAAAAAAGGCCGGTGCTGCCGACCTGATGGTGCCGAACGACATCGTCAAGGTCGAGGAAATCCCGGTGCTGGGTTCGGGCAAGACCGACTATGTCTCGACCCGCAAACTGGCGATCGACCGGCTGGGGCTCAGCGCGGCAGCTTAAGGCGCGTCGCGTCTGAAAGTATCCGTGCGGCGGCGCGCTTTAAATTCTTGTTCTTATGCATGTCGTTATCCCAAAATCGCTGCGTACTTTTGGGCGACTGCATTAAAGGACCACCACCGACAACAGCAGGATGACGCCGACAGCCATCATCAGCAGGCCCGGCCAGTTCTGCGACAGGCCGAGGAAACCGAGGCCGCGCCGCCGCGGCTCAAGTGTCGGGCCTGGCGTTGCGAGTTTTGGGGTCGGGCGATCCGGCGCCGTGCGAACAGGCTCCGGATCGCTGAGCCGCCCACGCCCGAGGGCCGCGCCAGCCATGTACACAACGCCAGCGACAATGAGCAACGCACCGATGAGGACGACAGCCATTTCTCCTCGCTCTTCTCCAGGTGCTGCACCTGGGACAGCAGCTTGAGAGATCAGTGGCGAGGCATTTCGCGAGGTCGCGCGCCTCGCCCGCTCAGACAGAACGGTCAACATGCCCGGCAGGTTCCCGCGCCAGGTGACTGCCGGAGCGAATTGGCGACAGGGCTGTCAGCCGATGTCTGAAGGCGGCACCTTCTCGCCTTCGCGCTTGGCGCGCCTCGAATAGGCGCGGACGCTGAACGGCAGGAAGATCAGATAGCCGGCGACCGACGCCGTCAGCGTGTACCAAGGGTAGGTCATCAACAGCAGGATGTAGAGGACGACGCCGAGGATGATCGGCAGCACCCTGTCGCCCGGGACTTTCAGACTCTTGCCGGAATAGACCGGCAGCCGACTGACCAGCAGGAAGGCGACCAGAATGGTGAAGCCGGTGGCGACGTAGGCCGCAGGGCGGGACGGCTCCAGGCCAAGCCGCAGAAAGTACAGATAGAGCGGCAGCATCACCAGCACGGCGCCCGCCGGCGCTGGCACACCGACGAAATACTCGACCTGCCACTGCGGCCGATCGGTCTCTTCGTCGAGAACGTTGAAGCGAGCGAGTCTCAGCCCGCAGGCGATGGTGAACAGGAGCGCGGCAATCCAGCCCGGCGAGCCGGCGCGGTCGAGCAGGAAGGCATAGAGCACCAGCGCGGGTGCTACGCCGAAATTGACGATGTCGGCCAGCGAATCCATCTGCGCGCCGAATTTGGACGTCGCCTTCAGCATCCGCGCCAGGCGGCCGTCGATGCCGTCGAGGAAGGCGGCGAGCAGCACCATCACCACCGCCGGCTCGAAACGGCCTTCGAAGCCGAAGCGGATGCCGGAGAGGCCGGCGCAGATGGCGAGCACGGTGACGAGATTGGGCAGCACCATGCGCATCGGGATTTCACGGATGTGCGGGCCGCCGCCGCCATGCGCCTCGAATTTCTTGAATGGCGCGCCCACGGCTCAGGACACCCGCACGAGCGGCGTTGCGGCGACACCGCCGAATTCGGCCAGTATGGTCTCACCGCCAACCGCAGTCTGGCCGACGGCGACACGCGGTGTTGCCGTCGAGGGCAGGAACACATCGACGCGCGAGCCGAAGCGGATCAGCCCGAAGCGCTCGCCGATGCCGATCGTGCCGCCGGCCTCGGCCCAGCAGACGATGCGCCGTGCCACCAGGCCGGCGATCTGCACTGCGGCCACCGTGCCGTTAGGGCTGTCGATGACCAGGCCGTTGCGCTCGTTGTCAGCACTCGCCTTGTCGAGTGCGGCGTTGAGGAATGCGCCCGGCCGATGCTCGATCCTTGTGATGCGGCCGCGCACCGGAGCGCGGTTCACATGGCAGGAGAAGACGTCCATGAACACCGAGATGCGGGTCATTTCGCTGCCGCCGAGTCCGAGTTCGCGCGGCGGCACGGCCGGACCGACCGCGGTGATGATGCCGTCGGCCGGGCTCACCACCAGCCGGTCGTCGACAGGCGTGACGCGCTCCGGATCGCGGAAGAAATAGACGCACCAGGCCGTCAGGATGAGGCAGATCCAGAACAGGATCGAAGAGAAATAGCCGAGGAAAAGCGTCACCGCGGCAAACGCCGCGATGAACGGATAGCCTTCGCGATGGATCGGAACGAACGTTTTCTTGATCGTGTCGACGATGTCCATGGGACGGGGACAGCCCTTGTTTCAAGTCCGGCCTCAATAGCGGAAACACCTTGTGGCCGCAACGCGGCAATGGGAGAGGCTTGGTACCTGACACCCCCGCATCGTCGTCAAGCGGTCATTCGCTGCCGGAGAGCGGCAGAGATCGAGAATTCCGGCTTATCGACCCCCCTGTCGGAATATGTTCAGACGGATTGGTCAGCTGCACTCCGGTCGAAATGCTCCTGAAGTTCAGGTTGGTAGGCCTCCGCAATGCTCTCCTCCTGGCCACCGCGCCACAGCATGCAGCCGTCCGGGGACGACCGCAACAGGAATGCATGACCGCTGGCCATGACCACCCAATTCACGACCGCGCCTCCGTCCCCCGGTATAACCGAGTTCGCCGAGACGATGGCGTCGGTCGGATCGAACCCGGCTTTGCGCAACAGCAGATCGACGGCCACCGGCGCGTGATATTCCTCGGCCAATTCGATCGCCATTGCGATTTCGGGTGCTTCGACACGCGCAAGCCGCTTGCCGACTCGCGGGGTACCTGCCGTGAGCGGGCTCTCACCCGGACGCGGCACGAGCCGATCATCGGGAGCGATGTGTTCATAGATGGCCGCATGCGTCTCCGTCGCGACGCATAGACGTGGCTCCTTTGCGCTGGTGCGCAGTTGAAAGACCATCTGCTTCTCGCCCTCGACCTCCAGCATCCTCGCCATGCCGAATTCCATTTTGACCTCGGACTTCAGTGCTTTTGCATAGGCAAGGGCGACGCCAACCTCACGCCAGCCAATCATTTGACTGACCAACTTGGCGATCGAGCGATGGAGAAGCCTGGGCTCACGCAACGGATTGGCCATCACCAGTCGACGAATTGCCCCAGCGTAGTCGGCGTCGTCGACAACTATCAGTTCAGGCCATGAGGTGATCCACCGAGCCGAAAGGGCGAGCATCGGCGATGCTTTGTCCGCCTCATAGAAGAGATCGTCAAGTTCATCGAGTAACGAAGCACGACCACCCTCGAAGCCGGTCTGCTCTTTGACCTCGTCGGGGTACCGATCTGCCCAGGCGGCCATTCTTTTTAAAACTGCCAGATGTTGTAGTGCACCCATTCCGGCCAGGCCGGTGGCAGCATGGTTAATCACCTCCCCCAGAATTCCGTAAACATTACAGTTATGGATAAACTGGCTATGGCCGCCATTGTTCACTTGCGCCAAATAGACATCGGCACGATCAACATGCACGGCCTTCGGTGGAAGTTCGGAAAGCGTATAGAGTCCTTCGTCACGCATGGTCTCGACAAAAGCATTAACGGCAAAGACCAGATGCAAATGTCCGCCGTCCGCCGACTGCTCTACAGCGGACCGCTTCACAATTACCGATGGCACTGCCTGGTTTGCGGGTGCGGGCTCTGCACAAGCCGCCAAATTGGCTGCCGGCTGCTCTGGCTTTTTCTTGGCCTTGCGCGAAAATATCCCGAACATTCCACCCCCTTAGTGGCATACGCAACTTTTGGTAGTATCAAGCTCCATCTATGCTACCATTTCGAGCAGAAAGCGAAAGATACCTTCTGCTTCATCGGGACCCGATAGTGGACATTTTAAAAGCGCTATTGCAGCCACGTCACTGTGAAGGCACCGCGTTATGACACCTCCGAGGGGCGCCTCCGCACAACAACGCCGAGTTCGTCGCTCTCGCGCGCAATGCGCAGCCGCTCCTCGGCCTCCGTCGCTTCGCGCTGGCGGTCCCACATCGAGGCGTAGAGGCCAGCCTTGCGCATCAAGGCGGCATGAGTGCCGCGCTCGGCGATCTGGCCATCCTGCAGCACTATGATCTCGTCGGCCGAAATCACCGTCGACAGCCGGTGGGCGATGACGATGGTGGTGCGGCCCTGACTGACGAGATCGAGCGCCGCCTGGATCTCCTGTTCGGTATGGCTGTCCAGCGCCGAGGTCGCCTCGTCGAGCATCAGGATCGGCGGCGCCTTCAGGATGGTGCGGGCAATCGCCACGCGCTGCTTCTCGCCGCCGGAGAGTTTCAGCCCGCGCTCGCCGACCATCGATCGGTAGCCGTCGGGCAGCCGCTCGATGAACGGCCCGATCTGAGCGAGTTCGGCCGCCTTGCGGACGTCCTCCTCGCTGGCATCGATGCGGCCGTAGCGGATGTTGTAGGCGATGGTGTCGTTGAACAGCACGGTGTCCTGCGGCACCATGCCGATCGCCGCGCGCAGGCTCTCCTGCGTTACGTCGCGAATGTCGTCGCCGTCGATCAGGATCTTGCCGCCCTGGATGTCGTAAAAGCGGAACAGGAGCCGCGAAATGGTCGACTTGCCGGCGCCCGACGGCCCGACAATGGCAACCGTTTTGCCAGCCGGCACCTCGAAGCTGATCCCTTTCAGGATCTTGCGGTTCGGATCGTAGGAAAAATGCACGTCGCGGAACTCGACCTTGCCGGCGCCGACGACCAGCGGCTTGGCACCTGGTTTATCGACGATCTCCTGCGGCACGTCGAGCAGGTCGAACATTTGCTCGATGTCGGTCAGGCCTTGCCGGATTTCACGGTAGATGAAGCCGATGAAGTTGAGCGGCACCGATAGCTGCATCAGCATGGCGTTGATGAAGACGAAGTCGCCGACAGTCTGCGTGCCAGCCTGCACTTCCAGCGCCGAAAGGCACATGACGATGACCGTGCCGAGGCCGAAGATGACGCCCTGGCCGAAGTTCAGCCAACCAAGCGAAGTCCATATCTTGGTCGCGGCGATCTCGTAGCGCGCCATCGAACGGTCGAAGCGCTGGGCCTCCATCGCCTCGTTGTTGAAATACTTGACCGTCTCGAAGTTGAGCAGCGAGTCGATCGCCTTGGTGTTGGCGTCGGTGTCGCTGTCGTTCATGTCGCGGCGGATGCCGATGCGCCAGTCGCTCGCCCTGACCGTGAACCAGACATAGAGCCAGACCGTGACCGCGACGACCGCGACATATTTCCAGCCATAGGCATAAGCGAAAATGCCGGCCGTCAGCGCGAATTCGAGGATGGTCGGCAAGGTGTTGAGCACGGTGAAGCGAACGATCGTCTCGATACCCTTGGTGCCGCGCTCGATGATGCGTGACAGGCCGCCTGTGCGGCGTTCGAGATGGAAGCGCAGCGACAGTTGATGCATGTGGATGAAAGTGCGGAAGGCAAGCTGGCGCACCGCATACTGCCCGACGCGTGCAAACAGCGCATCGCGCAGTTGGTTGAAGCCGAGCTGCAACAGCCGCACGACATTGTAGGCGACGACCAGCATGACCGGCGCCAGCAGGAAAGCCGGCAGCGGCGGCACCGACCTGGCGTCGCCGGCCAGCGCATCGGTCGCCCATTTGAAGAAATAGGGACCGGCAACCAGCGTCAGCTTGGCGACGACCAGAAGCACGGTTGCCCACACCACCCGTGCCCTTAGGTCGGCGCGATCGGCCGGCCACATGTACGGCCAAAGGTTGCGCAATGTCTTGAAGGTCGAACCGGAGTCGGCGGAAACGGTTTTTTCGGCCATTCTTGTTGCCTTTTTCTTATGTCTTATTGCTTGACCATGGTCGTTTTCCGAACCGTAGGTCAGCGCAGCAAAAACAGGCTTCCACTTTTCGCTGACGCGGTCCTTCGGTTCGGGATCATGGTCTAGCGGCCAGGGCAGCAGGAATTGACGAGCGCGGCCAGCGATGCGGAAACATCGGCGAGCGCATCGCCGTCGACTTCATAGCGCGAGCGTTGCCGGTCCGGTTCATAGCGGACGAGCCCGGCGTCGACCAATATCTTCAGGTGCTGCGAAACGGTGGATTGCGCCAAGTCGAGATGGTCGACGACCTCGCGGCAGCAGCAGGAGCGGCTGGCCGAAAGATGCCTGAGAATCTCGATCCGCGCCGGATGCGAAAGCGCGGCAAGCTTCGCGGCGACGGACTGGCTGTCGGCGAAGCCGCAGGTCTTCTCGATCAGGGGAGCATTCATCGTCTATCGCCGATAGACGATGAACAAACTTTCCGCAAGAGACCCGGACCAAGAAAATTGATTCCTAAGGGTCTTGACCGTCTAACTGATCTTGAACGTCTAGTTGGCCTTGGCGGGGGCCGTCGTCATCTGGTCGCCCATCGCCTTGAGGTCGGCGGCTTCGCCTTCCTGCGATTTTTCCGGGACCTTGAACACCTGCCCCGGCCAGATGCGGTTGGGATTGCTGATCTGGTCCTGATTGGCGAGGTAGATGGTCGAGTAGCGAATGCCTTGTCCGTAGACCCGCCGCGATATCCGCCACAGCGTGTCGTGGCGGCGGATGATGACGGCGCCATCTACATGCTCGAGCTGGGGCGCCGTCGTCTCGGGAATTTTGGCCGGAGGCGTCGTCGCCGCCACTCCAGCCGGGGCTTGGGCAGCGGGGGCAGCAGGCGCGGTCGCGTCAGCGACGGGCGGCGCGGCAGGCTGAACCTCGGCCGGCTTCGGCTCGGTGGGTGCCACGGCGGCGATCGACTCGCCCGGCTCCCGCTCGAACGGCACGGCGGCACGGGCCACCACCTTGACCCCGTCGGCATCGAGTGCGTCGACATGAATGGTGTAGGTGCCGACTGGAATGTCGCGCGTCGCCTCAACCAGGAAGTGGCCATCGGGCGAGGTTTTGGCGTCGCCGAGCAAGATGTCGTTGGCGTAGGCGCGCACCTTGCGGCCGGGGTCGGCGAGGCCGGCGACGAAGATCTTATTGCCGTCGATCTCGACGGCTTCGACAATGATCTTGGCCTCCGCCACAGCGGCAGCAGGCGCTGGTGGAGCCGGCTCGGGTGCGGCTGGGTCTGTGGCAGCCGGGGCGGCAGGTGCAGCAGGTGCCGGTGCGGCTGGCGCCGCGGCGGCAGGCGCCTCGGGCGCCGGGGCAGCCGCCTGGTCGCCGGCAGCCGGCGCTTCAGGCTTTGTCTCGGCGGTGGGAACGGTGAGCAGTTCAGACGGCTTTCCCGGCTCCTCGACCATGGCCAGCACCTGGCCGGACGGATTCTGGGGAATCGAGACGACGGCGGTCTGCACCGAGGGGGTCACGACATTGTCGGGCGTCATCGAACGCAGCGTGATCGTGTAGTCGCCGGATTTAAGCGGATCGTCGAGAACGATGGCAAAGGCGCCATCGGGACCGGCGACCGTCGAGCCGAGAACCGTCGAACCGTTGAGGATCTCCACCTTGGCGTTGGGCGCCGCATTGCCGGCGACGACAATGGAACCATTGCTTTCCACCCGCACGACATCGAAACTCGGAGCGACTACCCCAGCCACGGCCGGTGCCGGCGCTGCCGGCGCCGTCTCATCCGGCGCTGACGGCAGCTGTCCCTCGGCCGCCGGCTCGGCCGGCTTTTCTGCCGGCGAAGTCAGCGAGGCGACTTCCGCCGGCGGGGTGCGATTGAGATATGGGTCGAGCGCGCCCGACACATAGGCGGTTCCCGCAGCGGCAACGGAGCCGCCGGCGGCGAACAAAAACGCCTTCAATGGATTAATTGCCATATTTCCCTGCCCCTTAGCCACCTAATGCCGGTCTAGCCTGTTTTGCCCAAACCGACAAGAAAAAGCCCGCCCCGGGCTTGACCACGAATAAAGACCCAATCACCAATCATCTCATGAACACGATTCGATCCGTCTGTGTCTATTGCGGCTCGTCTCCGGGCCGCGATGAAACCTATGCCAAGGCCGGACACCTGCTTGGGCGTTCGATCGCCAAGTCCGGCCTGCGTCTGATCTATGGCGGCGGCACCAGGGGCATCATGGGAGCCGTCGCCGAAGGCGCGTTGCGGGCTGGCGGCAAGGTGACGGGCATCATTCCGCGCTTCCTGATCAACAGGGAGGCCACCGAAACCGCGCTTGACCGGCTCGACGAGCTCGTGATCACCGACAACATGCACGAGCGCAAGCACAGCATGTTCGAGAAATCCGACGCCTTTGTGGCGCTGCCCGGCGGCATCGGCACTGTCGAGGAAATCATCGAGATCATGACCTGGGCGCAGCTCGGCCATCATCGCAAGCCAATCGTCTTCGGCAACGTTGGCGGATTCTGGGATCCGATGCTGGCGCTGCTCGACCATATGATGGCCGAAGGCTTCATCCACACCGCGCAGCGGGTCAAGCCGCTGGTGGTCGAAGACCCGGAAGCGATCGTCGCCGCCATCATGGTCGCTGGATCGTCGGTCGATGCGCCGACCGAGGGTGTGCAGTCGGTGATCGACAAGCTCTAGTGCCTCGACACGGCAGTGTAGAACCTTTGGAAGTCGGAGGGACGGCGAGGGCGCGGATCGCCGGTTTGGATCTGGTGAGGAGCCGGACAGGCAGCTGCGCTCAACGGCCATTCGCCCGGCTGACCCGCCAGATGACATTGCCGACATCGTCGGCGACGAGCAGTGCGCCGGTCTGATCGATAGCAACGCCGACCGGACGGCCCATCGCCTTGCCATCACGCCCGATGAAGCCAGTGAGCACATCCTTCGGGGGACCGCTCGGTTCACCACCTCGGAACGGTACGAAGATCACCTTGTAACCGCTGCGCACGCTTCTGTTCCACGAGCCGTGCTGGCCGACGAAGGCGCCGTTGCGGTAGGCCGAACCGAGCGGCGTGCCTTTGGAGAAGGTCAGTCCCAACGAGGCGGTATGGGAACCCAGCGCATAATCGGGCTTGACCGCCCTCGCCACCAGATCGGGGCGCTGCGGCCTGACCCGTTCGTCGACGTTCTGTCCGAAGTAACTGTAGGGCCAGCCGTAAAACGCTCCGTCACGAACCGAGGTCATGTAATCCGGGACGAGATCGTCGCCGATCTCGTCACGCTCGTTCACGGCGACCCAAAGCTCGCCAGTTTCAGTGTTCCAGGACAGCCCGTTCGGGTTGCGCAGCCCGGACGCGAAGACCTTGGTGCGGCGGGTCGACCGATCCACTTCAAGGACGGCGGCCCGGTTCTTCTCCGCGGCCATGCCGTTTTCTCCAACGTTACTGTTGGAGCCGACGGTGACATAGAGCTTGCGTCCATCCGGACTTGCGATCACGTCCTTGGTCCAATGATGGTTGAGATCTCCGGCCGGCAAGTCGATGATCTTTTCCGGCGGCGTGGTGACTCGGGTCTGGCCTTTGGAGTAGGGGAAAGCGACGAGCGCGTCGGTGTTCGCGACATACAGCTTGCCTTTGGACAGCGTCATACCGAAGGGTGAATTGAGGCCTTCCGCGAACGTCCTGCGCACATCCGCAATGCCGTCACCATTGGTGTCGCGCAGGAGCGTGATGCGGTTGGCGCTTTTGGTCGCGGCGCCGGCACGCTTCATAGCCAGGCCCATGAAGACCTTTTTAAGGCTGAAGCCCTCGTCATGCTTGGCAGGGGCATTGGTTTCGGCAACCAGCACGTCACCGTTCGGAAGCACGTGCAGCCAGCGCGGATGGTCGAGGCCGGCGGCGAAGGCATTCACTGCCAGCCCCTTCGCCGGGGTCGGCATCCCACCCTTCCGCCAGCCTTTCGCCTCGGCGATGTTGACGGTCGGGATCAGCGTCGGCCTCGGTTTCGGTAAAGTGGGGTTGGGGCCATAGCCAGTTGTTGCCCCTGTTTTCTGCGCTGAAAAGCTAGCGCAGCTCGCCATCACGGCTCCCAATACCGCTATGAGTACGCTTCGTGGGAAGCCGGCATGCATCGGACGTCCTCCGCGTGGATTGCGTCGTGCTCTTTGCGTAAACGCAAGTCAACGGCGTATTATTCCAGATTACCTCCAAACAACCGCGTTCGTAGGCGCGCCTCGGACGACAGTCAAAAAACTGTCACACGAAACCGGGGGCGCCCGTGCTAGGAATCTTCGCCGCTTCGCGCGGCGCAAAATTCGAGAGACTGGCCAAGCGACTATGAACATCGCTCTTGACCCGGAAGGCAGCGATCTGTCGCCTTATCTGCCCGACGAACATGGGCTGTTCTTCGTCTATCATTTCACCGCCGAAGGCGCGCGAACAAAAGACCCGGCCGCAACGCACTGGACATGGCGCAGCTACCAGCTTTCCGACATGCGCGCCCGCCACGAGATTGCCACCGAGCCTGTGCTGCCGCCGCCGGTGCGCGACGCCTTCCTGTCGGCCGGCCATGGCTGCCATATCGACCTTGAGAGCGACTGGCTGTATGGCGACCTGCCGGACCTGCGCCACGACTATTCGGCGGAGGCGCGCGGGCTCGGCCATTTCCGCTTTGCCTTCAACGGCACGATACTGATCGGCGGCCGCAAGCAGCCGCTGCGGTCAGTCGACAATATCCGCAAGGCGATCGACAGCGGGTCGCGCAAGTTCCGCTCTCCGGCCGAACTGATCGAGGCCGTCATGGGCCAGTCGCTCGACGGCATGGCGACGGAACTCGGTGGCCTTGGCGACGCGCTCGACGGCGTCGAGGACCGCATCGTCTGCGATGCATGGCACAATGAGCGGCAGGCGCTGGTCGATGCGCGCCGGCAACTAGTGGTGATCCATCGGCAGATGGCGACGCTGACCAGCCTGTTCCGCCATCTCGACCATTCGCATCGCGACGATTTGCCGGATGCGATCAACGACATGGCGGCACGGCTTTCGCACCGCGCCCATACATTGCACCATGACGGCGAACAATTGCAGGCGCGCGCCCGGCTTTTGCAGGACGAGTTGATGGCCAAGCTGACGACGCAGTCGAACCAGTTGCTCTACATGCTGTCGGTGATGACGGCGGTGCTGTTGCCGATGACGATCATCTCCGGCCTGTTCGGCATGAATGTCGGCGGCCTGCCCCTGGTCGACACGCCGGTGGGCTTCTGGGTGGCGTCGGCGATATCGCTGGTTGTGGCGGCGGTCGTCTATCTGTTCGTCAGGCGGCTGGGGCGCGGGATGTAGCGCCGGCCCTGCGCGCCGAAGAAAACATCGACCAGGAGTAGATCGCCAGCGCCGTCCAGATCAGCCCGAAGGCGACAGCCTGGGTGCTGCCGAAGGGTTCGCCGAAAATCAGCACGGCGATCAGGAACACGATGGTCGGCGCAATATACTGCATGATGCCGATGGTGGAGAGCCGCAAGAGCCTGGCGCCGAAGGCAAACAGCAGCAGCGGCACCGCCGTGATCGGGCCGCAGCCGATCAGCAGCGCGGTGTCGGTCGCATTGCCGGAGACGAAATGGTCCTGCCCGGTGGCGATGAGGAAGATGATGTAGCCGAGCGCCGGCACCGACAGCAAAAGCACCTCGAGCAGGAAGCCCTGGCTCGGCCCGATCGGCAGCGTCTTGCGGAAGAAGGCATAGGCGGCGAAGGAAAAGGCAAGCGCCAGCGACACCCAGGGCAGCTTGCCGCCCTCGACCGTCAGCACAGTGACCGCGACCGTGGCCAGCGCCACTGCCGCGATCTGCAGCCGGTCGAGCCGCTCGCCGAGCAGCAGCGCGCCGACCACGACGTTGACCAGCGGGTTGATGTAGTAGCCAAGCGCGGTCTCGACGGTGCGGTCGACCGCGATCGCCCAGACATAGATGCCCCAGTTGACCGAGATCAGCGCCGCCGTCAGCGCGGCCATCGAAATCGTGCGCGGCGAGCGTAACGCCGTTTTGAAATCCGCAGTGCGGCCGGCCCAGATCAAAACGGCAGCCGCGATCGGCACCGACCAGAGGATGCGGTGCGCGATGACTTCGGCCAGCGGCAGGTGTGCCACCGCCTTCATGTAGAAGGGCAGCAATCCCCACAGGAGATATGCGCCCAGCGCCAGCAGGAAGCCACGCCGGGCCTTCGAGTGCGCTTCGAGCTGAACTGCTTGCGTGGCCATGGCCCAACGCTATGCGCCAGCCGCCGCGCCAAGACCATCGCAAAGTTCTGATGGATCAATGGACTTTCGCTGATGGTTCAACGGCGGTTGCCTTCACAAAACTAGGTTCCTCGCCCCTGGTCGTAGGGGCAAAGAGCAGCAACCTACTCCGCCGCGACCAACCCAGCCATCTCGCGGTTCTTCATCAGCTTGTAGACGATCGAATCCATCAGCGCCTGGAACGAAGCGTCAATAATGTTTTCCGACACGCCGACCGTCCACCAGCGCGCGCCGGTGGAATCGTGCGATTCGACCAGAACACGGGTGATGGCCTCGGTGCCGCCGTTCAGGATACGCACCTTGAAGTCGGCAAGCTCGAGGTCGGCGATCTCGTTCTGGAATTTGCCGAGGTCCTTGCGCAGTGCGATGTCGAGCGCGTTGACCGGGCCGTGGCCTTCGGCCACCGACATCTTCTCCTCGCCGTCGACCAGCACCTTGACGATCGCCTCGGAGACCGTCTTCAGCTGGCCATTGGCGTCGAAGCGGCGCTCGACCATGCAGCGAAACGAGGTGACGCTGAAGAACTCCGGCAGGCCGTGCAGCATCTTGCGCGCCAGCAGCTCGAAGCTGGCGTCGGCGCCCTCATAGGCGTAGCCCTCGGCCTCGCGTTCCTTGACCACTGATATCAGCGCGTCGAGCCGATGGTCGTCCTTCGGTACGTCGATGCCGCGCCGTTTCAGCTCGGCGAGGAAGTTGGCCTTGCCGCCCTGGTCCGAGACCATGACGCGGCGGCGGTTGCCGACCGCTTGCGGCTCTACATGCTCGTAGGTCGCCGGCTCCTTGGCCAGCGCCGAGGCATGGATGCCGGCCTTGGTGGCGAAGGCGGAAGCGCCGACATAGGGCGCCTGCGCTTCCGGCGCACGGTTCAGCAGTTCGTCGAAGGCGCGGGAAAGCCGCGATATGCCGGCCAGCGCCTCGGCCGAAATGCCCGTTTCGAAGCGGTCGGCGAAAGCCGGCTTCAACGCCAGCGTCGGCACGATCGAGATCAGGTTGGCGTTGCCGCAGCGCTCGCCGATGCCGTTCAGCGTGCCCTGTATTTGGCGCACGCCGGCCTCGACGGCGGCCAGCGAATTCGCCACCGCCTGGCCGGTGTCGTCATGGGCATGGATGCCGAGATGGTCGCCGGGAATGCCCGCCGCGATGACCTTCTCGACGATGGCGCGCACTTCCGACGGCTGCGTGCCGCCATTGGTGTCGCACAGCACCACCCAGCGCGCGCCGGCGTCATGGGCGGTCTTGGCGCAGGCCAGCGCGTAGTCCGGATTGGCCTTGAAGCCGTCGAAGAAATGCTCGCAGTCGACCATGGCCTCCTTGCCGGCGCTGACCGCCGCCTCGACCGAGGCCTTGATCGCCTCGAGGTTCTCCTCGTTGGTGCAGCCCAGCGCGACGCGGACATGGTAGTCCCAGCTCTTGGCCACGAAGCAGATGGCGTCCGATTTCGACTGGACCAATGCGGCAAGGCCGGGATCGTTCGAAGCCGACACCCCTGCCCGCTTGGTCATGCCGAAAGCGACGAACTTCGCGCTCACCGTGCGGTGCTCGGCAAAGAAGGCTGTGTCGGTCGGGTTGGCGCCGGGATAGCCGCCCTCGACATAGTCGATGCCGAATTCGTCGAGCAGCTTGGCGATGGCGATCTTGTCCTCGACGGAAAAGTCGATACCCGGCGTCTGCTGGCCATCGCGCAGTGTCGTGTCGAAGAGGTAGAGGCGGTGTTTTGTCATGGTTGTGGTCCGAAATGCCGCGATCCTTCGCGCCCCCCTCTGTCCTGCCGGACATCTCGCCCACTTGGGGGGAGATTGGCAGCTTTGCCGACGGCGCTCTTTCTGCAACGCCGGCGATTAGCGAAAGCGACGGCGACATCCAATCTCCCCCCTTGCGGGGGAGATGTCCGGCAGGACAGAGGGGGGTGGGAAGGATCGCCGCGCATCAGTTAAACCTTCCCCGCAAACTTATCCGTCGCCCGGATCAGCCGGTCGAGGACGCCCGGCTCCGAATAGGCGTGGCCGGCGCCCTCGATCAGGTGGAAATCCGCCTTCGGCCACGCCTTGTGCAGCGCCCAGGCATAGCGGGCCGGGCACGGCATGTCGTAGCGGCCGTGGACGATGGTGCCGGGGATATCCCTGAGCTTGAAGGCGTCGCGCAGCACTTGCCCCTCCTCCAGCCAGCCGGCGTGGACGAAATAGTGGTTCTCGATACGGGCGAAGGCGACGGCGTAGTCGTCCTCGCCAAACGGGCCGCTGGTTTCGGGCTCGGGCAACAGCGTGATCGTCTCGCCTTCCCACAGGCTCCAGGCGCGGGCCGCCTCGATTTGTGCCTTGCGATCGCTGCCGACCAGCCGCTTGCGGTAGGCGGCCATCATGTCGCCGCGCTCGGCCTCCGGGATCGGCGCCAGGAAGCGCTCCCACTTGTCGGGGAACATTTCCGAGACGCCGAACTGGTAGTACCATTCGAGTTCCGCGCGCGTCAGCGTGTAGATGCCGCGCACCACCAGTTCGCTGACCCGCTCGGGATGCGTCTCGGCATAGGCCAGCGCCAGCGTCGAACCCCACGAGCCGCCGAACACCAGCCATTTGTCGAAGCCGCACATGTCGCGCAGGCGCTCGATGTCGGCGACCAGGTGCCAGGTGGTGTTAGCCTCGAGCGCGGCATTGGGCGTCGATTTTCCGCAGCCGCGCTGGTCGAACAGGATGACGTCGTAAAGCTTCGGGTCGAACAGCCGCCGGTGCTTAGGCGATATGGTGCCGCCCGGTCCGCCATGCAGGAACACCGCCGGTTTTGCGCCCCTGGTGCCGGAGCGCTCCCAATAGACCTGATGGCCGTCGCCAACGTCCAGCATGCCGGACTCGAAGGCCTCGATCTCGGGATAGAGGGCGCGGAGTTCACTGCTCATAATTTCAGGCCTTGCTGCGGCCAGTTGGCCGTCTCGTGATCCGGATGCTGGAAGGAGATGATCGATTCCTGCCGGGTGTAGTAATCGGGATCGTCGTGGATCGGCGCGCCGAAGATCTTCTCCACCCACGGCAGCCGGGCGGCGTAATTGACCTGGATCTGTGGTGCGAGGTCGGAGCGGTCGTCAAAAGCGCCGATGGCGATCTCGAGCCCGCCGGGCTGCCGGTAGGTCAGTGGCGTGCCGCAGCGAGCGCAGAAGCCGCGATCGATGTTGACCGATGATTGGAAATAGCTCGGCTCCTCGCGCACCCATTCGACGCCGTCCTTGGGCACCGTCACCAGCGCGCCGAAGAAGGAACCGAACTGCTTCTGGCACATACGGCAATGACAGATGGACGGGCGTCCGAGCGCCCCGCGGATGCGGAAGCGCACGGCGCCGCACTGGCAGCCGCCGGTTCGAACGGTCTCGGTCATGATCTTTCCTCCGGCGGCCATTGCTCTGTGTCGTGGTCGGGGTGCTGATAAGAGACGAGATCGGCAAGATAGGAGGCCGACGAGATGTCGGCCATCGTGTCCTCGCCCGGCAAGTCGTGGATGTGATCCACATAGGGGAGCTTTGCCTCGGTGCCCCACTGGATGGTCGGCGCGATCTCCTGCGGAGCGTCGAAGGCGGCGATGGCAAGCGCGATGCCGTCGGGCGCCTCGAAGGTCAGCGGCGTGCCGCAATCAGCGCAAAAACCACGCCATGCGGCGTTGGAGGAACGGAAGCGTTTGGGCTCGCCGCGCGTCCAGTCGAGTTTTGCGCCACGCACGGACACCAGCGGCAGGTAGAAATTGCCGCTCGCCTTCTGGCACATGCGGCAATGGCAGACGGAGGCGTCACCCAGTGCGCCTTCGACGCGGAAACGCACGGCGCCGCACTGGCAGCCGCCTGTGTAAACCGGTCTGTTGTCGAGGCTCATGACTTCACTCCGGGGCGTGGCAGACGGCTTCGATATTGTTGCCGTCGGGATCGAAGACGAAGGCGCCGTAGTAGTTCGCATGATAGTGCGGACGCAGGCCCGGCCCGCCATTGTCCTTGCCGCCGGCGGCGATGGCTGCGGCATGGAAGGCATCGACCTCGGCGCGGCTGCGCGCGGTGAAGGCGACGTGCTGGCGGTCCTTCGGCTTGTCCTTGCCGGCATGCAGCCAAAACACCGGCCGGTCACGGCCATAGCCGCCGACCTTGGCGCCGCCGGTGTACTCCTGCGGCACCATGTAAAGCAGCGAGGCACCAAGCGGCGCCATCGCCTTGTCGTAGAAGGCCTTCGACGCGTCGAAATCGGAAACGGTGATGCCGAGATGATCGATCATGGGACTGCCTCCCTTGCTGGTTCGCGCGCCGGCATTTCAGCGCCGGCCAAGCCTGCTTCAATCACGATGTGCTGGCAGACATTGTCGATATCGCGGATGACGTCATCGTTCCAGAAGCGCAGGATGGTCCAGCCCAGCGCTTCAAGCTTCGCGCTCCTCACGGCGTCGACCTCCAAAGCTTCGGTCTGGGCGTGCTGGGAGCCGTCCAGTTCGACAATCAGCTTTTTGGCTGGACAGGCGAAGTCGACGATGTAACCGGCGATCGGCATCTGGCGACGAAACGCCAATCCCATGAGCCGGTGAGCCCTGATCTCATTCCAGAGCTTCAGTTCGGCGTCGGTCATTGCCTTGCGCATCTTGCGCGCATTGCGGCGGTTGTTCGGAGGCACTGGATAGTGAGTCATCGCAGTTCGCCCCCCTCTGTCCTGCCGGACATCTCCCCCTCAAGGGGGAGATTGGACGGCACTTCGGCTTTCGCCAATCACCTACGTTGATGATCGGACGCCTCCAGCGAAGCTGCCAATCTCCCCCTTGAGGGGGAGATGCCCGGCAGGGCAGAGGGGGTGCTTGGCGCCACCCTCACCGCTTCACCTCCCAGGTCGTCACACGTTCGCCGGTGACGGGGTCCTTGCCGTCCTTTAGCTGAATACCTTGCGCCAACAACTCGTCGCGGATGCGGTCGGCCTCGGCCCAGTTCTTCGCGGCGATGAGCGCGAGGCGTTCCTCGACTCGGCGATTGATAGGGGCGTCAAGTTGTGACACCAGAAGATCATAGCGCCCCATTAGGTCGGCGTCGAAGAGCCCAATTAGCTCTAACGCCTCCCCCAGTTGCCGATGTTGACTGCCTCTTGCGAATTGTCGAACCAGAGCGAGTGCCTCAGACACGTTCAAGTCGTCTTTTAGCGCCTGCACTACTTCAGGCACATTGTCGTAGCCAAGGCCTGGCTGGAAGTTAATCTCCTTCAGCTTCTCGTGCCATTCTATGACTTCTGAACGTGCGAGCTCAAAACGTGACGACGTCCAATCTATTGGGCTTCGGTAGTGGGTCTGGAGCATAGCAAGTCTCATACCCAGCCCATTCCATCTGCGAGCCACCTCCTGTTGCGCCATGGAAGGTTCGAGTTCGAACATCGCAAAGTGTAGTTCAGAATTCAGGATCTGATCTATCGTCAAGAAATTGCCCAGGCTCTTGGACATCTTCTGTCCCTCGACCTGCAGGAAGCCGTTATGCATCCACACCTTGGCCATCACGTCAGTGCCGTGGGCGCAACGCGACTGGGCGATCTCGTTCTCGTGGTGCGGGAAGATCAGGTCGAGGCCGCCGCCATGGATGTCGAAGACCTCGCCGAGATAGGCGGCCGACATCGCAGAGCACTCGATGTGCCAGCCCGGCCTGCCCCTGCCCCACGGGCTGTCCCAGCCCGGCTCTTCCGGCGAGGACAGCTTCCACAGCACGAAATCGCCAGGGTTTTTCTTGTGTGCATCGACGGCGACGCGGGCGCCGGCCTGCTGCTCGTCGAGTTGGCGCTTCGACAACTGGCCGTAGTCCGGCATCGAGACTGTGTCGAACAGAACTTCGCCTGCCGCGACATAGGCATGGCCGCGTTCGATCAAGCGTTGAATCAAGGAGATCATGTCGGCCTTGCCGTCGGGCCTAGGCTCGACGAATTCGGTGGCGCGCGGCTCGACCGTCGGCTTCAGGCAGCCGAGCGTCGCCACGTCCTTGTGGAACTGGTCGGCGGTCTTTTCGGTGACCCGACGGATCGCCTCGTTCAGCGACAGCTTTCCCGAGGCGATCTCGCCGCCGAAATCGCGCAGGGCGCGGGCGTTGATCTTGTCATCGACATCCGTGATGTTGCGCACATAGGTGACGTGCGCTTGCCCGTAGAGAAGGCGCAGCAGACGGAACAGCACGTCGAAAACGATCACCGGCCGCGCGTTGCCGATATGGGCAAAGTCGTAGACCGTCGGACCGCAGACATACATGCGCACATTGCGCGGATCGATCGGGAAGAAATCCTCCTTTGTCCGCGTCAGCGTGTTGTAGAGGCGCAGGCCCTTCGGTGCGTCAGACATTCCGTGCCTTCCCGGTCCGATACTCTTGTTTGAGCTGGAGCCTTGCTTGCGCCGAGACGCAAATCAGGCTCCAGCCTGCTGGCCGGGGCGTTTGTCCACTCTAGAAGGAAGATAGGCGAAAACGTCCGGACCAGCGCGAAGCTAGCCAATAATGCAAATGCCACAAATGGCGAAAGACGTTCTCATAAGCGGCTTTATCGCCTCACCTACTGTTGCCGTCAAGTCGCACATCAGGCAAAAGCGTCGCTGGATCACAGGTAATGACGCACCGAAACATTTTATTAAACATCTCGGCACAGTCATGAAACATTCGTCGGCTAGGTCAGCAGGTGTCACGATTTGGTCGGATTCGACCAGCAAACGCGGACACGAAGACCTTACCCAGGGAAGAGAGAAATGCCCCGAACCAAGCAGGAACCCAGCGGCGCCAAGCAACCGGCGCTTGCCAGCCAATATCGGGCGATCGGCCCGGCCGCGATCGTCGCCGCCCTTCTCCACACGGCGAAGAAGAAAAAGCCGGTGCAAAAGATCATATCGCCGCGCGCTGCCTGACGTCCGGCCAGCCGGTCGCCAGTAAATGGGCGCCGGCAATGAAGGCGCTGAAGCGCCTCAGGAAAATAGTAGATACTGCTAAAACAAGGTCATCTGACTGTCGTCCGCGCCGGGCTTCTGGCGCCTGGCCTTCTCGGGCTCCGGCCCCACGACGCCCCTCTCCTGAATCTCCGGTCCGGTGTTGCCAACCTTGTTGACGAGGTCGGAAACCGGGACAGCCTCGAAGAAGTCGAGTTGTGCCGGTCTGAGCAGATCGGCCACGTCGCGCGGCTCCAGCGTGCGGCAATCCAGCCAGCGGGCGAAATCGCGAGGATCGATCACCACCGGCATACGGTCGTGGATGTGGGCGATGTCGGCATTGGCGTTGACGGTCAGGATGGCGCCGGTGTCCATTTCCGATCCGCCAGGCTCGGCATAGGTCTCGATCAGCCCGGCGAAAGCGACAAGCCCGCCATGCTTCGGCCGCACCCAATAGGGCTGGCCCCTCCTGCCGCCTGATTGATGCCATTCATAGAAGCCGGAAGCCGGCACCAAAGCGCGGCGATGGCGCATGGCGGTGCGAAACGAGGCTTTTTCCGTTGCTCCCTCCGAGCGGGCGTTGAATAGCAGCGGAAACGCGCGTGTGTCCTTCACCCAGGCCGGGATCAGCCCCCAGCGCACCAGCATCGGCTGCCGGTCGGGAAGGTTCGAGCCCGGCGCCTGCGGCAAACCGGCGACCGCCATCAGCACCGGCTGCGCCGGTGCGATGTTGTAGCGCGCCGGAAAATCCTCCAGCTCCGCCAGCCCCAGAAAGGCGGCGGTCTGGTCGGGTGTGGCGGTCAAGGCAAAACGTCCGCACATGAACTAAGCTCTTCGAATTGGTGTCATCTGACGGTGACGATGGAACCGACGTCGCGCAACCGCTAAAGCTGTTCACCGCCGGCTGGTCCACAAGGTGATGCAGCGGTCGAACGGAGAGTCATGGACGAAGTGCGTAGGATACTCCCGGCTGTCTCGGTCGCCATAGTCCGCGGCGACACGGTGCTGCTGGTCAAGCGGGCGCGGCAGCCTTCGCAAGGCTTTTATGCGTTTCCGGGCGGCAAGGTCGAGGCCGGCGAGACGTTGGAAGAAGCCGCGCGACGCGAGTTGCAGGAAGAAACCGGCTTGCAGGCGCACAACTACCGCCCCCTTCGGGAAATCCACATCGACGGCAGCAACGACGGGCACCCAGTCGACTATCTGCTGACGGTGTTCGCCGCCACTTATGCCGGCGGCGAGCCCGTGGCCAGCGACGACGCCGAGACCGCCGCCTTCTATACGCTCAGCGAAATGAGGGCGCTGCCGCTTGCCGCTTCGGTGTTTGCCGTTGCCGACGAATTGCTCAGGAAAGCAGGGGCGTAAACCTCCAAAATCGCCTTGCGGGCAGCAAATTGTTTCGCCACAAAGACTTATGATCCGCGCCGTGTTTTTCCTCGCAGCTTGCCTCGCCGCCAGCACGGCAATCGGGGCGCGGCCGGCTGTGGCCGCCGAATCGCCGTTCGAGCCCGGACTGATGCGGCTGGCGGAGGTGCTTGGATCGCTGCATTTCCTGCGCAATCTGTGCGGCGAAAAGGGCGACCAGTGGCGGGTCGAGATGGAAAAGCTGATCGCGTCGGAAAATCCCGACCCGGAGCGGCGCGCCCGCTTTATCGCCAGCTTCAACCGCGGCTACCGCTCCTTCAGCGGCAGCTACACGCAGTGCACCGCTTCGGCGACGGAAGCCATCAGCCGCTACATGAAGGAAGGCGAGACGCTGTCACGCGACATCGCCTCGCGCTACGGCAACTGACCTTGCCACCTCCCGGCTTGTGTCCGGCGACGTCTTAGTGCAATCCTTGTGTTGCGCTTCTGCAACAGCATTAACGAAACGTTATCGCGCGGATGTGGAATTAACTCAAACTGAAGGTTTTCGTCCCCCTCACCGGCCTAATCGGCTAAGTTTAGGTCGGATCGAACGCAGGTTTGCAAAACGCTATCGACCTTGTCGAAGGCGACCCCAGAAATGTCGTATTTACAAGTACTTACTTAGCCTGCGTGTAAAAATGGAAAGCCCAAGCCTGATCCGCACCTGTCGGATCGTCGCTTGAAAAGGGTGGACATCGCAATGGAACATGGCGTCAACGACATCGACGCGCTGGTCAGGGAAGAGAAGCGCCTGACCGCCGTGGAAAGCCACAGCGAGGCCTGGGCAGAAGGGCTTTCGGCCGGAATCGAGCCGGAAATCATCGCCGAGGCGGCCCTCGAAACCGCGTTCGGCGAAATGCTGCGCGCCAATGGCGAAACCTCGGCCCTTGCCCTGCTCGACCGCATGCGTGAAAAGGTGATAGCCGGGGCCTTCGAACCAGGACGGTTGCGGCACTGAACCCGCATCAGGCTCTTTGGAGAGGCAAGCCGTGAATTTTTCGATGTCGGGCCAGCCGCGTGGCTTGGTCCTCAGCATCCGGGTCGCTGTTTTTTGCGCCGCGGTTCCGCTAGCGCTCTGCCTCGCGGGCAGCGCCGCTTATGCGCTGAGTGAAATCAAGCGCGAGGACCTTCCTTCTCCGGTCGCGCCGCCCCCCGACGACGACATGTCGCCGCCCGGAACTGCGGTGCCGATGCCCGACCCGCCCGGCACGACGCCGCCCGCGGGCAGCCAGCCGACGCCGCCCGGCGAGCCGGAACAGGTCGACCCGGAGGGGCCAGCGGACGATGGTGGCATGGCCAACCCGCGTGCCGATCCGGATGAACCCTTGCCCGAGGTCGTCTACGATCTCGGCAAGCTGCCGGAGCCGGTCAGGCGCATGCACGACCTGATCGTCGAGGCCTGCAAGAGTGGCGATATCGAAAGGCTCCGGCCGCTGATTGGCAAGGGCGACACGATGACCCAATTGTCGTTGAGCGAGATCGAAGGCGACCCGATCACCTTCCTGAAGGGTCTTTCGGGCGACACGGAAGGCCAGGAGATCCTCGCCATCATGGAAGAGGTGCTCAATGCCGGCTATGTCCATGTCGATGCCGGCACACCGCAGGACCTCTATGTCTGGCCGTATTTCTTCGCGCTGCCACTGGACAAGCTCGACGCCAGGCAGCGGGTCGAGCTGTTCAAGATCGTCACCGCCGGCGACTATGACAGCATGAAGCAGTTCGGCGCCTACATCTTCTACCGCGTCGGCATCACGCCGGATGGACAGTGGGCGTTCTTCGTCGCTGGAGACTGAGGGCCGGCGGAATACTAGTTGCTCGGGTTGGCAGAATCCTTGCCGATGCCCGCCTCCGGCCAAATGCGAATGGCCTCTTTTCGAAAGGCCGAAATGGCATTGCGCGCCGCGCCGGCCTCCATCTGTAAGGCCTCGGCGGCGTAACGCAGTTCGTCCGCGTCCTGGAGCCTGTTCGCAACCCATGCGGCCTTGCGCCGGATATCCGGTCCATAGGCAGCTTGCGTCTTCACAAGAGCGTCGATCGGGATTTCGCCATAGGCGTTGACCAGCATTCCAAGATCGATGGCGTCGCGATATGCCACTGCGCGGTCCTGACATCGATCGGCGTTTGCCAGCAGCTTCTCGGCAAACATATCGGCCGGGACCAGGGCAGGCACGTTCAGATCGGCATCGAAATGGCCTTGCAAGGAGATGCGGCCTTCGCGCACGACTTCGAATTTGATCAGTTGTCCCTTCAAACGCACGACAGTCCTCAGGCCATATTGATCGATCAGGAAATCCCGGACGGGCTCGACGGGTTCGGGAAAGAACGCCCTGACGCCATGTTCGACGGCTGACGTCCTCAGTTCGCGGTAACCGCCGGCGCTGGCGCACAGAAAGTCGATATCCAGAGACCGGCGATATTCGCCCAGTTTCAGCACAATCGCCGTCCCGCCGCCAAACCAGCATTGGGTAGCGATCAGAAAATCACGATCCATCAGCCCGAGGGCTTCAGTGATGATGCGATGCTCAGACCTTTTGAATTCCCTCATGACTTCCGCTCGCGGTGTGTCCTGTTTGATATCGTGGATGCGAGAAGAAAGATCAGGAGAAGAAAGAAAGGATTTCAGCCTGCGACCAGAAGAACCCCGTGACCGAATTCGGCGGCCAGACTCTGTATAAGCTGCTTTTCACGTGCGGTAAGGCGCGTTTGATCGACAAAACGCCAATTGCGCTCGTACAGTGCAAATGCTTCTTCGGCCGGGATCGGGCGCGCGGCGTCGCGGTTCCAGGCTAGCGCCTGCAACTGCGGAAACTCGGCTGGAATAATCATTGTCACTGCATTTGTATTCATAACGGCCTGAACATAATGCAGAACGCCCAGGAATCAAAGACGTGAAGCGTCCTTGAAGGGTGCCTAACCCGCCAGCGCTTCGGAAAACTCCACCGCCCTGCCCTGTCCGGGGGTGACGATCTCGCCTTCCCACATCACGCGCCGGCCGCGCACGACGGTGCCGACCGGCCAGCCGGTTACTTGCCTGCCGTCATAAGGAGTCCAGCCGGCCTTCGAGCCAGCCTGCGCATTGGTGATGGTCTCACGGCGCTTCAAATCGACAACCGTGAAATCGGCGTCGTAACCGGCCGCGATGCGGCCTTTCCTGGCCATGCCGAAGATGCGCTGCGGACCGTGGCTGGACAGGTCGACGAAACGCTGCAACGTCAGCCGGCCGGCATTGACATGATCCAGCATGATCGGCACCAGCGTCTGCACGCCGGTCATGCCCGACGGCGAGGCCGGATAGGGTTTCGCCTTCTCGGCAAGCGTATGCGGGGCGTGATCGGAGCCCAGCACATCGACGATACCTTGCGCAATGCCGTGCCAGATGCCGTCGCGGTGGCGCACTGCCCGCACCGGCGGATTCATCTGGATCAGCGTGCCAAGCCGCGCGTAATCATCCGCGCTCAGCGTCAGATGATGCGGCGTCGCCTCGCAGGTCGCGACATCCTTGTGCTGCTCGAGGAAGGCGATCTCCTCGGCGGTCGAGACGTGCAACACGTGGATGCGGGCGCGAACCTGGCGCGCTATGCGCACCAGGCGCTCGGTGCAGCGCAGTGCCGCGATCTCGTCGCGCCACACCGGGTGCGAGGACGGATCGCCCTCGATGCGTTCGCCGAGCCGCTCGCGCAGCCGGAATTCGTCCTCGGAATGGAAGGCGGCGCGACGGCGCGTATTCCTCAAAATCGAGGCGACGCCCTCGTCGTCCTCGACCAACAGGTCGCCGGTGGACGAGCCCATGAACACTTTTATCCCGGCCGCGCCCGCCAGCCGTTCAAGATCGCCGGCGTCATTGGCATTCTCGCGGGTGCCGCCGACCCAGAAGGCAAAGTCGCAATGCATGCGCCCGGTGGCGCGTTGAACCTTGTCGGCGAGGGCTGCTTCGCTGGTGGTCAGCGGGTTGGTGTTGGGCATCTCGAACACGGCGGTGACGCCGCCCAGCACCGCTGCCCGCGAGCCTGTTTCCAAATCTTCCTTGTGCTCAAGCCCCGGCTCGCGGAAATGCACCTGGCTGTCAACGACGCCCGGCAGGATATGCAGGCCGCGACAGTCGACCGTCTCGCCGGCGGAGGACTGGCCGAGATCGCCGATGGCGGCGATGCGCCCGCCATTGATGCCTATGTCGCGCCGGCCCTCACCATCGTGGTTGACCACCGTGCCGCCTGTCAGGATGAGGTCGTAGGTCGTGGCCATGCTGATCCGGTCTCTTGCGGGGGGAGTGTCAGCGGCTTACGTAATGGCCGACCGTTTTGCAAGATCAGGTTCTTTTTCCGCCCATGTCCTTTGCCCAGTTGAAAGACCGCGCACTCGTTTCCGTGTCAGGCCCGGATGCTGAAAGCTTTTTGCAGAACATTCTGACCACAGACCTCGACGCATTGGCTGCCGGCGAAGCAAAGCCCGGCGCCTTGCTGACGCCGCAAGGCAAGATTCTGTTCGACTTCCTGATCTCGCGCGCTGGCGAGAATGCCTTCCGCCTCGAATGCCGCGCCGATATATCGGGCGATTTCATCCGCCGGCTGATGCTCTACAAATTGCGCGCCAAAGTCGAGATTGCCAAGGCCGATCAGGGGGTTGTCACCGTTGCGTGGGGAGATGATTCAACCACTTCGCAACTTGATTCAACGCCGGTTGCCGATGCACGGTTCCTCGACGCGGCCGTCAGCCGCCTTTATGGCGGCACGGCCGAGGTCGGCGACCCGGCCGCATGGCAAGCTCTGCGCATCGCCCAGGGCATTGCTGAAAGTGGCAGCGACTATCAGCTCGGCGATGCCTTCCCGCATGATGTGCTGCTCGACGAGATCGGCGGCGTCGGCTTCAGGAAGGGCTGCTATGTCGGCCAGGAAGTGGTCTCGCGCATGCAGCATCGCGGCACCGCCAGACGGCGGGTGCTGATCGTTTCGGCCGAACGGCCCCTGCCCGCCCCTGGCACGGAACTGACAGTTGCCGGCCGGCCGGTCGGCACGCTTGGCTCCACCGCCGTAACGACGGGCCTCGCCATAGCCCGTATCGACCGCATCAAGGCGGCGCTCGACGCCGGCCAGCCGATCATGGCGGATGACGTCACCGTGTCGCTCACCATCCCCGCCTGGGCGAAATTCACTTTTCCGCTGGAAACCGTTGGCCCGCAGGAATCCGTCGGCACGGAGGAGGCCTGATGGCGGCCGACCGTGCCGGCGCGCCGCCGCGCGCCTGGCAGCGGATGCTGTCGGGCCGGCGGCTCGATCTGCTCGACCCTTCGCCGCTCGACATCGAGATTTCGGACATCGCCCATGGGCTTGCCCGCGTCGCCCGCTGGAACGGCCAGACCAGCGGCGACCACGCCTTTTCCGTCGCCCAGCATTCGCTGCTGGTCGAAGCGCTTTTCGGCGAGCTGGTGCCGGACGCCCCGGCCGACGCGCGGCTGGCGGCTTTGCTGCACGACGCGCCGGAATATGTCATCGGCGACATGATCTCACCATTCAAATCGGTGATGGGCGGCAGCTACAAGGATTGCGAACTCAGGCTGCAGCGCGCCATCCATCTGCGCTTTTCGCTGCCGGTCGAACCGGGTGCGGGCCTGCGCAAGGAAATCAAGCGCGCCGATCAGATCGCCGCCTATTTCGAGGCAACGCTGCTTGCCGGCTTTTCGACCGCCGAGGCGACCGAATTCTTCGGCCGGCCGCGCGGCTTCAATGCCGCCCGCTTCGATTTCACGCCGCGCTCGGTGACCTGGGCGCAAAACGCGTTCCTCAAACGGTATGCGGCGATCGAAACGGAACGTCAGGCAACGGTTACGGGCGTTCGGCGAAGTAAAAGAACGCTAAATTAACCGGCGGCTACCACAGTATCGTGTCGATCACGGTCTGCAGGCCCCGCATATGCCCCTCGCTCATGCCAAGGCTGGTTCGCCCGCGCGCAGGCGCGGCGCCGGAGGCATCGGCCAGAAGCGGCGCATCGAAGACGAACTACGCAAACAGGATGATCGTTTTTCGGCAGCCGTCGAGAACATGTCGCATGGCTTGGGCATGTTCGACGCCGACGAGCGCATGATCATCTGCAACGGCAATTATATCAGCATTTTCTGCCTCGACCCTGAGATCGTGCAGCCCGGCATCCGGTTTTTCGACATCCTCCAGCACAGCGTCGACATCGGCGTCGCCTCGCACAGCGCCGAAGAACTCTACGCCATCCGCAAACCTTATATCGACCAGGCGAAACCCTCGACCTACGAGGAAACGCTGTCGGATGGGCGCATCATCAACATCTCGCACCGGCCGCTGGCTTCGGGCGGCTGGGTGTCGATCTATGAAGACATCACCGAGCAACGGCGCGCCGAGCTGGAGCTGAAGGAGCAGCACCGCCGTTTCGACGCGGCACTCGCCAACATGTCGCAAGGCCTTTTGATGTATGACGCGGACGGCAGGCTGATCGTGCGCAACGGACGTTTCCTGGAACTCTACCACGTGATGCCGGCCGACTTTCCGCTTGGCATGAGTCACCGCGACGCGCTTCAGCAGCTCGTGCGCCTGGGTCTCTATGCGGAGATCGACATCGACAGCGAAATCTCGAAAACCGCGGCCTGCCTTCAAGCCGGGGAAATGCGGTCGACCTACCGTCATCTTGCCGATGGCAGAACTCTTTTGGTCGTGCGGCGGCCGATGAGTGGCGGCGGCTGGGTCGTGACCTTCGACGACGTCACCGAGCGCCGGCGCGTCGAAGAGCGCATGACCCATCTTGCACATTACGACACGCTGACCAACCTGCCCAACCGCTCGATGTTTCGCGAACGGCTCGATCAGGCCTTGGGTGAGGCCACGGACCTGGCGATATTCTCGCTTGACCTCGACCGCTTCAAGGCTGTCAACGACACTTGGGGGCACCCGGCCGGCGACTGGCTGCTGAAATGCGTGGCCGAGCGGCTGCAGCGATGCCTGCGCAATGAAAGGGATGTGGTCGCCCGTTTCGGCGGCGACGAGTTCGTCATCATCCAGTTCAATCCAAAAGGTGCCAGTGATGCGGAAAAACTGGCAAAACGCATTGTCGACACCATCGGAAGACCCTTTCGCGACAAAAAACGCGATATGCATGTCGGCATCAGCCTCGGCATCGCCCTTTTCCCCGATGACGGCAGGGATGCCGACACGCTGCTGAAAAACGCCGACATGGCCCTCTACCGGGCGAAAAGCGAAGGACGCAACGTCTATCGCTTCTTCGAGCCGGGCATGGATGCGACGGTGCGGGCACGGCGCGCGCTCGAAACCGATCTTGAGGCGGCGCTGCCGCGGCGTGAATTCGAGCTGGATTTCCAACCCATCATGAACATCGCTTCCGGCGAGATCGTCGGCGCCGAAGCCTTGATGCGGTGGCGTTCGCCGGCACGCGGCTTGGTGCCGCCAGACGATTTCATCCCGGTCGCCGAAGAAATTGGGCTGATCGTGCCGCTGGGAGAATGGGCACTGAGGAAAGCCTGCACGGTTGCGGCGGGCTGGCCGCGTGGGCTGCGTATCGCGGTCAATGTCTCGGCTGTGCAGATCAAAAGCGGCACTTTTCCCCGGAACGTCATCTCCGCGCTGGCATTTTCCGGCGTGCCGGCCGACCGGCTTGAACTGGAAATCACCGAAACAGTGCTGATGGACGAGAGCGATACGGTGCTGAAGACGCTCAGGCAGTTGCGCGACCTTGGCGTCCGCATCGCGCTGGACGATTTCGGCACCGGCTATTCGTCGCTCGGCTATCTCCGCCGCTTCCCGGTCGACAAGATCAAGATAGACCGCTCCTTCATCCGCGACATCGACAACCGCGACACGGCCGCGATCGTGCGCACGGTCATCGGGCTCGGTGCGCAGCTTGGCATCACCGTCACCGCCGAAGGCGTCGAAACCGAAGCTCAGCTGGAGTTCCTGCGCAAGGAGGGCTGCGTCGAGGCGCAAGGCTACCTGATCGGCACGCCGGCAAAGGCATCGGAGATCAACCGGTTGCTGAAGTCGCGGGCGATGCTCAGCCAGTCGGGATGATGCCGCCTTCAGCGCAGCGTTTCGATGTATTTTTCGTGGAAGCTCACATATCCCGGCTCGACCACCTTGAGATGCCGCTCTATCAGCCGGTGGAATTCCGGCAGCTGGTGGAACGGCACGCCGGGATAGGCGTGATGCTCGGTATGAAAGGGCATGTTCCAGGCAAGCTTGCGGACAAGCCAATTGGTCAGCGTCGTCCTGGTGTTCTCCAGCATGTTGGCGACGAAGGGGCAGCGGCCATGCTCGGCCAGCAGATAGAGCCGCAGGAACGGCTGACCGAGCAGAGCCGGCACGATCCAGACATAGATGAGCGTCGTTGCCTGGAACCAGACGGCGAGCACTAGCACGAGGGCATAGAAGGCAATCATGGCGCGGGCCTCGGCGCGCACCTTGGGGCGGCCCTTCGGCGGCACGTAGCTGTCCCGGCTGCGGCCCACGGCATTGGCGTAGAGTGTCTTGAACTGGCCCCACCACAGCGGGATGCCGGAGATGTGGACAATGTACTGCCGCAGGGTCTCCGGCTTCGGAAAGGCCAGTTCCGGATCGTTTTGCGGATCCTGGGTGAAACGATGATGGGCGAAGTGGAAGTAACGGAACCAGTCGGCCGGCAGCACGATCGTCAGGCTGCATAGCCGCGCAACGGCGTCGTTCAGCCACTGCGTCTCGAACGCCGTGCGATGCACCGTCTCGTGCATCAGCGTGAACAGGAACACGATCAGTATGCCTTGCGGCAGCATCAGCAGCGGCCAGAACGGCACCCTGGCTGCGATCAGCGATCCGAAAAGTATGATTGCCCCGCCATGGACGGCAAACTGGATGAGCCCTGGCACATCCGACTTGCCGGTGAGGCGATTGCGCTCCTGGGGCGTCAGCGAGGCAATCACGTCGCGATGATCCATGGGCTTCTTCCCCAGCCGATTGCGTTGGTCAAGCCAAGCTAGCCAACAAAAAACCTTTCTAAAAACGAGGATTTCTGCGATTTAGATAAGATAAGCTAACCTATCTTGGATTGCCATGGTCGCACTTCCATCACTGCGGGGACTTCAGGCCTTCGAGGCCGCGGCGCGCACGGGGAGCTTTGCGGCGGCGGCGGAAGAGCTTTCGGTCTCGGCGGCCGCGGTCAGCCAGCTCATCCGCACCGTCGAGCAGCAGATGGGCCGCAAGCTGTTCCACCGGGTCAACCGCCGCGTCGTCCTCACCGAGGCGGGCGTGGAGATGCTGCCCAGGCTGACCATGGCCTTCCATGAGATCGGCAGCGTTTCGCGCGAGCTGGGCGGCGACGCCTTCCGCCCCCGGCTGGTGGTATCGGTGCCGCCCTCCATGGCGATGGGCTGGCTTTCCCAGCGACTCGCAGGCTTTGTCGCAAGCCATGGCGCCGTCGACATATCATTGAGAGGCGACGACGACCCGGTGCCGTTCGATCGTGAGCTGATCGACATCAGGCTTTCCTACGGCCCCCACTATCGCGAACACCCAACCGAAGACATCGTCAGGGACGCCGTCTATCCGGTCTGTGCCCCGGGATTCGCCAGGGCGATCAAGCCCGGAGGCGGGCCCCTCGCCGGCCTATCACTGATCCACACGGACTGGGGGCCGACTGGTGCTGCCTTTCCGTCCTGGCGTACCTGGTTCGAGGCGGCCGAGATCGAACCCGGCCGCGCCGCGCGGCGGGGCCTGTCGGCGAACTCGTCGCGTGCAGCGCTCGACCTCGCCATTTCGGGCCTGGGCGTCGCGCTGGCGCAAGGCGTGTTCTGCGCCGACGCGGTCGAGGACAGCAGGCTGGTCAGGCCCGTTGCGCGGGCACTCGAGCTGCGCCAGCCCTATTGCCTGACGATCCCGGAGCGAAGCGCCAGACGCGATGTGGTGGCGGCGTTCCGCAAATGGCTGATCGCGGAATGTATCCGTGCCGTCAGATCGCCGGCGCTCGTCGCTCCGTCGTCCGACGGTCAGTGACGGCGCCCGGTCAGAGGTGTCCGCTCAATACCTCGACCATGTCCTTGTTCGTCGCCACGGGAACGATCTCGAACTCCACCAGATCCGCCCATTCGACGACCCAGCGCTGCAGGAGCGTGACGTCATCGGCCTCCACCAGCAGGAAGCAGCGGCTCATGTCCGCCGCGATCCAGCTATGATGGACGAGAAGCTCGTCCGGCTTGAGGCGGCCCCGGTCGCGGAAGCGACGGTAGATCTCCTTGCGATCGCAGCCGCGAAAATCCTCGATGACGAAGAACAGCATCCTTTTCCCCTCAATTCGAGTATTTATCGCCCCGGCCGGTCCAGCCGCTCCAGGAACCACTGCGTCAGCCGCACCCAGACCTCGTCTTTTTCGCCGGAATCCTCGTAGCCATGGTCAAGGTTGGGGTTGTCGTTGACCTCGATGACGAAGATACCGTCCTTGGTCTCCTTGAGGTCGACGCCATAGAGGCCGTCGCCGATGCAGCGCGCCGCCCTCACCGCCGTCTCGACGACGTGGGCCGGCGTCTCCTTCAGCGTGAAGGTCTTGATGCCGCCCTGGTCGGGCTTGCCGTTGGCCTTGTGGTTGACGATCTGCCAGTGCTTCTTGGCCATCAGATAGTGCACGGCAAACAGCGGCTGGCCGCCGAGCACGCCGACGCGCCAGTCATATTCGGTCGGGATGAATTTCTGCGCGATCAAGAGGTCGGAATCCTCCAGCCATTCGGTGGCCAGCGTCTTCAGCTCCTCGAAGGTGGCGCACTTCTTGACGCCGCGCGAGAACGAGGAGTCCGGGATCTTCAGCACCAGCGGGAAACCCAGCGTCTGCGCCGCCACTTCAAGGTCGGAGCTGCCGGCGATCATCACCGTCGGCGGCACCGGCACCTTGTTGTAGGTCATCAGCTCGTTGAGATAGACCTTGTTGGTGCAGCGGATCATCGACAGCGGATCGTCGATGACCGGCATGCCTTCCTGCTGGGCGCGGCGGGCGAAGCGGTAGGTATGGTTGGAGATCGAGGTGGTCTCGCGAACGAACAGCGCATCGTAGTTGGCGAGCTTGGCCAGATCCCTTTTGGTGATCGGCTCGATTTCGACGCCCATCTTTTCGGCGATCTTGGCCCAATAGCGCAGCGACGATATCTCCGACGGCGGCAATTCCTCATGCGGATCGACCAGCGTGGCGAAGGTGTAGCGCGCCGGCGTGCGGCCCTTGGTGTCGCGCCACTCGCGGCTGGTGTAGGTCTCGAGGCACTGAAGGAAGCGCTTTTCTTCCTCCTCGGTCATCCTGGCCAGCGGATGGAAGCCGATCTTGCGGATCGACGCCCATTCGGCGCTGTCGGTGATGTGAACTTCCAGCGCCGGCGCCCGGAACCAGTCGAACAAGAGCTTGGCGAAGCGGTCCCAGACCCTCGACGGGCCGATGCCGAAGAAGATGCAGACTTTTTGCGGAAAGGCGCCGCCGAGATCCTTGCGGCATTTGTTGAGCGCGAGTTCCAGCTCCGGCAGCGCATGCTCGTAGAGCTTGCGCTCGGACAGGTCGATCATCGTCTCGACCGTCGGGATGACCTTGTGGCCGCGCGAGCCGGCGAGCAGCGAGGCGTAGTAGCCGCGGCTCTGGTAGCCGTAATTGTTCGACAGGTTGATCACCTTCGGACGCTGGCCGCGAAACAGCGCCGGATGCGCTAGATAGTCGCGATTGGTGATGATCTTGTGCGGTGTCGCCACCTGGTCGAGATCGTTTTGCCGGCCGGTAAGGATGACCCAGGTCATTGTCTGTCGCGCTTTCCGAGGGTGATGGCGGCACGCAATCCGTCGCGGCCGAACTGCGCCATGTTCATGAAGATGCCGTAAGGCACCGGAATGTTGGCAGCATCAAGGATGGTCTCCTGTCTCTCGTCCTCGACCCAGGGATCGTGGATCAGGATATGGTCGCCGTCGTCGCCGATGGCCAGCACCCAGTGCGGAACCTTCTTGCCGAACATCAGGAAGCCGCTGATCAGGACCAGCACCAGTTTTCCCTCGGCGATCGCGGCGCGGATATCGTCTATGGCGAATGGACGGTAGTTTACCGGAATGCCGTAATGTTCCGCGCGCTGGCGAAAGTCGACCTGCGCCAGTTCCATCACCCGGCGCTTGTCCTGGCTGCGCACCGACTGCAGGAACAGCGCGCCGTGGAAGGAGACATAAATCTCGGCAGAGAGCCCGCTTTCGTGGCCGGCAACGGCGAGGCCGAACGGCTCGCAGCCACCTGGCCCCGACATCATGAAAACGGTGGTCGCCTCGCGCCATAAACGGATTTCCATGACCGGGTCGGGCACGAAGCCGGAATCGAAATTGGCCATCGCCATCATCAGGCAGCACGGGCCGCAGGTGAATTCGCAGGTCTGCTGGTAGAACGGCACCTTGGTGGCGACCGGAATGTCGCCGCGCAAGGTCTTTTCGTAGCGCAGCGCAGTGGCGCCGTCCTCGTAATAGCCCGGTTCGCGGCCGATCTTGCGGTAGCCCCTCTGCTCGTAGATGCGAATGGCCCGGCTGTTGTCCTCGCGCACCTCGAGACGCAGCATCATGCGGTCGTGCTTGAAAGCAGTTTCTTCCGCCGATGCCAGCAGCATGCGGCCAATGCCGAGCCCGCCGAAAAAGGGGCCGATGGCGATGGAATAGAGCCGCGCGACACCGCTGCCCTTGCGAAACAGCACGACCGCATAGCCGGCGACGCGGCCGTCGCTTTCGGCAACCAGCATCTCGGCGCTTTCGCGTTCGATCAACTGGCGAAAGGAGCGGCGGGAAATGCGGTCGCCCGAGAAAACAGCCTTCTCGATGGCGGCGAGCTCATCGACGTCGGACGCGCGGGCCGTGCGAATCTCGGCAGGCATGCGGGCTCGGAAAACCTCGATTGGGTTGTGGAAAAGGCCCTGGTCGAAACGTCGATAACACCAGCCGAAGCGCCAGCATCCGTCAAGCGCTATCGCACCTCGATTCGGGCCGAATTGTGACAGTTTCGGCCCGGCGCATGAGGGCGCGTGGCACTGTAGATCAGTGCAAGGGCTTTGAACAGGATCGCTGTTTTGACCGTGACTCCGGCTTCGGAAAACAGGCGCGGTTCAGCCGGCCAGCCCGGCCAGAAGCTGGCTGTAAGCGCTCTTGGCCACCGCGGTCAGCTGCGCGCGCGGCAGCGAGCCGACGACGGCGCAGCCATAGCCCTTGTCCAGCCAGTAGACGGCCTCGGGGCCGTTCTCTTCCGACCCATAGGTGCCCTTGGCCTTCTCGGCCGATTCAGCAGTGACGAACAGCGAGATGCGCTCGCCCTTGTCGTCCTCATAAAGCAGCATCGCGGCCTTGCTCTCGCCGGCAGGCAGCAGCCGGCCGCCGACGAGTTGGAACCCTTGCGCCGCCAGATCCGGTGCGATCAGCTTCAGGCCGACACTGTTAGACAGCCAGGTCTGCAGATGATCCTTATCGCTGGCCGGCACTTCCACCGCATGCCGTTTTTCGGCGGCATAGATGACATGGGCTGCTATCGCCTGCTCGGCGAGTTGGTCGACCGGCTCTTCCAGACCGAGATGGCCGACACCGGCGACATAACCGCCGACACCGCCAATGGCCAGCACCGCCGCCGCCGCGGCCGCCAGCCACCAGCGCGAGCGCGAGCGCGATGCCGCCGTCCTGACCGGCGCCTCGCCGAACACGATCCTCTGCAACCGCGCCGGCACCGGCTCGTCGAGCACGCCGGCGAAGGCGGCACGCAGCGCTGCGCGGTCGGCGACATAGCGGGCGCTCTTCGCCTTCATTTCGGGATTGGCGTCGAGCCAGGCGTCATAAGCCACGCGCTCGTCGCCCGGCAATTCGCCGTCGAGGGCCATGTGGATATCGCGTTCGGAAAAATCGCGCCTGGTCATTTCTCGACGATCCTTATCGCCCGGCGGCGCGCCGTGTCGTCCAGCAGCCCGCGCAATTCCTCACGCCCGCGCGCGATGCGCGACATCAGCGTGCCGGCCGGCACGCCGAGTATGTTGGCGGCCTCGGCATAGGAAAAGCCTTCGATGGCGACCATGACGAGTGCCGCGCGCCGGTCCGGGCTGATTGCCTGCAATGCGTCGATAATCTCGCGCGAGGCGATGTTCTCCACTTGCTCGGCGGGTGCCGCCTGCGCTTCGCCAGCTTCCAGCGGCAACATCGCCACTTCGCCGCGCCGGTTCACCTTGCGCGTCTGGTCGATGAACAAATGATGCATAATCGTAAACAGCCACCTCCTGGGGCTTTCTCCAGTCTGCCAATTATCGAGCCGCACAAGCGCCCGTTCGAGACAGTCCTGAACGAGGTCGTCGGCGGAATCGCGGTCGCGCAGCAGCGACCGCGCATAGCGGCGCAGGCGCGGTATTTCGCCAAGGATTGCTGCCTTCTTTTCGTCCATGACCGCTGGTTTTCGAGGCCGCCCTTCTTATCCCGATTGAACGCGCCTTCTCGGCGCGGCGCAAGCGGCCAGCGCGAAGCGGTCCGCCGCCCCGGTCACCAAGCGATTGAATAACGCTGGCATCGAGCGATTTATTCCCGAAAATCGAAAGCCGTCAGCTGCTCGTTTGGAGCTTCTCCCTCGCCGCTCTTGTCAGCAGCCGCTGGTAGAACAGGCCGATGCCGATCAGCACCGCACCAAGGCCGATGAAGGACAGCGCCCTCAGCACGCCTTCCAGTTCCGACATGTCGAAGAGGAAGACCTTCAGAACGGCGACCGAGATCAGCGCGGCCGAGGCGATACGCAGCACCTGCGACTTCAGCCAGACGCCGGCGGTAAGCAACGCCACGCCGATGATCAGCCACAGCGCGGAATAGGTGTATGTTTCAAGCTGGCCGAGGCCGCTCCACAGGCCGATGAACTCACCCTTGAACAGGCGCCGAACCGACAGCGTCGCATAGGCGAAGGCAAGCAGTGCGGCCACCAGCGCCAGCATCGCAGCATACCATTTCGGCCGCTTGTCTCTGGCATAGAGCGCGAGCCCCCCAGCAGCGACGGCCGGCAAGAGATAGGCGAGAAACAAAAGGTTGAACACCGGGATCTCGCCGGTCGATTCGTCAGTAAACAGCGGGTTCAACGCCAGGAAATGCTGGACGACGACGAAGGCGGCCGAGACCACGCCCGCGGCAAGTGAACCATAGCGCAGCACCGGGCTTGGCGAGCGCATGTCGATGGCGACCAGGATGGCGCCGGCGCCGATGGCGATCAGCGTGTAGATCGCCTGTTCGGTGAGCGTCGCAGCACCGGTGTCGATGACACCGCCATGCATGGCGTGGCGCACCAGCATGGCAACGGTGAGCAGCGCAAAAAGTGCCGCGCCCGCTTCCAGGGCGAGGCGCGGGCGGCCATTGCCAGCCATTGGGAGTGCGGGGGTGGTGCGGGCGAGCTGCCAGGCAGCAAAACCGAAGGCGAGCGCCGGCACGCCGTAGCCCGGCAGCAGCCAGTTGAAGACAGGCGTCGTCGACAGGAATTCGGCGCCGACGATTGTCGGATCGAAGGCGACGCGGCCGAGCACCGCGATGACCGCACCGACCGAAATCCAGCCGAGCACCGGATAGGCGCGCCAGCGGGTGGCCAACGCCGGCACGATGGCCGCGGCACCCAAGAGGATGGTTGTCCAGCCGGAGCCAAAGGCCATGTAGAGCATCAGCAAGGCGGAGGCTGCTGCCCCGCCAAGCGCGAACGAGACGGCCGCCCCGCCCTGTAGCGGCGGCTCTTCACCGCGCGCGATCCACTCGCCGCCGGCGGCGAAGACCACGACCAGAAGCGCTGCAACCGCCGCGTAGGCAAGATCGCGGTCGAGATTGCCGAAGGTGACCCAGAGCGTCAGGAGAATGACCAGCGGCGCGGCAACGCCCCATGCCGCCCATGAGGCGGCGCGGATTTGTGCCGACGCGGCAAGGTTGCGCGCCGCCCAGAATCCGGCCCCGATGAAGACAAGCCCGAGAAAGATACCGACCCTGAGCATCAGCGTATCGGCCACCGCCGCCGCCAGGCCTTCAACCCCGAGAGCGCCACCCGAAAAGTCGGAAACGATCGAGGTTGGCGGAATGATGCCGAGATAGACCAGCACCGTCGCCAGCCCTGCGGCGTGCAGAAGCGCCAGCGCCAGCGGCCGGTAGAGCGCCACCACGACCAGGGCTGCGATAAGAGCTGCCCCCCACAGAGCATCGCCAGCGGCAGCGTATTCGGGATCGATGAACAGCGCCATGGCCGAAAGACCGACGAAGAAGCCAGGGGCGATCGAAGGCCAGTCGAAGCCACTGGCCGGTTCTGCTTCGCCACCGCGACGGCCGAGCCAGACGAAGGCAAGCACGGCCAAGGTGACGGCATCGATGAACAGGATGGTGGAGAGGTTGGCGCCAGGCGCATCGGTCATGTAGAAGATGGTCCAGAGGCCGGTGCCGACGAAGGCCGCCGCCATCAGCAATCTCCAGTCGCGCATCCGGGCGATGATGCCGGTGGCGGCAAGCACGATCGAGAGATAGCCGAACAGCGCCCACGGATTGGGCGCCTGCGAAGCGACCAGAGCCGGCGTCACCATGGCGCCGAGCAGGCCGATGCCGGCCAGCGCCTGGCCGTGGACGAGGGCTGCCGCGATCGTCGCCACGCCGATGGCGCCAAGCAGCGTGAAGGCGAGCGCCGGACCGATGAAGCCGTAAATGCCATGCGCGGCATAGACCGTGCCGAACAGGATGAAGGCGCCGGCTGCTGTCAGGATCGCTGGAATGTAGGCACCGGTCGCGCCCTGCACCGGCACCCTGAAGCCGGTACGGCGGATGAACTCGCCGGCGGCGACCAGCACCAGCCCAAGCATTGCCGCCATGGCAAGCCGCACGCCGGGCCCGAAAATGCCGGCCTCGATGGTGTAGCGGATCAGGAACAGGCCGCCCAGCGCCAGCGCGATGCCGCCGACCCAGACCGCCCAGCGGGTGCCAAGCGCCGTCTCGACATCGGTCTGGCGCGCGGCCTTCGCCGCTGCCGCGTCCGGCCTGGCGGGCTCCGCCGCCTTCGGCGCCGCTTCGCCGGAAGTCCACGGTCCCGATACGACCTCGCCGCTGCTGGCATCAGTTTCCGCGGCCGGTGTTTCCGGCGCGTTTGCCGGTGGTGAGGCAATGTCTGCCGCTGCGGCCGGGGCCGCATCCGCCGGCTTGCCTTCCGTCGTCGCCTGGTCGGCCGGTTTGGCCGCAGGCGGCACGGCACCGGAAAGCACGAGGCTGCGCAGCGCGCCAAGCTCGCGCTCGATCAGGCCGATGCGGCGCTGCTGACGCGAAATAATAACGAACAGCGCGATGATCGCGACAAGACCGATCAGGCTTTCGAACATGGCGGTTCCCCCAAACCAGGCCAGTTTTACTGACATTCAGTTTTCACTGACACTTAAATACGGCCGTCAAGCGGCTGGGCAAGTACGGCCGTCGAGCGGCCGGGCAAATGCGGCCGCCAGACGGCCAGTCCCTCAACGCGCCGCCAGATTGGCAGCCGGAAAGATCGAGCATGTTTCGGTGCCGAAAGCCAGCAGCTTGCCATTGGCATCCTTCAGCGTCGCTTCCGAAACCGCCAGTGTGCGGCCCTTGTGCACGACCCTGCCCTCGCACACCACTTCACCGGTCTTCGGCGTGATCGGCCGCGTCAGGTTCACCTTGAACTCCGCCGTCGTATAGGCCTCGCCCTTGTCGAGCAGCGTCTGCACCGCGCAGGCAAGAGCCGAATCCAGCAGTGTCGCGGCCCAGCCGCCATGTACCCCGCCCAGCGGGTTGAGATGGCGCTCGTTCGGCATGCCGCGGAACACCGCGCGTCCTTCCGACACTTCCGCCAGGCCGAAACTGAGCTGGAAGGAAATCGGCGGCGCCGGGTATTTGTTGTCGATGATGCGCTGAAGCAATTCCAGGCCGGTATACTCGAGGATGTCGCCGTGCGGAATGGTGCCGAGGCCGAGCGGCGAGACCCGGCCGGGATAGAGTTCCACTTCGCTCATGTGATGATTTCTCCGGCGGCGGTCTCGGCGCCAATCGCCTTGCCCGCCGCGTGGTGCTTGCGCAAGGCGGCGAGGAAGCCGGCACGGGCGCCGGGCGCCTCGATGCCGCGCGGCTCGTAGACGTGGCGGGTAAAAAAGAAGCCAGTCAGCCGGAAGGCGTCCTCGATCGCCGCCGGATCGGCGCGCAGGCCGGAGCCGCGCTGCAGGAAGGCGGGCAGCACCAGCATCTTGTCGCGCCATGGCGCGCCTGCCGCGCGTGACACGGCGCGCCCGGATTTCGGCGAGACATAGGCAAGATCCTCCCTGGCGCCGGTCGCCGCACACTGGCTGAGATCGAGGCCGAAGCCGAGTTCGTCGAGTACCAAGAGCTCGAAGCGCGCCACCAGCTCGCCGGCGGCGTCCGCATCGTCGAGGTGGGCGATCATCACGGCCAGCGTCTCGTAGAGGCCGCCATGGGCGTCGCGCTCGGGCAACAGGCGCAGATGTGCTGCCATGGTCTGCAGCCCATAGATGGCGACGGCGCTGTCCATCAGCCGGGCAGCGTTCATCTCGATGGCCTCGGCCTGGAAGATGCCCAGATGCTCGTCGAGCCGCGCCCGCCACAACAGGTCGACGCGGTTGCCGGGCTGCAGAACGGGCTGCTGCTTGCGCGAGCGGCCGCCGCGCACAAGCCCGAGGTGGCGGCCATGCAAACGCGTCATGACCTCAAGAATGGCGCTGGTTTCGCCATGCTTGCGGGTGCCGAGAATGATTCCCTCGTCGCGCCATTCCATGAGCGGAGCTTGTCACCGGTTCGATGGCGAAATCAAGATTGGAGCCTCGGATGCCGGGCTCCGAACTCGGGGGTAACCAAGTGCCTGTGGGCAGCCACGCCGACGAATGGCGAAGCCTGAAATAAAAAAAACCGCCTCGGCGGCGGCCATTGGCGCAAATCAGCACCATGCCCAAATCAGTAGCATAACTGATGGCACAAAGCAAGAACAAACTTGCCCGCCTTCCGCTTTGGTGTCCCGTTCGAACTCGCCCAACGCCGGAACTAACATTCGGCGTCATCATGCCGCGCTCTGGTGATCGGCAAGCACCTCATCGATCACGCGTCGCGATTTTTCAATTTCGACCGGATCGATGTCTATGTGTCCGGCGAGCGTAATCAGCGCCTTCCACAGCGTCCAGCCGCGGCCCCGCGCCCACATTGCTTCATCGGCGGGAAGTCCGGCGCGAAACACCTCTCGGCTTTTCCCTTCAAACAGCGTCCACGCAATCGCCAAATCGCACGAGGGATCGCCCACGCCGGAAGTGCCGAAGTCGATCACGGCGCTCAAGCTGCCTTGCCTGACCAAAAGGTTTCCCCAACTGACGTCACCGTGGAACCAGACCGGCGCGCCATGCCATGTCGCGGCAAGTGCTGCTTCCCACACCGCGCTCGCCGCGCCCGTGTCGATCTTGCCGTCGAGGGCAGCAATTGCTTGCCGGGTTTCACCGTCATAGACGCTCAGTGGTCCGCCGCGAAAAAAGTTGTGCTGCCCCGGCACCGGTCCACCGGAGGGATCGATCAATTGCAAGGAAACCAGAAACTGGGCCAGGCTGGCCGCGAATTGCGGCAGGCTGGCAATACGCTCCCGCGTCGCCGTCTCGCCTTCGATCCAGCGGTAGACGGACCAATGCCAGGGATAGTTGTCGGCCGGGGTCCCCATCGCCAGGGGCACCGGGACAGGCAGCGGCAGCAGAGGTGCCAGCCTTGGCAACCAGCGATGTTCCTTTTCCACTTGCAAGGAATAGGCCGCCGCGCTCGGCAGCCGCACGAGCATGTCGTCTCCGAGACGAAAGGTCCTGTTGTCCCACCCACCTGATGCAACCGGCCTGACAGCGAGATCCTTCCACCGGGGAAATTGCGTGGCGACCAGGCGGCTCACGAGCGCTGTGTCGATAGGGACGTTAATGTGGAAACTCCAGCCCCATCTCACGATAGCGCTCGGGGTCGTCGCCCCAGTTCTCGCGCACCTTAACGAACAGGAACAGGTGCACCTTCTGTTCGAGGATACCTGATATCTCCATGCGCGCCGCCTGGCCGATGGCGCGGATCGTCTCGCCCTTGTGGCCGAGCACGATCTTCTTCTGGCTGTCGCGCTCGACATAGATGGTCTGGTCGATGCGCACCGAGCCGTCCTTCTTCTCCTCCCATTTCTCGGTCTCGATATGGGAGGAATAGGGCAGTTCCTGATGCAGCCTGAGATAGAGCTTTTCGCGGGTGATCTCGGCCGCCAGCTGACGCATCGGCAGGTCGGAAATCTGGTCTTCCGGATAATACCAGGGGCCGGCAGGCAGGGTTTCGGCCAGATAGTCGAGCAGGTCCTTGCAGCCCGACCCGGTCAGCGCCGAGACCATGAAGGTGCGCTTGAACGGCACTTTTTCGTTGGCTGCCGCGGACAGGGCCAGCAGCGCCTCGGGCTTGACCCGGTCGACCTTGTTGAGGATCAGCACCATCGGCTGCCGGACATCCTTCAGCCGTTCGAGGATGGCGTCGGCGTCGCCTCGGATGCCGCGCTCGGCATCGATCAGCAACAGCACGATATCGGCGTCCTTGGCGCCGCCCCAGGCGGTCGTCACCATCGCCGTGTCCAGCCGTCGCTTCGGCTTGAAGATGCCGGGCGTGTCGACGAAGACGATCTGCGCATTCCGATGCGTGGCGATGCCGCGCACGATGGCGCGCGTCGTCTGCACCTTGTGGGTGACGATCGACACCTTGGCGCCGACCAATTGGTTGACCAGCGTCGATTTTCCCGCATTGGGCGCGCCGATCAGCGCGACGAAGCCGGAGTGCGTGGCGGCAGCTTCCGTTTCCGGTGGGGCGTCTTCGGTGGCGGTCATGCCGCACTCCCTTCATTAGAGCGCCGCGCGTCCGTTCGGACGCGCAAAGGACGCTCTAAAACTTTGAATCTACGCATCGTGCTTTCCAAAAATCGTTTCCGATTTTTGGGCCGATGCGTTGAGCCAGACGCCTTCGCGCAGCAGCAGTGCGGTAGCGGCGGCCTGCTCGGCCTCGCGCTTGGAGCGCCCTCTGCCGATCGCCGGCGAATAGACGCCAACCCTGACGCTGACGGTGAACAGCGGATCGTGGTCGGGCCCCTCGCGGCTGTCGATTGCGTAGACCGGCACGGCGCCTGCCGCCTGGTGTGCCCATTCCTGCAATTCGGTCTTGGCATCGCGGCGGGCAGCACCCGTGGCCTGCGAGCGCGGCCGCCAATATCTGTGGATGAAGGCGCTGGCCGCCTTGAGACCGCCGTCGAGATAAAGCACGGCGATCAGCGATTCCAGCGCATCGGCGCGCAGATTGACGCGCTTGCGTCCATCGAGGCCGCGCACGTCCGAGCCGGCGCGGATCAGCTCCGGCAGGCCGATCTCCTCGGCGATCTCCGCCAGCGCCTCGGCATTGACCAGCGCGTTGAGCCTGAGTGAAAGCTCACCTTCGGCAGCGTCCGGAAACGCCGCCAGCAGCATGTCGGCGACGACTAGGCCGAGGACGCGGTCGCCGAGGAATTCGAACCGCTCATAGTCGATGCCGGCGTGGCTGCTGCGGGCGCTGGCATGAGTCAGCGCGCGGAGCAAGCGCTGGCGATCGGCAAAGGCGTGGCCGGTACGCTCCATGAGCGCTTCGGCGAGCGCGTCGGCAGTCAGCCGTTTTGTCGCCGCCATGATCCTAATTGACGAAATGGAACAGGCGCGACGCGCGCATCAGCGACGGCCATTTCCAGATTTCGAGCGGGCTGGCGCTGCCACCGATCGAGAAGAAGATGAGGTTGGCGCGACCGACCAGGTTCTCGTCGGGCACGAAACCGACGGTGAAGCGGCTGTCCGAGGAATTGTCTCTGTTGTCGCCCATCATGAAATAGTGGCCGGGCGGCACGTCGAATTCACGGGTGTTGTCACCGATCGAGTTCGGCGTCAGGTCGAGCGTGTCATAGCTGATGCCGTTCGGCAATGTCTCGCGATAGACGTCGACCGGCCCGTTCTCCTCGGTGATGTCGCGATTGTCGATCTGCCCGACCTTCTGGCGTGGCACGCCGACGCCGTTGATGAAGAGCTGGCCGTCCTTGACCTGGATCTTGTCGCCCGGCAGGCCGATAACGCGCTTGATGTAGTCGACGGAGGGGTCCGGCGGGAACTTGAACACCGCCACGTCGCCGCGCTTCGGCTCGGCGCCCCAGATGCGGCCCGAAAAGACATCCGGCCCAAACGGCAGCGAATAGCGGGAGAAGCCATAGGACCATTTGGTGACGAAGAGATAGTCGCCCTCGAGCAAGGTCGGCCGCATCGACCCGGACGGGATGGAGAACGGCTGAAAAAGGAGCGTGCGGATGACCAGAGCGAGCAAAAGCGCCTGGACGATGACGCTGACGGTTTCGCCAAGCCCGCCGGATTTCTTCTGGGATTTTTCAGCCACGCTCATGTCGTCCTCGATTATGCGTTGGTTGGTATAGAGTCTCGGCGCGCGCTGGGCAACGTCATGCCGGTGGTCAGATGCAATCAATATGGCGCTTCTTCGACGGGCAACGCCTCGATGATCACAAAGGCTTGAGCAAGCGGAAAGTCGTCCGTGATGGTGAGGTGGATTGCCGCCCTGTGCCCTTCAGGCAGGATTTTGTCCAGCCGCGCCGCCGCGCCGCCGGTCAGCGCCATGGTCGGCTTGCCGCCGGCCAGGTTGAGGACGCCCATGTCACGCCAGAAAACGCCCTGCGCCATACCCGTGCCCAGCGCCTTGGCGCAGGCCTCCTTGGCGGCGAAGCGCTTGGCATAGGAAGCGACGCGGGCGCCGCGGTTTTCGGAACGGGCCTGTTCGACCTCGGTGTAGATGCGCTGGATGAAGCGCTGGCCATGGCGCTCCAGCGATTTTTCGATGCGTCTGATATCGATCAGGTCGCTGCCGATACCGATGATCATTCGGCGGGAGCTTCCCATCCGGCCGTTCCAGGCTTGCGGCGTCGAAAAAGCACTCTGTTCCTGTCCTGATATCCAAGATGCCGCTCCGACCATTCCAGGCCGGGCGCGACAAGCCACACCTTGCGCTTTGCAGCCGCCGAAAGGCAACAACGAGTTGATATAGCGATACGCTGGCCGCAGAACAACCGGAGCTGCGCGTGGCGCCCGCGTGCAGTCGCCTTGCGCGACGGGCGTCTCGCCACTCCGGAAAAGTACAATCACGGCGGATTTGACGAGGCGAGTTCGCCACGGAAGTCAACGGCAACCGCGAGCTATCTACCGACCATAGTCGCTGACCTCGACGAGATTGCCGTCCGGATCGCGGAAATAGACCGACGTCATCGGGCCACGAGCGCCGATCCGCTCGACCGGCCCGACTTCGATGGCAACGCCATTGGCCCTAAGACTGGCGCATATCTCGGAGAGTGGGCGGGCGGCGACCAGGCAGAAATCCCCGGACCCCGGCGTCGGCGCTTTCGCCTTGGGCTCGAAGGTGCGCCCTATCTCATGCAGGTTGATCTTCTGCGTTCCAAACAGCAGCGCCGTCGGCCGGCCCGGCTCGTCGAGACGCTTCAAGCCGAGCACGCGTTGGTAGAAGCTGCAGGTGTCATCGACGGAACGAACCGTCAGCACGAAATGATCGATGCCGGCGATCACAGCGACCTCAGTCATATGTTGCGGCTGCCCGGCTTGATGGCCGGTATGGCAGCGAGCTCGGGCGGCAGCCTGTCGGCCGGGTAGGCCGGAACCTCGTATTCGGCGAGCGCGATCAGTGGCACGCCGACATCAGTCTTGCCGGCAGAGCGATCGATGATACAGGCTGCGGCAACGACCTCGGCGCCAAGCGCGCGCAGGCAGTCGACGGTCTCGCGGATCGACAGCCCGGTGGTGACGATATCCTCGACGATGACGACGCGCGAACCCCTGGCGATCTCGAAGCGGCGGAGCCTGAATTCGCCCCCTTCCCGCTCGACCCAGATCGCCGGAGCGCCAAGATGGCGCGAGGTCTCGTAGGCCGGGATCAGCCCGCCGATCGCCGGGCCGACGACATAGTCGATCCGGCCCGGCACGGCGGCGCGGATCTTTTCGGCCAGCGCCTTGCACAGGCGCTCGGTCTTGTCGGCATGCATGAACACCCGCGCCTTCTGCAGGAAGACCGGGCTACGCAAACCCGACGTCAGGATGAAATGCCCTTCGAGAACGGCGCCGGCTTCGCGGAAAATGCCCAGCACTTCGTCGGTGTTCATTGTTCGCTCCCATGTCCATGGCGAATGGTGAATGGTGAATGGTGAATGGTGAATGGTAGTGAGTAGTGAGTAGTGAGTAGTGAGTAGTGAGTATACCTTCTTTCACTATTCACTATTCACTATTCACTATTCACCATTCATCCATTCACGCGCCTTGCATCGCTGACGCTGGAATTGTCCTTGAGCTGCGACAGCAGCCGATTCAGGTGCTTCAGATCCCAGACTTCGAGATCGATCAGCATTTCGGTGAAATCGGGCGCGGTGCGCACCATCGACAATGTATGGATGTTGGCGTCGTTGGATGCAACGACCTGAGCGATGTCGGCCAGCGAGCCCGGCGCGTTGATGGCGGTGACCGAGACCCGCGCCGGAAACCGCTCCTTGGTGCGCTCGTCTATGTCCCAGCGCACGTCGATCCAGCGTTCGGGCTGGTCGTCGAAGGCTTGGAGCGCCGGCGACTGGATCGGGTAGATGGTGATGCCTGTTCCTGGCTGCACGATGCCGACGATGCGGTCGCCGGGCACAGCCCCCTCCGGCGCGAAGCGGACCGGCAGGTCGCCGCGAACGCCGCGGATCGGCACGGCGCCGTCCTTCGGCTGGTCCTTGTCCTTGCGTGCCGCGCGGCCGGGGATCTGGAACAGCATGCCGGCGGCGTTGCGGATTTTCGACCAACCTTCCTCGCGCTGCTTGGGCGTGGCGAGCGTGACGCGCTCGTCCTTGTAGTCGGGAAATACCGCCTTCATGACGTCGGTCGAGGCGAGCTCGCCGCGGCCGACCGAGGCCAGCACGTCCTCGACGTCCTTGCGCGCCAGCCGATGCAGCACCGACTTCAGGCTCTCCTTGGTAAAGGTCTTGCCGGACCGTTCGAAGGCGCGTTCCAGGATGCGGATGCCGAGACCCGAGTACTGCTTGCGGATGGCATTCTTGGTGGCGCGGCGGATCGCCGAGCGCGCCTTGCCGGTGACGACGACCGATTCCCAAGCCGCCGGCGGCACTTGCGCCTTGGAGCGGATGATCTCGACCTCGTCGCCGTTCTTCAGCTCGGTCATCAGCGGCATGATGCGGCCGTTGACCTTGGCGCCGACGCAGGTGTCGCCGACATCCGTATGCACCGCGTACGCGAAGTCGATCGGCGTGGCGCCGCGCGGCAGCGCGATCAGCGTGCCCTTGGGCGTAAAGCAGAACACCTGGTCCTGGAACAGTTCCAGCTTGGTGTTCTCGAGGAAGTCCTCCGGATTGTCGCCCTCGGCAAGCTGCTCGATGGTGCGCCGCAGCCAGGCATAGGCGTTGGTCTCCTTCGAGATCGCGTGGGCGGCGCCATTCACCTTGCCGCCAGTGTCCTTGTAGATCGAATGCGCGGCAACGCCATATTCGGCGATCTTGTTCATCTGGTAGGTGCGTATCTGCAACTCGACGCGCTGGCGCGACGGCCCGACGATGGTGGTGTGGATCGAGCGGTAGTCGTTCTGTTTCGGCGTCGAGATGTAGTCCTTGAAGCGGCCGGGCACCATCGACCATGTCGTATGGATCGCGCCGAGCGCGCGATAACAGTCCTCGACAGTCTCCACGACGACGCGGAAGCCGAAAATGTCGGACAGCTGCTCGAAGGACAGCGCCTTGGCCTCCATCTTGCGGAACACCGACCATGGCTTCTTCTGGCGGCTCTTGACCTCGGCCTTGATCGCATATTTCTCGAACAGCGTGGACAGCGCCTTCTCGATCTCGGACAGCACGCCCTTGTTGCGCTCGAATATCTCGGCAAGCCGCGCGGTGACGGCGCGGTGGGCTTCCGGGTTGATGAAGCGGAAGGCGATCTCCTCGAGCTCCTCACGCATGCCCTGCATGCCCATGCGCCCGGCCAGCGGCGCATAGATATCCATCGTCTCCTCGGCGATGCGCAGGCGCTTGGCCTCCGGCACATGGTCGAGGGTGCGCATGTTGTGCAAGCGGTCGGCCAGCTTGACCAGAAGCACGCGAACGTCTTCCGAGATCGCCAGCAAGAGCTTGCGCAGGTTTTCCGCCTGCTCGGCCTTCTTGGAGACGAGGTCGAGTTTCTTCAGCTTGGTCAGGCCCTCGACCAACTTGCCCATTTCCGGACCGAACAGCTCGTCGATCTCGGCCCGCGTCGCGGTAGTGTCCTCGATGGTGTCGTGCAGCAGGGCAACCGCGATGGTCGCCTCGTCCATGTGCATTTCGGTGAGGATGGCGGCGACTTCGAGCGGATGCGAGAAATAGGGATCGCCGGAGGCGCGCTTCTGGTGACCATGCTTCTGCATGGCGTAGACATAGGCCTTGTTGAGCAGCGCCTCGTTGACGTCAGGCTTGTAGCGCTGGACGCGCTCGACAAGCTCATACTGACGCATCATGGGCGGGATCTCGCAAAGCTGAAATGAATCATGCGCCGCACTGGCGTGCGGCGCATGTCATAGATAGCCACGAAACTGCTGACGCGAAAGTGTCGCCAGTCGTTGCGAAGATCAATAATCGTCGCTTTTCTCGGGCGGCACCAGACCTTCGATGCCGGCCAGCAGATCTTCTTCGGTCATGCGGTCGAAGGCGATGTTGTCCTCGGCATCGTCGGCGTCGGTTGCCGCAACGGCGGTACCGGTCTGGTCGGCGATCGCCTCGCCGTCGGCTTCCGGCTCGTCGACCTCGACATGCTTCTGCAGCGAGTGGATCAGGTCTTCCTTGAGGTCGTCGGGCGACAATGTCTCCTCGGCGATCTCGCGCAGCGCGATGACCGGATTCTTGTCGTTGTCACGAGGAACGGTGATCTGCGCGCCCTGGCTGATCTGACGGGCGCGGTGGCCGGCCAGAAGCACAAGCTCGAAGCGGTTGTCGACCTTGTCGATACAGTCTTCAACGGTTACGCGGGCCATGAGCTGCCCCTTTCATGCCTGGTTTTGATGGAAAACAGGCGCGGTCCATAACCCGAACGCCGTCAAAATACAAGCTTCATGGCAATACCAGACCGGAACCGGGAGAATGCCGCGCCAATGCCGGATCGGCACGCGCCCTGCCTGCGACGATCACAATTGCTTGCAGTGCAGCATCACACCCTTGGATTGCCGTAAAACTGGCGTTATCTCGAATGATAAAGGTCGGCAGCATTATTGCGAGGCCGGCCGATAGATCCTGCGCATTTAGACGACCCCTTATTTCAAAAAAGGATATTTTCCATGTTCGACCCACGGGAAAAAATCGCCCTTTTCATCGACGGCGCCAATCTCTACGCCACGTCGCGCGCGCTCGGCTTCGACATCGACTACCGCAAACTTCTGGCGAGCTTCCAGAAGCGCGGCTACCTGCTGCGTGCTTACTACTACACGGCGCTGGTCGAGGATCAGGAATACTCCTCGATCCGGCCGCTGATCGACTGGCTCGACTATAATGGCTTCAAGGTGGTGACCAAGCCGGCCAAGGAATTCACCGATTCGACCGGGCGCCGCAAGATCAAGGGCAATATGGACATCGAGTTGACCGTCGATGCACTGGAAATCGCCGATGTCGTCGACCACTACGTCATCTTTTCCGGCGACGGCGATTTCCGTACGCTGGTCGAGGCGCTGCAGCGGCGCGGGCGCAAGGTCTCGATCGTCTCCACCATGGCCTCGCAGCCGCCGATGATCTCCGACGACCTGCGCCGCCAGGCCGACCATTTCATCGACCTGATGACGCTGAAGAGCGAGGTCGGCCGCGATCCGTCCGAGCGGCCGGTGCGCCGGCCCGAACCGGCCGAAGCCGACGAGGACGACTATTGACTGCGGCGGCCTTGACCGCGCCCTTGGCCGCCTCCCCCGAGCCCGATCGCGACTGCCCGCTCTGCCCGCGGTTGCATGATTTCATCGCCGAGTGGCGGCAGCGCGAGCCGTCCTGGTTCAATGCGCCGGTGCCGACTTTCCTGCCGCCCGAGGGCGAGGATGCGGTGCGGCTGCTGATCGTCGGGCTGGCGCCGGGCCTGCGCGGGGCCAACCGTACCGGGCGGCCCTTCACCGGCGACTATGCCGGCGACCTGCTCTACAACACGCTGATCGCACACGGTTTTGCGCGCGGCCAGTTCAAGGCCAGGCCTGATGACGGGCTGGAGCTTGTCGGCACGGCGATCACCAATGCGGTGCGCTGCGTGCCGCCGGAGAACAAACCGGTCGGCGCCGAGATCGCCACCTGCCGGACGTTCCTGGTGCCGACGATCGCGCGGTTCAAAAACCTGCGCGCCGTGCTGGCGCTTGGCTCGATCGCGCACCAGTCGACCGTGCGGGCGCTGGGTGGGCGTGTTGCCGCCTATCCCTTCCGGCACGGCGGACAGCAGCAGGCCGGCGGCGTCACGCTGTTCTCCAGCTATCACTGCTCGCGCTACAACACCAACACCGGCGTGCTGACGGAAGCGATGTTCGTCAATGTCTTCAGCGAGATAGAAGCGTTTCTGGGGAAATAGATTCGGGTGCCGCAAACAGTGCGGCCAGCGTCGCCTGCCCACCCTGAAGAACATTCAGATCGACGTCGCCGCTGATGCCGTCGACGCGACCTCGGTCGTGGTACTGCCAATAGATCCAGTCGTCATGGCCTGGCTGCAGCACCAGCGAACGAACCCAGCGTGGACGGCCGGCGATCTGCCCGGCATAGGCCCGCGCGGCCGCGTCGGTCACATAGAGGATCGCCGTCTTGCCGAAAGCCGCCTCGACAGGGCCGAGGAAAGCCGAGAGTTCGACTTGCAATTCTTCGGGCGACGGCCGCCGCGGACAATTGCCGTGGAATTCAATATCCACCACCGGCGGCAGCAGCGGTTGATCGCGCGGCACGACGGAGATGAAATTCTTCGCCTGATCGGCGCCAGGCCTGCAGAAGGTGAAGAAATGATAGGCCCCGACCGCCAGACCGGCAGCACGCGCCTCGCGCAGATTGGCATCGAAGGCATCGTCGACATGATCGCCACCTTCGGTCGCCTTGATGACGGCGAAGGCGACATCGTCGGCGGCAACGCGCCGCCAGTCGATCTGCCGCTGATGATGGGAAACGTCGATGCCCCTGACCGGATATTTGCCGCGGTCCGGAGAAAACGCGTGGAAATAGAGATAGAGGCCGACCGCGACGAGGCCCCCCAGGATCAGGCTGGCCGCACCCCAAAGGACGATCCGGTTCTTCAAAGGAGTGCCTATTCCCTGTTGAGCCGCCCTGCCCCTATGGCGCCGGGCGTTCGAAATTCGAAAAGCCAATGGTTGGCTTTCGCCGGCTATCCCCAAATGTTTCTCACCCACGCTCCTTCAGCAGCCGGCCCTTCTCACGCGACCAGTCGCGCTGCTTCTCGGTCTCGCGCTTGTCGTGCAGTTTCTTGCCGCGGCCGACGGCAAGCAGCAGCTTGGCGCGGCCCTGGTCGTTGAAATAGATCTTCAGCGGCACCAGCGTCATGCCTTCGCGGTCGACGCTCTGCGACAGCTTCGCCATCTCGCGCTTGTTGAGCAGGAGCTTGCGGCGCCGGCGTGGCTCGTGGTTGAAGCGGTTGGCTTGAAGATATTCCGGCAGATAGGAGTTGATCAGCCAGATCTCACCGCCCTCGACCGAGGCGTAGCTGTCCTGGATGTTGGCCTGGCCCTGGCGCAGCGACTTCACCTCGGTGCCGGTCAGCACCAGGCCGGCCTCGATCGTGTCGAGCACCTCATAGGAAAACCGCGCCTTGCGGTTTTCCGCAACGGTCTTGTTGTTGGGATCGGCTTTTCTGACTTGATTCATGATGCGGAGAGGTGGCGCCTCATCCCTAATTTATCAAGCCGGCGTGCTTCATCGCCGCATCGATCTTCTCGGCGGTCGACGGTTCGACCGTCACCAGCGGCGAACGCAGCACATTCTCGACCTTGCCGAGCTTCGACAGCGCATATTTCGCGCCGGATACGCCGGGTTCCAGGAAGATCGCCTTGTGGAGCGGCAACAGGCGGTCCTGCAACTCCAGCGCCTTGGTGCTCTCACCGGACAGCGTCGCCTCCTGGAATTCTGCGCATAGCCGCGGCGCGACATTCGACGTCACCGAGATGCAGCCGACGCCGCCATGGGCGTTGAAGCCGAGCGCCGACGCGTCCTCGCCCGAAAGCTGGATGAAATCCTTGCCGCAGGTGGCGCGCTGCTCGGAAACCCGCTCGACCTTGCCGGTGGCATCCTTGACGCCGACGATGTTCTTGAAGTCATGGCGCAGCTGGCCCATCGTCTCGGGCGTCATGTCGACCACCGAGCGCGGCGGAATGTTATAGATGATGATCGGCAGGCTGGTCGCCTTGGCCACTGCTGCGAAATGCGCATAGAGGCCGCGCTGCGTCGGCCTGTTGTAGTAGGGCGTGACGACAAGTGCCGCATCGGCGCCCGCCTTCTCGGCATATTGCACCAGACCGACCGCCTCTTCGGTGTTGTTGGAGCCGGCGCCGGCGACCACCGGAACCCGGCCCTTGGCCACCTCGATGCAAACCTTGACGACTTGGCGATGCTCGTCATGCGACAGCGTCGGCGACTCGCCGGTGGTGCCGACCGGAACCACGCCCGTCGTGCCCTCGGCGATCTGCCAGGCGATGAACGCGCGAAAGGCTTTCTCGTCGAAACGCCCGCTCTTTTCGAACGGTGTCACGAGCGCGGTAAGCGAGCCTCTCAGCATGTCGTTCAACTCCTTGGGACTAGCGCATGACCCCGAAAATCAGAATCGATGTTTCGGAAAGGATCATGCGCCAAATTAAAGTGCTACAGCGTCCTTGCGCATCCGAGAAGACGTGCGGCGCAGCAGGTGTTTTGTTGCGCGCCCTTCTAGCCGAAAGCGAAGCCGCGCACCATAGTCTCGACATTGTTGCGCGGCAAGCATGGCGGTAGTGCCAGCAAGCGCAATTTGAACGACCTCGAGAAGCTCCTGTTTACGGGCCCTTCATCACAGCCAATTAGGCTTCAGTTGGTCTGTGCCTGTTGGTGGTGTGCAAGACAGGAAATGATGAAGACGATGCCGACCAGGCAGCCTCATTTTTTCGCGCTGCTTGGCGCAACCCTCCTGCTGACGCCGATCATTGTGGCCGCCGGCACTGTCGACGCGCAATTCACGGCGGCCATCCCGGTGCCAAACCTGCAGAATAATGGCCTAAAAGACAGTGGCCGGCCGGATCCAGATGGCTCTCCATCCGCCAGCGTCGCCAGGCTGAAGAGCGGCCTCGATGCGCTGGCGGCAAACGACATTGCCGGAGCGCGTCAAGTGCGCGAGGCCCTGCCGGTCAATTCGCTCGACCAGCACATCCTTGCCTGGGCGATCGCAATCCATGGCGGCGACAAGGTGCCGAGCGGCGACATCGCCGATGCCGCCAAGATGCTGCCCAACTGGCCGGGCATGATCGCCTTGCGCAAGAACAGCGAGCGCGCACTCTACCGCGAGAACCCCGCGCCTGAGATCGTGGTGCAGGCATTCGGCGGCAGCCAGCCGTTGACAGTCGAGGGCGTGGCGATCCTTGCCCGCTCCTATGTGTCGCAGGGAAACGTCAAGGCGGCGCGCTCGGTGCTGTCGCCTTTCTGGCGCACCGAAAAACTGGAAGCCAAGGACGAAGCTGATATCATCCAGGAATTCGGCAAGCTGATCCCGGCAGCCGACCACCGTTTGCGCATGGAGCGCATGTTCTATGCCGACCGGGTCAATTCCGCGCTGCGCGTCGCCGGCCTCGCCGGCGCCCAGCAATTGGCCGACGCCTGGGCAGCGGTATCCAAAGGCGACAAGAACGCAGCCAAACTGCTGAAGGCGGTGCCGGCAGTGCAGCGTTCGGCCGGTTATGTCTTCGCGCAAGCCGAATATCTGCGCAAGCAGGAGAAATTTTCCGACGCCGCCGCAATGATGATGAGGGCGCCGAGCGACCGCAACGCGCTGGTCGACCCGGATGCCTGGTGGGCCGAGCGCCGGGTGCTGTCACGCGAACTGGTCGATCAGGGCGACATGAAAACCGCCTATAAAATCGTCGCGGCACATGCCGCCGAAAGTGCCGCCAACGCGGCGGATGCGGAGTTCCATGCCGGCTGGTACGCGCTGCGCGGCCTCAACGACCCCGACACCGCCGCCAAGCATTTCGCGCGGATCGCCGATCTCGCCCAGGGGCCGATGTCGCTGTCGCGCGCCTATTACTGGCTCGGCCGCGCGGCAGAAGCCGGCGGTCCCGGCAGTGCGAAGGATCATTTCACCCGCGCCGCCGGTTACGGCACGACCTTCTACGGCCAGCTCGCCGGCGAGCGCGTCGGCCGGCGGGCCCTCAACATCTCCTATCCGGAGCCGAGTGCCACTGACCGACGGAATTTCGCCAATCGCGAAGCGGTCAGTGCCATCAAGCGGCTGCAGGAGGCGGGCTATGAGCGCTATGCCGACACGCTTTACCGCGACCTCGCCGGACAGTTGACCAGTCCGGGAGAGCTGGCGCTGCTCGCCATGATGGCGGAAAAGCAGGGCAATCATTTCCTGGCGCTGAAGGTCGGCAAGATCGCCGGCGCGCGCGGCATCGATGTCGGCGCGCTGTCGCATCCGCTCGGCGTCATTCCCGACACCGCCGACATTTCCGGCTCGGGCAAGGCGCTGGCCTATGCGATCGCGCGCCAGGAAAGCGAGTTCAACATCGGCGCCGTCTCCGGCGCCGGTGCGCGCGGGCTGCTGCAGCTGATGCCGGGGACCGCCAGGCAATTGGCGAAGAAGGCCGGAATGGCTTTCTCGCAGGCGCGGCTGACCACCGACGCCGGCTACAATGCGACGCTGGGCGCCGCCTTCCTCGGCGAGCAGCTCGGCCGCTTCAACGGCTCCTATGTGCTGACCTTCGCCGGCTACAATGCCGGCCCCAACCGCGCCGCCCAGTGGGTGGCTAGATATGGCGACCCGCGCGGCAAGGACATCGACGCCGTCGTCGACTGGATCGAGCGGATTCCCTACACGGAAACAAGAAGTTACGTTCAGCGCGTGATGGAGAATTACGAAGTCTACAAGATGCGCATTTCCGGCAAGTACGACATTGTGGGAGATCTGGTGAACGGGCGGGGTTGAGGGGGCGACGGCGTTCTGTCGAAGGCAGAGTGCGGCGCAAAGCACCCCCTCTCTGTCCTGCCGACATATCAATCAATCGAAACGGTGCGTTCAGATAGGTTTGGCAGGGTCCAAGTCGAACCAAACGCTGGCGATCCTTCGCACCCCCTCTGTCCTGCCGACATTCAATAAATCGAAACGGTGCGTTCAGATAGGTTTGGCAGGTCCAAGCCGAACCAACGCTGGCGATCCTTCGCGCCCCCTCTGTCCTGCCGGATATCTCCCCCTCGAGGCAGGGCAATCGCATATGGCGTTCCCCCTCTCCGTCTCGGCTTCGCCGAGCCACCTCTCCCCATTTCATGGGGGCGAGGAACCCAAGCTTTCAAAAGCCGCGACCTCGGCGGATAGCCCTTCCTCGCCCCCACAGAGTGGGGGAGAGGTGGCTCGGCGAAGCCGAGACGGAGAGGGGGGCTTGCGTTGCCATATGCGATTGCCCTGCCTCGAGGGGGGAGATTGGCCGTCACTGCGGCTTTCGCCAATCGCCAACGTCGGCGCTCGATTTGACCCTGCCTTCCCTCGCCTGTAGCAGTCGGAGACAATCCGGCAGCAGCGAGGAACCACGTCCAGATGCCGAGCACCGAAGGTTTTTCCGACTTCTTCTACGCCTCGCCGGACGGGCTGCAGTTGCACGCACGCGTCTATGGCGAAGCGAACTCTGGCCACTGGCCCGTCGTCTGCCTGCCCGGCCTGACCCGCAATTGCCGCGATTTCCACGAGCTGGCGGTCCATCTGTCCACTCGAGCGGAACGCAAGGTCGTCGCCTTCGACTATCGCGGGCGCGGGCAGTCCGCTTACGACCCCGATATCAGCCACTACACTGTCGGCGTCGAAGCTGGCGATATCCTCGCCGGGCTGGCAGCGCTGGGGATCGAGGACGCGGCGTTCATCGGCACGTCACGCGGCGGGCTGATCATCCATGTGCTCGGCGCGATGCGGCCGGTCGCCCTGAAGGCCATCGTTCTCAACGACATCGGCCCGGTGGTCGAGGCCGGCGGCCTCGCCCATATCCGCTCCTATCTCGACCGCGCGCCGAAGCCGAAAACCCGTACCGAGGCGGTCGGCGCCCAGCGCGGCGCGCATGGCAGCGACTTCCCTGGCCTGGCCGAGGCGGATTGGGAGCGGATGGTATCGGCACTCTACCGAGAGACGGCCGAAGGACTGATGCCGGATTTCGACCCGAAGCTGGTCGACACGCTGGCAGGCCTCGATCTCAGCCAGAAGCTGCCTGATCTGTGGCCGCAGTTCGAGGCGCTGGCAGCGATGCCGCTGCTTGCCATACGCGGCGCCAACTCGAAGCTGCTGTCCGCCGAAACGCTTGAACAGATGCGAAAGCGCCACCCTTGTATCGAGACGATCATGGTCGAGGGCCAGGGCCACGCGCCCTTCCTGGAGACCGGCGGCCTGCCCGGCGCCATCGCCGCTTTCTTGGATCAGGCTGAGCTCAAGTTCAGATAAAGTAAACCCAAAGACTTGACTGGGCCCTGGGGTGATTACAACAGTATAGAAATGGCCTGGGATTACTTGGCTTTCGAGCCCTTCCTCGGTGCCTTTGCGACCACCGGCTCCGCCTTATGGTCGCTCGGCGATGCGGAAGGCGCCGTCAATGGGGACGAAAACACTGAGCTTTCGGCACTCCCAGCCGCCGCCCCGCCGCGAGGCGTTTCCAGCACGGTGACGCAGCCGTCGAGATCGTTCGTGGCAAGATGCGCGTAACGCATTGTCATGGAAAGCGTCTGGTGGCCGAGCCACATCTGCACGCGCCTGATGTCGATGCCGCCTTGGACGAGGCGCGAGGCGCAGGTGTGACGCAAGATATGCGGCACCACCTGGTCGTCAGCTCCAAGACCGATTTCGGCTTTCGCGTCGTTCCAGATGGCGCGAAACTGCGCCTGGCTGAGCTTGGTGAATGGCCCCTTGGGCCGACGGCCCTCGGTAACCGGCAGCTTGATCACCTCTTTTACCCGCTCGGTCATCGGAATGGTGCGGCTGCGGCCGGATTTGGTGATCCAGAAACTGACGCGATGCTCCTGGATATCGTTCCAGATCAAGCCCAGCGCCTCGCCGAGGCGGCAACCGGTGTCGACAAGAAAGACCGAAAGCCGGTAAGCGTCTTCGCTGCGCTTCTTTATAGCGGCGAACAGCTGAGCTTCCTCTTCCCTTTCGAGGAAGCGAATCCGTCCCGCCCGCTCCTTCTGGCGACGGAACTCGGGCAGGCTGTGGATATCCCCCATCTTGTGAGCCTTACGCAGCAGTTTGCTGAGGGCAGCCATCTTCCGGTTGATGGTTGCGTTGCTGTTGCCGCGCTGGCGCAAGGTGCCGATAAGGTTGTCCAGGGTGCTCTGGTCGAAAGCGCTGAAACGCTCCCCAAGGAGAATCTCGTCTATCTCGCCGATGAAGGAGCTGACATTGTATTTGTGCCGCCCATCATCCCAAAGTATGTCCCGGTATGCTGAAAACAGCTCTCCGACCCTGTACGACTTTACTTCCCGTATCTTGTTGTAACTGTATTTTATCTTTGCGGTCTGAGAAGAAAATATCGAAAAATGATCAGAGGGTTCATCCTCTTGAATCGCTTCGGTCGTCATCATTCGCCGCACCCCCCAGTGGATGGATCAAGACCTATCCGCTTGGAAGTGCCCTTTCAAGAGTTTTGATCACGCAGTTGTGATTTCATCCGCCATCAGCGGATCCCACGAAATCGTCCCACGGACCTTATTCAGCTACCGTTACCCCCTGTTCCTTCTGTTTGACCCTGTTCCAGTCACGAAACAAAAACAGCCCGGGCGTTGGTGCGCCCGGGCTGGATTTCACTTGTATGCAACCAGCCCTTAGAACGAGCGCTGGAAGCGGAGCATGCCGCCGAAGCTGTCCTCGTCGTCGGCATTGGTCCAGTTGTCGAAGCCGGGCTCGCCGAACTCGCCTGCGTGCACGTAGTCGACTTCGGCCGTGATCGTCAGACCTGGGACGACGTCGTAAGCAATGTTGGCAGCGATGCCGAGGTTTTCGCCTTCGTCATACGACGCCTGGACGTTGAACGAGGTCTTCTCGTTGATGGTGTAGGTGCCACCGCCCCAGACCGCCCAGTTGCCGCTCCACAGCTTGTACATGCCGCGGCCGCCAGCAGACTTTGCCCAGGTGACGTCCGTCAAGTTGTCGTCCGTGCCATAGCCGGCCATGATGAACAGCGACAGGTTCTCCATCGGGGTGATGTCCAGGCGAACCTTGCCGGACACTTCTTCGTAGTTGCTGTCGTAAGCAATGACGCCGGTGATGGCGCCCCAGCCCTGCGTCCACTTCAAGCCGCCGACGACATGCGGAACATAGCTGTCGATCGTGAAGAGATCGCCATAGCCTTCTTCGAGCGAGACCACCGCCGAGAAGCCATTGCCGGCGTCGAAGTAGTACTGGACGACGTTGGTGTCGAAGCCACCGTAGGGGACCAGCGTATCCTGGATGACGTTGCCGGCGTAGCCGATGAACGTATCGAAGGCCGATTCGTCCTTACCGACGCGCAGGCCACCGAGCTGGATCCAGGCGAAGTTCAGCGAGGCGCCGCTGTTGTCGGCATCGTTGTAGAAAAGGTAGTCATTGGCGTTGTTGAAGTTGAACCGGGTCTCGGTGTAGGTCTTCAAGGTGCCGAGCTCGGTTTCCTGGCCGGTCCAGGTCTTCAGCGTGAAGCGAGCACGCTTGCGGTAGGTATTCTGCAAGTCGCCGTCTTCGGCGTCGCCGTTCTCCGCACCGGTGAACGCGCCGACGTCGCCGACGCCGATGTCGTAGCGGACATAGCCGCCGATGCGCAGGCAGGTTTCGGTGCCGGGAATGTAGAAGTAGCCAGCGCCGTAGACGTCGCAGATGCGGACGTATTCAGCGGGCTCCGGCTCGGCAACGACGACGGCGTCGGCGGCGCGCGCACCGGAAACTGCGACCAGTGCCGCAGCTGAGCCGAGAAGAAGGCTCTTGATGTTCATTTTCTGACCTCCAGTCAAAAGTTAAAAACGGGTCTGGGTATTCTTTAGCTGAAGACAGCGTTCCCTGCCCATCCCACTAACCGAAAAAGATGCGCACCGCGCCGCTCCTTCGAATCCGACATTACCCATGAGCCGGCGGCGTTCAACCGCCATCGTACCGGCAAAAGGCCTGTGCGGGCGCTATCCCCAAGTGTTGTTGCACAATGACACGATTTGGCCTCACTCGGAAAGCTCCCATTAACCATCGGGCTGTTGGAAACCTTGGGCGAGCCCTTGCAATCCGGCCGATTCCGGCGATTGCCTGCCGGAATTGCGACCATGCCCCGCTCGTCAGCCAAGGGATCGCCGCAGTTCCGCCGTATGGCGAAGGCGGCGCTTCGGCGGAAGCCGGTTTTCAACGATAATGGCGCCGGCTGTGATTGTGGCCGCGCTTTTCTTTATCCACCGCCTACGGAGAGGTGGCCGTGTCGAAGGCGCTCCCCTGCTAGGGGTGATAAAAAGCCTCGGGCGAATCCCAACCCGCGCCATACGTGCCGGCTTCCGCCGAAGCGCCGCCTTCGCCATACGCGGAACTGCGGCGATCCCTGGCTGACGAGCGGGGCATGGTCGCAATTCCGGCAGCAATCGCCGGAATCGCCGGATTGCAAGGCTCGCCCGGGTTTCCAACAGCCCGATGTGGGCTTCGATGAGCCAATCGTGTCATTGTGCCAACACTGGGTAGCCCCACAGGCCTTTGCCGGTACGATGGCGGTTGAACGCCGCCGGCTCATGGTAAGTCGGATTCGAAGGAGCGGCGCGGTGCGCATCTTTTTCGGTTAGTGGGATGGGCAGGGAACGCTGTCTTCAGCTAAAGAAACCCAGACCGTTTTTTAACTTTTGACTGGAGGTCAGAAAATGAACATCAAGAGCCTTCTTCTCGGCTCAGCTGCGGCACTGGTCGCAGTTTCCGGTGCGCGCGCCGCCGACGCCGTCGTCGTTGCCGAGCCGGAGCCCGCTGAATACGTCCGGATCTGCGACGTCTACGGCGCTGGCTACTTCTACATCCCAGGCACCGAGACCTGCCTGCGCATCGGCGGCTATCTCCGCTACGACATCGGCGTCGGCGACGTCGGCTCGTTCGATGGTGCAACGAACTGGGACCGCGAGGACGGCGACGAGAACGACACCTACTGGAAGCGTGCTCGCTTCACGCTGAAGACCTGGACCGGCCAGGAAACCGAGCTCGGCACCTTGAAGACCTACACCGAGACCCGCTTCAACTTCGGCAACAGCCAGGGCCGCGCCGACTTTGACGACAATGGTACTCCGGATGATCCTGCCGACGATATCCTTTTCGGTAACGACGCCGACAACCGCACCGTTTCGCTGAACTTTGCCTGGATCCAGCTCGGTGGTCTGCGCGTCGGTAAGGACGAATCGGCCTTCGATACGTTCATCGGCTACGCCGGCAACGTCATCCAGGATACGCTGGTCCCCTACGGTGGCTTCGACACCAACGTCGTCCAGTACTACTTCGACGCCGGCAACGGCTTCTCCGCCGTCGTCTCGCTCGAACAAGGTTATGGCGACTTCACGATCGACAGCTATGTTCCGCATGTCGTCGGCGGCGTGAAGTGGACGCAGGGCTGGGGCGCCATCACCGGCGTCATCGCCTATGACAGCAACTACGAAGAAGTGGCCGGCAAGGTTCGCCTTGACGTCACCCCGATGGAGAACCTGTCGCTGTTCATCATGGCCGGCTACGGCACGGACGACAACTACACGGACGACACCTGGGCATTCCCCGCAGGCGGTCGTGGCATGTACAAGCTGTGGGACGGCAACTGGGCAGTCTGGGGTGGTGGCACCTACACCTTCAACGAGAAGACCTCGTTCAACGTTCAGGCATCGTATGACGAAGGCGAGAACTTTGGCCTTGCGGCGAACGTCGCTTACGATATCGTTCCAGGCCTGACGATCACGGCCGAAGTCGACTACCTCCATGCAGGCAAGTTCGGCGAAGCCGACTTCTCCAACTGGACCGGCGCGGACGACGAAGACAGCATCGGCGGTCTGCTCCGCTTCCAGCGCTCGTTCTAATCAGCAGCTTCTGACGGAACTAAAACCCGGCGGGCAACCGCCGGGTTTTTTCGTATAAAAGGCGACACGATTTATCAAGGTTGAGCGATGCATCGGGCGCCGCCGATACCGACCATGGTCATTCTCTGCCAGCCTGCAGCCGCAATCTCCAATCTGGCCATTGGTCACAGGCCACCACGCCCTTCTTCGTCATCAACTCTGAGGAATGGTAGCGTCTCGGAGCCTTGCGTTTAGGGTGATGACGATCTTTCGCATGACGGCGGCGATAGCGACCATGGGCTTTTTGCCGTTGGCGACGAGGTGTTTGTAGAAGACGGCGAACTCGCCGTGCCCGGCGGCGGCGCGCAGGGCCGGCATGAACAGTGTGCTTCTGACGTCGGGTCGTCCGCCGCGGATTTTGCGATAGCCTCTTTTGAGGCCGCTGTCGTTGGGATGCGGCGCGACGCCGGCAAGGGCCGCCGCCTTTCGGCGTGTCATGGAGCCGAGTTCGGGCAAGATGGCCAGCAGCTTGGCGGCTACGATCGTGCCAAGGCTGTCCATGGCGGTGCAGATGGCTGCCCGCTGTCTGAGGGTGCTGCTGTTGGCGATCAGTTCGCGCATGGCTGCCTCGATGGCCTGGATCTGATGTTCGACGGCCTCGAAGGAGGCGGCGAGATCGCGGCCGGAAGGGGCCTTGGCGCGGTTCTTCTCGGCGCCCCTGATGGCGATGAGCTCCTGGCGCCGTCTGACCAAGGCGCGCAAGCGCACCTCGTCGGGGTCCGGCGCCTGCCAAAGGGACAGTTTTTCCCAACGTTCGCGGCCGTAGGCTCTCAGCATCGTGGCATCGATGGCGTCGCTCTTGCCGTGCGTGCCGTAGGAACGGATGAAGCTCTTGACCTTGAGCGTATCGGCACGGTGGCAGGCGATGCCCGTGCGCAGGCACTCTTCGAGCAGCAGGCGTTCATGGCCTCCTGTCGGTTCGCAAACCACAAGGTCTACTTGTTTATGGCTCTTCAGGAGGGTGCGGATAGCGCGCCGCTGATTGGCGATGGTGCAGGTGGTGATGCCGTCGGAGGCGGTGATAGTGTCCTTGGCGATATCGAGGCCGAGGCACAGCTGCGGTTGTTGGTGCAAGAAGGCCATGCTGATGGTATCCTTGTAAGGCTTCGGATTGTTTGCGGGCGTGGCGCGAGCCAGCGGCCAATCAACTCTCCAAGCGATGGCGGAAAAGACGGCAGGGACCTTGATGACGTCGGGTGCTGCCCGATCCTAGGGACGGTCGCCTGCCGCCGGAACTGCAGGCTGTGTTGGGCCTGCAGTCCCGGCCGCCAGACTACCCGATCCTTCTCAAACAATCCCAGGGCGGAGCGACACGAAGCGGAGCGCAGACCCTGGGATGACGAAGAGAGGACTGTCGACTCGAGTCAAATCTCTGCCAGGTCGCCCAACGATTGTATCAGCGGCTGAATTTCGTTTTCATAATTCTTCCAGCGCTTGACGGACGATTTGTAGATCGGTTGACGGACCTGCCAGCGACTGGGCGTGTTGACCGAACCATCCCTGTCGAAAAAGCGCAGGCAGGCGTCATCCCAAGGCAGCCCAAGATACTCTATGAGGCGGCGTGACTGCGCTTCCTGGTCATCAACCAGCGTTTCGTAGCGGTTTTCGAAGATAAGGCCCGGAAAAACCTCGTTCCAATGCCGCATCAGGCGGTCATATTCGCGATAGTACAGGCCTAGTGTTTTCAGGTCGGTGTTGTAGCTGTGTCCCTCGCTGAAGTTCTGGACAAAGCAAGAGACGCAATTGTCGATGGCGTCGCGACGGCAATGAATGATGCGCGCGTTGGGAAAGAGAAGGCCGATAAGGCCGATCAGCTCGAAATTGTGCGGTGTCTTGTCGACGATGCGGAGTGCGGAGGGCGCTCTTTCACGCAGGTATGACAGGTGCTCTTCGGCCAGCGTTCTCGACAGGTCTGCTGTGATCGACTTGATCGATTGGGCCACGTCTCCCAGCGAGCGGTTCGTCAAGCCAATCGCATTGGCGACTCGCATCAGTTTACTGAGCTCGCCCGCCCCGTGAACGTCCGGATGACTGGCGCAGATCTGCTCGGTCAGGGTCGTCCCTGAGCGGGGCATGCCAACCACGAACACAGGTACTTCGGAAGGATTTCCATGACCGGCCCTAGCAGCTAGAAAGTCCGGCGTGAAGGTTTCAATCATCGAGTCGATCCAGCGACGATACAAGTCGATATCGAACTTGTAGCCGGAGGCCTGTTTCGCCCTGTTGAAATGGTCGAATGCCTCATCATAGCGCTTGAGGTCGTTCAGCACCTTGCCGGCGGCGTGATGGAGCTGCTGCGCGCCTGCCGGATCGAGCTTCGGGCTGGCGAGTTCGCGCTGGATGGATTGGAGTTCCACCGGTTCTTCGGTGAACTTTCGCGTCTGTACGAGGTCGTTGTAGGCGCGCGGCACCTCGATGCGACGTTCGATCGCTTCCTTCAGATAGACGGCGGCTTCATCCATGCGCCCCAGGCCGCTGAGCGCGCTGGCCAGACCCGCTCGAACCTTGGGATGGTCGCGGTTGATTTTCAGCGCCTTCTCGTAAAGCGGCAATGCCATGTCAGGTTTGTCGAACGCAATATAAGCGCGCCCCAATGCACAGAGCGCCTCAACAAGATCGGGCCGCAGCTCCAAGGCGTGCTGCATATGCTTGATTGCCGGCGTATATTCGCTGAGCTTTAGATAGAGCTCACCCAGACTAAGGTGATAGTAAGGATTTGCAGGCTCCTCGCCGACCGCCCGCGCGAAATATCGCAAGGCCTTTTCATCGTCGTAGCCCAAGCCCAAGGTCCCCAAGATGTACAGGGCGAGCGGATGGTTCGGCGTGCGCGCCAGAACTCGAAGGCATAGGTCCTGAGCCTCGTCAAGCCGCTTTGCCTGCTGAAGCATATATGCCTGTTTCAGCAGCGCGTCGTCGGCCTGCGCTCGCGATTGAGCGTCTCCTTGCTTCACGATCGGCTTCACGATCGGCACCTTCGCTTTCGGCGCGGGGCCGGGCTTGAGGTGCTTGGACCAGGCAGGCGGGAGTCGATTGTTCATGATATCTCGCTAGCAAAAAGAGCCGAAGGAATCCAGCATGCTGGTTGCAGCCAAGGCGGGAGCTTGCGCGGCCAATTGTGCCGCGCTAGCAAGAAGGCCCTTTTCGAACGAGCCTTTGCCATGCGCCAGCGCCCTCCCCTCACGCCGATCATCGGTGCGCTTCCCTCGACGGTGCCGTTTGTCGGCCCGGAGGCGCAGGAGCGTGATCGCGGCCGCGCGTTCCGCGCCCGCATCGGCGCCAATGAGAGCAGTTTCGGTCCCTCGCCGCGCGTCATCGCCCGCATGGCCGGCATCGCCCGCGACATGTGGATGTATTGCGACCCCGACAATCACGATCTGAAGGTGGCCGTTGCCGCACATCTCGGCGTCAGCGCCGAAAACGTGGTGGTCGGCGAAGGCATAGACGGGCTGCTCAGCCTGGTGGCGCGCATGTATGTGGCGCCTGGCGACGCGGTGGTCACCTCGCTGGGCGCCTATCCGACCTTCAATTTCCATATTGCCGGCGTCGGCGGCCGGCTGGTCGCGGTCGCTTATGAGAACGACCGGGAAAGCCTGGACGGCCTATTGGCTGCGGTCGCCAAGGAAAATGCGCCGCTGGTCTATCTGTCCAACCCGGACAATCCGATGGGAAGCTGGTGGGAGGCGGCCGAGCTCATCCGCTTCATCGAAGCCTTGCCGGAAACCACCATGCTGGTGCTCGATGAGGCGTATGGTGAGCTAGGCCCAGCCTCGGCGCTGCCGCCGATCGATGTCTCCAGGCCGAACGTCATCCGCATGCGCACCTTCTCGAAGGCCTACGGGCTGGCCGGCATACGCTGCGGCTATGCGGTGGCTGAGGCCCAAGTGATCCGCGATTTCGAGAAGATCCGCAACCATTACGGCGTCAGCCGCATGGCGCAGGTCGCCGGCGTCGAGGCGCTTGCCGATCAGGACTATCTCCAAAGCGTGGTGACGCGGGTCGCCGCCGGCCGCCGGCGCATCGCTGAAATAGCCGAAGCCAACGGGCTGAAGCCGCTGCCCTCGGCAACCAATTTCGTCACTATCGACTGCGGCCGCGACGGCGCCTTCGCGCTGAAGGTGCTGCAGGCGCTTTTGGCGCGCGATGTGTTCATCCGCAAGCCGATGGCGCCACGGCTCGACCGCTGCATCAGGGTCAGCGTCGGCCTCGACCACGAGTTGGATATCTTCGCCGAGGAACTGCCAGGCGCGCTGGCGGCGGCGCGGGGGAACTGAGGATCGCAAAGCCATCATTTCGGCAATGCGACTTATTTCCCCCTTCCACATCATCCCCCACCGAGCAGGCGCACGACTCGTTTCAAGGTGTCCGAAAGCTCGGCGGCTTCGTTGTCGGCCAGGCTGGCCGTCAGCCGGGTGAGATCGCGATCCACCGCCGCCTGAAGCGTGGCCAACTCCGAGTTTCCCCGAGCGGTCAGCGACAGGATGCGTCTTCGCCGGTCGTACGGGTCTGCGCGCAGTTCGGTCAGGCCCATGGCGGCAAATTTTCTGAGGATCCGCGTGAGATAGACGGGATCCAGCCGGAGTTCGCCGGCAATCGAGGACGCCGGTTGTGCGAGGTCGAGATGGAACGCCCGCGCAAGAAATCCTGCCTCCCCGCTCTGGTTGGCCGCGACGGCGCCCGCCCGGTGACCCACCTCGAACAGCACCCGCGCCTCGGTCAGCGTATAGGCGCTCTGCATCAAGGTCTCGTCGAGCAGCCCGATCAAACTGGTGTAAAACCTGTTGAAGTGGCGGATCTCGGTGACCATGGCACTCCGCTCATCCGGCATGTCAGGCTCCGTCCCAAGAGATTTCTACGCCGCAGGATCATCGCTACATTATTTGACTTAGTCAACCATTCGAAAGGGTCATTTATCGGAAGTGCATCTCGCTCTTGAATTAATTGAACGTTCGTTTTATTATCACGTTTCTCGATGAGGTGAGCATGGCGCGCACAACCGGTTCCGACGGGGAAAAGACCGAGGCAGCGGTCCGCGAGGCCGCGGTCGCCCTGATCGCGCGTCTCGGCTACGAGGCGATGTCGATGCGCCAGCTGGCCGCCGAGGTCGGGGTCCAGGCCGCCGCGCTCTACCGCTATTTTCCAACCAAGGAAGACCTCCTGTTCACGCTGATGCGCGAACACATGGAAGGGCTGATCGAGGCGTGGGACGCGGCGCGCCCCACTGGGGCCGATCCGGCGACGCGGCTTGCCGCCTATGTCGAAAACCACATTGCCTTCCACATCGAGCGCCGCCATTCCACCCATGTCTCGAACATGGAGCTGCGCAGCCTGTCGCATGACCGCCTGACGCAGATCCTCAAGCAGCGCACGGCCTATGAGAAGGAACTGCGCGCCATCCTGCGAGACGGTTCGGAAGCCGGCGCTTTCAGTGTCGACGATACCGGCCTCACTGCCATGGCGCTGATCCAGATGATGACCGGCGTCATCGTCTGGTTCCGGCCGGGTGAGCGACTATCGATCTCCGAGGTAACCGCCACATATCTTTCAATGACAATGCGCCTCGTTGGGGCAACCCATGGCGCGACAACGAGCTACAGCGCCGCGCGCCCCTTTGGACGCTCAAAGGACGCTGTAGCACTTTGATTTTGCGCATGATCCTCAGCCGACCGAGGGTCAGCGCAGTAAAGAGCGAGTTGGATATCGCTGACGCGAACCTTCGGTTCGGATCGTGCGGCGGGAGGAAACGGCATGTACACGCACACGCTCAATTTCGGGCTTGATGAAGACATCGAGGCGCTGCGCGACCTTGTGCAGCGCTTCGCCCAGGAAAAGATCGCGCCGATCGCCGCCGAGATCGACCGCTCGAACGAATTTCCGGCGCATCTGTGGGCCGAGCTCGGCGCGCTCGGCCTGCTCGGCATCACCGCCGATCCGGATTTCGGCGGCACCGGCATGGGCTATCTCGCCCATGTCGTCGCGATGGAGGAGATTTCGCGTGCCTCGGCCTCGGTCGGCCTCTCCTACGGCGCTCATTCCAATCTCTGCGTCAACCAGATCAATCGCTGGGCGACCCCGGCGCAGAAGGAAAAATATCTGCCGGCGCTCTGCACCGGCGAAAAGGTCGGCGCGCTGGCGATGTCGGAATCCGGGGCCGGCTCCGACGTCGTGTCGCTTAAACTGCGCGCTGAAAAGCGCAATGACCGCTATGTGCTCAACGGCACCAAGATGTGGATCACCAACGGCCCGGACGCCGAGACGCTGGTCGTCTATGCCAAGACCGATCCGGAGCTCCACTCGCGCGGCATCACCGCCTTCATCGTCGAAAAGGCTTTTGCCGGATTTTCCGTCGCGCAAAAACTCGACAAGCTCGGCATGCGCGGCTCGAACACCGGCGAACTGGTATTCGAGAACGTCGAGGTGCCGTTCGACAATGTGCTGCACGAGGAAGGGCGCGGCGTCGAAGTGCTGATGTCGGGCCTCGACTACGAGCGCGCCGTGCTCGCCGGCGGCCCGATCGGCCTGATGGCGGCATGCCTCGACGTGGCAATCCCCTATGTGCACGAGCGCAAGCAGTTCGGCCAGCCGATCGGCGAGTTCCAGCTGGTGCAGGGCAAGCTCGCCGACATGTATACGGTGATGAGCGCCGCGCGCGCCTATGTCTACGCCGTCGCCGCGGCCTGCGACCGCGGCCAGACGACGCGTAAGGACGCCGCCGGCTGTGTGCTGTTTGCCGCCGAGAAGGCGACGCTGATGGCGCTCGACGCCATCCAGCTGCTGGGCGGCAATGGCTATATCAACGACTATCCGACCGGCCGGCTTTTGCGCGACGCCAAGCTCTACGAGATCGGCGCCGGCACCAGCGAAATCCGCCGCTGGCTGATCGGGCGCGAGATCATGGCGGAGGGGACATGAAGCCTGGCAAGAAGATGCAGGCGCGTGCCAGACGTACCCGAGGACTGCGGATTGCTTGACACGTCAAATACCTATCTCATGGGAGGCTGTAGTTTTGCGAGTATTGAGAGACAAGCAGGGGCGATAGATGGTTCCGTCATCGGCGCATCCAGTCACAAGGCGGGGGATATTTGCGATGGCTTTGTTTTCCTCAATTGCGGGCTTTCTCGGGCACGCCGAGGCACAGAAGCAGCGCTTTCCAGACATTGCAGAATTCAGAGAGCTTGTAATTGCCGCCCTAAAACGGCAACCGGGCGTCGAGCGCGCCATAGCGGATCCATCGGACCCCGCAAAGATCAATACGAGAATTGGCGATACGGACGTAGCCTCGGACATTACAAACGTGTTCGGCTACTTGAACTCATATCCCGACGAAGACGCCGAAGCTGCCATTGACCGGTTTGTTCGAGCCTTGGCAGAAGCGCATCTCGCCAAGGCCGGCGAAAACAATCTTATCGCCGTGGTCCGGACCCATCAGTATGTCGATCAACTCAAATCGACGGGTATGGATTTGTTGTCGGAGCCATTGGTTGGCGAACTTGCAATCGTATATATGGCCGACCTTCCCAATTCACTGTCACCTGTTGCGCCAAAGGACTTCCCAGGCCGGACGCTTTCGGATTTGCGCGGCGTCGCGCTAGACAATGTGAAGAAATGGCTGCCAAAAATTGTCTCTGATGATGAACTCGGTATAGTTCATCTGTATTATGTCGACGGCAACACGATGCTGTCCTCAAGCCTTATTCTTCTCGACGAGTTCTGGCTTTCGATCCGACCTCAATTTCCCGGCGATGTTTTGTTTGCGCTGCCACGCCGGGATCAACTGTTCGTCTTCGATGCGGGCAATTCGCAGGCCCAAAGCGCGGCCAGACGAATGATAGACGTTACATTCGAGGACGGCTTCAATCTGCTGTCCGACAAAATTTTCGAACGTCGCAACGGCAAACTCTTGGCGCAGGTGTAGAGCTGGACATGACCACCCTCACCTCGCAGATCTCGCCCGCCTCCGACACCTTCCGCGCCAATGCCGAGCGCATGCGGGCGCTGGTCGCAGACATTGCGGAAAAGGCGGCAACCGTCGAGCGCGGCGGCTCGGAGGAAGCGCGTGAACGCCACCGGAGCCGCGGCAAGCTTTTGCCGCGCGAGCGCCTCGCCCAATTGCTCGACACCGGCTCGCCGTTCCTCGAAATCGGCCAGTTCGCCGCGTGGTCGATGTATGGCGAGGAGATTTCGGCGGCCGGCATCATCGCCGGGATCGGCCGCGTCGAAGGCACCGAAGTGATGGTCGTCGTCAACGACGCCACGGTGAAGGGCGGCACCTATTATCCGCTGACGGTGAAAAAGCATCTGCGCGCCCAGGAGATCGCGCTGCAGAACAAGCTGCCTTGCGTCTATCTGGTCGACAGCGGCGGCGCCAATTTGCCCAACCAGGACGAGGTGTTTCCCGACCGCGACCATTTCGGCCGCATCTTCTACAACCAGGCCAATATGTCGGCTGCAGGCATTCCGCAGATCGCCTGCGTCATGGGTTCGTGCACGGCGGGCGGCGCTTACGTGCCGGCGATGTCGGATGAGACGATCATGGTGCGCAACCAGGCGACCATCTTCCTTGGCGGCCCGCCGCTGGTGAAGGCCGCCACCGGCGAGGATGTCAGCGCGGAGGAACTGGGCGGCGCCGATGTGCATACGCGGCTTTCCGGCGTTGCCGACCACTATGCGCTGGACGACGAGCATGCGCTGGCGATCGCGCGCCGCATCGTCAAGAACCTGAATCGAAAGAAGCAGATCGGGCTGGCACTTCGCGACCCGATTCCGCCGCTTCATGCGGCGGATGAGCTCTACGGCATCGTGCCGACCGATTTGCGCCAGCCCTATGACGTGCGCGAAGTGATCGCCCGCATCGTCGACGGTTCCGAGTTCGACGAGTTCAAGCAGAATTACGGCACCACGCTGGTCGCCGGCTTTGCCCATCTTCAGGGCATGCCGGTCGGCATCATCGCCAACAACGGCGTGCTGTTCTCCGAAAGCGCACTGAAGGGCGCGCATTTCATCGAGCTGTGCTGCCAGCGCAAGATCCCGCTGGTCTTCCTGCAGAACATCACCGGTTTCATGGTGGGACGAAAATACGAGGCAGGCGGCATCGCCAAGGACGGCGCCAAGCTGGTGATGGCGGTCGCCACGGCTCGTGTGCCGAAGGTAACCATGATCATCGGCGGCTCGTTCGGCGCCGGCAATTACGGCATGTGCGGACGCGCCTATTCGCCCCGCTTCCTGTGGATGTGGCCGAATGCCCGCATTTCGGTGATGGGCGGCGAGCAGGCGGCCACCGTGCTGGCCGTCGTCAAGCGCGAGGGGATCGAGCGCAAAGGCGGAGAATGGAGCGCCGAGGAGGAGGCGAAATTCAAGAAGCCGATCCTGATGAAATACGAGCATGAGGGCCACCCGCTCTATTCCTCAGCGCGACTCTGGGACGACGGCATCATCGACCCGGCCAAAACGCGTGAGGTGCTGGCGCTCAGCTTGTCAGCCGCGCTCAATGCTGAGGTCGAAGAGACGCGATTCGGCGTGTTCAGGATGTGAGATGAGCGAAATCGATCAGAGGATTCGCCTTCACATCGGCGACATCACGAAGCTGGTGGTCGATGCCATCGTCAACGCCGCCAACACCTCGCTGCTCGGCGGCGGTGGTGTCGATGGCGCCATTCACCGGGCGGCCGGCCCCGAACTTGAGTTCGAATGCCGGATGCTGAATGGCTGCAAGGTCGGCGACGCAAAACTCACCAAGGGCTACAGACTGCCGGCACGCCACATCATCCACACAGTCGGCCCCGTCTGGCAAGGCGGTGATAAAGACGAAGCGGAGCTGCTCGCTTCCTGTTATCGCCGGTCGCTCGAACTCGCCGCCGCCAAGGATTGCCGGACAGTGGCATTTCCGGCGATCTCGACCGGTGTATACCGATATCCAAAGGACCAGGCGACGCAGATCGCCGTCGGCACCGTGAGCGCCTTTATCGGCCAGAACGCGGTTCCGGAAACCGTCGTTTTCTGCTGCTTCGACCAGCAGATGGCGGAACTATATCAACAGGCGTTACTGCGCCTGGCGGAGCGTGGTCCGCACCGATGAGAGAGCCCATCCACACCTTTCAGACTCATTTTCAATCATTGAACTGGCCACACGGAAAAATTGCGTCTATTGCTCCTTGTAAATACCAATGGGGATTGGGCGAAGATGAGACTGCAACTTTTTCAGAAAACAACTGTGTCTGTACTTGCGGGACTGCTTATATTAGCTGTCCCAGGCATCGGCGCGGCGGAATCACTGGCGGGGAACAAGGGCGACAGCCGTTTCGCAGTCCATTTTCCGCCGGGTTCGACGGGAGACTGCCCGAAGGCCTACAAAGCCTATGTGGCGGCCAGCGGGCATTCCGCCTATGCAACGACCTTCTATTCGCGCGTGGTCGATTTGTACGTCATTTGCAGCGCGCGGCTGAACGCGCCCTCCAAGAAGGCCGCGGAAGATCTGGCCCTGCAGTCCTGTCAGGCCGGCGTCAAAAAGTACAAGGTCAAGACCGCAAGCGGGGGCTGCGGTATAGCCGCCTCGAAATAGACGGGCGCCTGCCAGTTAGGCGGGACAGCGGGAGCGCGAAGAAACAACCACGTCGTCCGTCGCAAACCCTGGCTGCGGAGGCTGTATGTTCGCCAAGATCCTGATCGCCAATCGCGGTGAGATTGCTTGCCGGGTGATCCGCACGGCACGCAAATTGGGTGTGCGCACGGTCGCCGTCTATTCCGACGCCGACGCCGGGGCCTTGCATGTCGAGATGGCTGACGAGGCGGTGTATATTGGCGCCTCGCCTGTCGGCGAAAGCTATCTGCGCGGCGACAAGATCGTCGCCGCGGCTTTGGCAACAGGCGCGGAAGCCATCCATCCCGGCTACGGTTTTCTGTCGGAAAACCCTGATTTCGTCGACCAGGTGACAGCGGCGGGGCTCGTCTTCATCGGCCCGTCGGCCGCCTCGATCCGCGCCATGGGCCTGAAGGACGCGGCCAAGCGGCTGATGGAGAAGGCCGGCGTGCCGGTCGTGCCGGGCTATCACGGCGAGGCGCAGGAGATCGTGCTGCTCGCCTCCAAGGCACGCGAGATTGGCTATCCCGTACTGATCAAGGCGCGCGCCGGCGGCGGTGGCAAGGGCATGCGGCGCGTCGACCATCCCGACGACTTTTCCGAGGCGCTGTCGGGGGCGCGGCGCGAGGCGAAGGCCGCTTTTGGCGACGACCGCGTGCTGGTCGAGAAATATATCGACAAGCCGCGCCACATCGAGGTTCAGGTGTTCGGCGACAATGTCGGCAATGTCGTGCATCTCTACGAACGCGACTGCTCGGCGCAGCGCCGCCACCAGAAGGTGATCGAGGAAGCCCCCGCCCCCGGCATGACGCCGGCATTACGCAAGGCGATGACGGAGGCGGCGGTGAAGGCCGCCAAGGCGATCCACTATTGCGGCGCCGGCACGATCGAGTTCATCGTCGATGCCTCGCAAGGGCTGAAGGCCGACCGCTTCTGGTTTATGGAAATGAACACCCGCCTGCAGGTCGAGCACCCCGTCACCGAAATGGTCACCGGCATCGACCTGGTCGAATGGCAATTGCGGGTGGCCTCCGGCGAAAAGCTGCCGAAGACGCAGAGCGAAATTGCGCTCTCCGGCCACGCCTTCGAGGCGCGCATCTATGCCGAGGACGCGGCAAAGGGTTTTTTGCCGGCGACGGGCACGCTGCATCACCTGCAGTTTCCGGATAGCGGGCCCGAGGGCGCCAGCATGCGGATCGAGACCGGCGTGCGGGCTGGTGATGCCATCTCGCCCTTCTACGACCCGATGATCGCCAAGCTGGTCGTGCATGGCAAGGACAGGCAGGCGGCGCTCGAGGCGCTGCGCGCAGCCCTTTCGCAGACCGAGATCGCCGGCTCGACCGTTAACACCGCCTTTCTCGCTGCGCTTGCCGCTGACGCGGATTTTTCGGCAGGCGATGTCGATACCGGTCTGATCGGCAGGCATCAGCAAGCGTTGACCGCGGTCCCGCCACCGAGCAACGAGACCGTCGCCGCAGCCGCGCTTGCGGCATCCGGCGCCGGGGTTCGGGCGCCGTCCGACGACCCATGGTCGTCGCTTGCCGGCTATGCGCATTTCCACGCGACCGCGCGGCGCACGCGGCTGCGTTACGGCGAGGAGGACATTCTCGCGCTTGTGTCGGTACGGCCGGATGGCCGCTTCCAAGTGGCGCTGGACGCACCTTATGACGGCGCCAATCCGCATGATCTTCGCGTCGCCCCTCGCCTCGCCCGCTGGCCAGGCCACGTCACCGTGTTCGAAGGCGCCGTCGGTTACAATTTCGCCGTGCCCGATCCGCTGGCGAGAGCCGACGAAATCGCCGCCGGCTCAGATAGCCTGCGCGCGCCAATGCCGGGTCTGGTCAAGCAGGTGCGCGTGGCGAGAGGCGAGGCCGTCATCAAGGGGCAGCCGCTGCTGATCCTGGAAGCGATGAAGATGGAACACACGATTTCCGCCACCCATGACGGGACGATCGCCGAGATCGCGGCCGAAGGCGCGCAGGTCACCGACGGGACGGTGCTGGTGCGTTTTGCCGAGGAAGCCCGCGGCTGAACGCCGTTCCTTCATCGGCAAGGCGATGTCGAAAACACCACAAACGCATGCCAAAACGAAAATGGCCGGGTCCGCCCCGGCCATCTCCTGATGTCGCCTGGCGACCCAGCTATTACGGCTGGATCGGCGCGTATTTGCCGTCGTGCCACTGGTTGATGTCGTAGCTGGCGTTCTTGAGATCACCTTTCTCGTCGAAGGTGACCGAGCCGACGACGGTGCTGATCGGCTCGCCGTTCTTCAAAGCCTCGGCAACCTTGGCCGGATCGTCGGTGCCGGCGCGCTTGATGCCCTCGGCAAAGGTCTGGATCACGGCATAGGAGAACAGCGTGAAGCCCTCGGGCACGAACCCCCCCGCCTTGATCTTTTCGATCGCTTCCTTGGCTTCCGGCTTCGCCTGCGGGTCCGACGGGAAGACGAACATGGTGCCTTCGCCGGCCGGGCCGGCGACCTGCCAGAATTCCGGCGTGGCAATCGAGTCCGGCATGATCAGCTGATACTTCAGGTTCTGTTCCGCCGACTGGCGCAGGATGAGGCCGGCTTCGGGGTGGTAGCCGCCGAAATAGACGACGTCAGCCTTCAGGTCCTTGAGCTTGGTGACAAGTGCTGCGTAGTCCTTTTCACCGGCGTTGATGCCCTCGTAAAGGATCTCGTTGAGACCGTTCTGGTTCATCGTTGCCTTGACGGCGTCGGCGACGCCCTGCCCATAGGCGCTCTTGTCGTGCATGATGACGACGTTCTTGCCGGCATATTTCTTGGCGATCCATGGACCGATGAAAGCGCCCTGCGCATCGTCGCGCGTATAGAGGCGCATGATCGTCGGCCAGCCGGCCTTCGCCGCCGCGTCGGTCAACACCGGGTTGGACGAGGCCGGGCTCATCATCATCGCGCCGGCTTCGGCGTAGACTGCTGAGGCCGGGATGCTCGAACCGGAACAGGCATGGCCATCGATGAACTTGACGCCGTTGGCAATAATGCGGTTGGCGACCGAAACCGCCTGTTTCGGATCGCACTGATCATCCTGGACGTCGAGCTTGATCTGGCGGCCTTCGACACCGCCGGCCGCGTTGATCGCGTCGGCGGCGGCTTGCGCGCCTTGCTTGAACTGGTCGCCGATGGTGGCAAGCTGACCGGTCATCGGTCCGACCACCGAAAAGGTGATGTCGTCGGCGAAGGCGACCGGCGCGCTCATCACAAGGCCAACTATGGCCGCGCTCAAAATACCCAATCTTTTCATGGCGATACAACTCCTCCACTCTCGCGCGGCCGCCCCGGCCGCGCCTCTTCCTGAGTGGGGGAGAATCTCACCCTTCGCCAAGCCTGTCTAGGCGCATCGGCGGCGCTCGATTGGGCCTGCAATGTTTCTGTTTGACCATGATCTCTTCCAAAACCACTTTTTGGGATCATGGTCTGAAAACGCAAAAAAACCGCGCCAGCCTTGTTCCGGCCGGTCGCGGCTTTTGTCGGTCGAACCAGCCCCGAACACTCCCGCGCCCGAAAACCGCTCGCCTTCCCTGTCCGTCGCACAGCTTGGCCGTATCCGGCCAGCCGCGTTCTTGTCATTGTTGTTACGACCGTCTTGCGCGGCCTTGTTCTTGCCGGTCCGGCCGTCTTGCGCGGCCTTGACCTGAAGCGTCCCTGTCGGTGATCTCGGTGCCTGATGAACTCAAAGGCCCCATGAACTCAGTGCATCGTCATCCATTCGCGGGCTTCGCGCAACGCCCTGGCGATCTCGACCTTCGACATGGCGGCCGACAATTCCGAGCGCAGTTCCGCGGCGCGGACAGAGCCCTTGATCGCAGCGATGTTGAACCATTTGTGGGCGGCGACGACATCGGTCTCGCAATCGCGGCCGGTCGCATACATCATGCCCAGTTCGAAAAGAATGTCGGCCTGGGCAATTGCCCCCATGGCGCCGAAGCCGGCTTCAGGCATTTCAAAACGTGCCATTTCAATCCCCTGTTCTAGCCCCTGTCAGGCTCCCGAGAGCCGCCTCCTTCTGTCCCCCGGTATCCGTTGATATCCCTTGGGGTGGCCGCTCTTTCGATGCTTTCGAGAATGACGCGGAGGCTTGAATCTGTCGTTAAATGGCGTGCTTAATTTGAGGAAAACAAAGCTAAAACAAGAGGTAAACGCGGAAATTCGTTAAGGATACAAAGCCAGCAATTTCGCCGGTTCGCGCTCAATTTGACGAAAATTGGCGAAGCGCGGATCAAGACTCCGCTAACCAAGGGAGACAGAGACGGAGTTGCGATCGTTTCATTTCCGGTAGACGGGACCGCTTCAGGCGGTCAAAATCCTGACGTCCAAAAACCTGAAGTCTTCCGCAGCGGCACCGCTTTTGTTTTGCCGGGACGTGGATTAGCTACGTTTGCGTAAAGGGCAGACCGGTGGGGCGGAACATCCGACCGGAAGCCCGCAGGGAGGAAAAACATGGTTCGCAAATTCAGCATGGCCCTTGCGGCCACATTGATCATGGCCGGCGCGGCTTGGGCCGACCCGATCGAAGGCAACTGGAAAACGCAAGCCGGCTCGACAGCCGCTATCGCGGGCGGCGGCGGTGGATTTTCCATCACGCTCAAATCCGGCAAATTTGCCGGCAAGCGCATCGGCTCGTTCAAGGTGTCCGGCGACAACAAATATACGGGCACCATAACCGATCCGGAAACTGACAAGACCTATTCGGGCAAGGCCTCTGTCTCGGGCGCTTCGCTCAAGATGAGCGGCTGCGTGCTTGGCGGGCTGATCTGCAAGAGCCAGACCTGGCATAAGCTCTGATCGTTTTTCCTGCCACAGATTGGAATGAAAACGGGGCCGCGAAGGCCCCTTTTTTCGCCGCCTATCTGGGACAAGATAGGTGTGCGAGCCGGGCGCCTTCTGCGCCCAACAGCAATTTTCTTGCGCGTCTACGTTGCAGCAAGGTTGCAGGTCGTCGGCCAGATCAGGGCGACGCCGGTGGCCGGCGGGCACTCTGCACTCCGTCAATCAATTTGAACCGCAGATGAACGCCGGCATCAGAGCCGGTTCAGTTGTATCAGGGCATTCTCATGCGTGTTGAAGGAGACACCACGCAATGCTTGCCCGCCGCTTCACCATCGTCTGCCTGCTGCTGAGCCTGTTCGGCATGTTGTTCGCCATCCTCGTCGCCGAGGCCGGGCGCCCGGCCCGCGCCCGGGACGTGGCCAGTTCCTGCCAGTTCGATTGCCTGAACCATTTTCGCCCCTGAACCGACAAACACCTAGAAAGAAGAAACACACCATGAACCGCATCGTCGCCAGCGCCCTCAAGACCCTTCGGCTTGTGCCGCGGGCGACGCTCATCCTGATGGTTCTTGCCGCGCCGGTTCTGGCCGTACCCACGATGCGCGCCGATGCGGGTTCGACGATCGAAGCGCCGGCGTTGAGGAAGAACGGCGTCGGCTTTGTGCTGCTGGTCAGCCTGCGGCGCGGTTAGCGTCAATCGATCCGTCATCGAAACCATTCAATAAGAAAAACGACGTTTTGACCGCCTTTGGGCCGGCATGCCCCTCCCAACCGCATGGCCAAGCCTCTATATTGGGTCATGGAAAAGCGAATCTATCCCCAAGCCATCGAATCGGTCGTGATGCCGGGGCCGTTTGGCCGGCAGAGTTTCAATGACGCCGAAAAGGCCGTCGCGGCCTTGCAGGTCCTTTACGATCGCAACACCAAATTCCTGCGCGATTCGTTCACGGCGCTCGCCGCAGGCAGCGACAACAACAAGCGCTACCGGGCCTTCTATCCCGAGATCGGCGTCACCACGAGTTCGTTCACCCAGATCGACTCGCGGCAGGCCTACGGCCATATGCCGACGCCTGGGCATTTCTCCACCACCATCACCCAGCCTGCCCTTTTCGAACGCTATCTCATCGAACAGCTTCGGCTGATCATGCGCAATCACGGCGTTCCGGTCACCGTTTCGGAATCGACGACGCCTATCCCGCTGCATTTCGCGTTCCTGGAAGGCTCCCATGTCGACGGCGCGGCCGCCGAACGCATCAGGCGGCCGATCCGCGACCTGTTCGACGTGCCGGACCTCGACGGCACCGACGACCAGATCGCCAACGGCACGTTCGAAGTGGCGTTAGGCGAAGCCAGGCCGCTGGCGGCGTTCACGGCGCAGCGCATCGACTACTCGCTGCACCGGATGTCGCACTACACGGCCACCAGTCCCCAGCATTTCCAGAACTTCGTGCTGTTCACCAACTATCAGTTCTACATCGATGAATTCGTCGCCCGTGCGCACGAGCTGATGGCGAATGGCGGCGGCGGATACGTCGAATTCGTCGAGCCGGGAAACGTCGTCACCAAGGCTGGACAAAGCGCGCCTGACGATGGCGCGGCGGCGCGGCGCCTGCCGCAGATGCCGGCCTATCATCTGAAGAAGCCGAACCATGGCGGCATCACCATGGTCAATATCGGCGTCGGCCCTTCCAATGCCAAGACGATCACCGACCATATTGCCGTGCTAAGGCCGCATGCGTGGGTGATGCTCGGCCATTGCGCCGGGCTGCGCAACACCCAAGCGCTCGGCGACTATGTGCTGGCGCACGCCTATGTGCGGGAAGACCATGTTCTGGACGACGATCTTCCGGTCTGGGTGCCGATCCCGCCGCTGGCCGAAATCCAGGTGGCGCTGCAGGAGGCTGTCGCCGAAATCACCGGCCTTTCCGGCTACGACCTCAAGCGTATCATGCGCACCGGCACCGTCGCCACGATCGACAACCGCAACTGGGAACTGCGCGACCAGCGCGGGCCGGTGCAGCGGCTGTCGCAGTCACGGGCGATCGCGCTCGATATGGAATCGGCGACGATCGCAGCCAACGGCTTCCGTTTCCGCGTGCCCTATGGCACGCTGCTTTGCGTCTCCGACAAGCCCCTGCATGGCGAATTGAAGTTGCCCGGCATGGCGACCGAGTTCTACAAGCGGCAAGTGGCGCAGCACTTGAAGATCGGCATCAGGGCGATGGAGAAGCTGGCCGAGATGCCGATGGAGCGGCTGCATTCGCGCAAGCTCAGGAGCTTTTCGGAGACGGCGTTCCAGTAGCACCGATCGGCCTTCGTCGATCCGAGTGCGGCAAGAGCGCGGCAGGGCATTTCGTCATCTTGATGGGCCGCATTTCTGCCGATAGGCAAAGCAGATGGCACGCATTCGAAACATGATGGCTTCGGTGGCATTCGTCGCAATGCTTGTCTTCTCGGTCCCGCTGGTGGCCGGGTTTTTCGGAACGCTGCATCCGGCCTTCGATTCCTTCGCCCATTTCCGCGTTCACCTTGCCGTGCTGATGGCGCTTTGCGCGCTGCCGCTGCTCGCGACCTCGTTTCGCTTGCAGGCGGCCACAGCGCTGCTCTTTGCCGTAGCTGCCTTCGCCACCACGTCGAACGCCCTGCCGGTAAACCGCCTGTGGCCGGTCCAGGCAGCCTACCCCGGTGACCAGAAGATCTACCGCCTGCTGCAAATGAACCTGCGGTTTGACAATCCGACGCCTGAAAAGGTGCTGTCGCTGATCGGCCGGACCCAGCCTGACGTGATCACCCTCGACGAGGTGTCCGACATGTGGGAGGCGAAGCTTGGCCTTCTCGCCGGCGCCTATCCCTACCGGATCCTCTGCCCCTACCCCAATGGCGTGTTCGGTGTTGCGCTGCTGTCCAGACGGCCGTTCGCCGCCAGCACGCAACCGCGCTGCGATGGCCGCGGTGCGATGGCCATCGCGACCGTCGATTTCGGCCGATCCAGTGCCGACGTCGCCGCCATCCATCTCACTTGGCCATGGCCGCGCAACCAGTCACGGCAGATCGGCGGATTGTCGCGGGAACTCGCCTCGCTCGGCGAGACAGCGATCATGGCAGGCGACTGCAATGCAGTACCCTGGAGCGCCGCTGTCCGGCGCGTCGCGTATCTTGGCAAGCTAACCGTGGAGCCTTCGCCGGGGCCGACCTGGCTCTACGACAAGCTGCCGGATTTCCTGCGCTTCACCGGACTGCCGATCGACCAGGTTTTCAGCAAGGGGGCGGTTCTCGTCCATTCCGTGTCGAGGCTGGAAGACACAGGCTCCGACCATCTTCCGGTGATGGTGGAATTCTCGCTCATGCCGGAAGAGAAAAAGCCGGTCGACGAACGTGAAACCGCGACCGCATCCGTGACACGGAACGGCAACACTCGAAGCTGAGCGGCCTATTGCTTACGCGACAGGGCATCGACCAGATGCTCGACATGGCCGCCGTCGCGATGCTCGCGCGCGTCGAAGGCGTTCTGTTTCGCCTCGTATTCGGCATAGACGGCCTTGATCCGGCGCCTCGCCTCGCGGTGCGTCTTGCTGCAAAACCAGTTGTCGGCGAACTCCAGCCCCGTGACCGATTTCTCGGTGGCCCGCATCATTGTCCTGGCGATGCGGCCGTGGGTGTGCTCGTGGGTGCGAACGCCCGCGAAAAACCGCTTCCAGCGCTTCTGAAGCGCCGGCGTCGCGGCTGAGGCCATACGGGGTAAGGTGTAGGTGAGATCGAGTGTCCCATTGGCTTGCCACAGGCGGCAGACACCGCGGTCCAGGCTGATATCAAGGTCCCAATTTGCGGTATAGGCGGTCAGCGCGATGGCGTGCGTCATGAAGCCGTGCCTCTTCGGGCCGTTGCGGTCCATGGCCTCGATCAGGGCGGCGCCCGTGGTTCCTGATATGTTGTAGGTCCGCGTCTTGATCAGCACTTTCGTGTCAGCCGATGCCGAGGATGCGAAGCCGCACAAGGCGCCAATCGCCGCAAGGCACGTCAGAACCGCCAGGCGCATGGTCATCTCTCCGGATCAGAGGGAAAGGGAACCACAACCGCCGCGCCGCTTCAACTTTTTTTAGACGCCGCGAATGTAGCGGGCCTTCGCCGGCTTCTCATTTTGGTCGACGGTCGAGATGGCCGGCGCGGCGGTTCTGGCAGACTACCATGTCTTGGCAGACTACATGTTCTGATAAACTGGGCCTTCGCCACCTTGCGGCGGCACCCAGGTGATGTTTCGGTTCGGGTCCTTGATGTCGCAAGTCTTGCAGTGGACGCAGTTCTGCGCGTTGATGACGAAGCGCACATTCTTCGCCGCGGGATCGGCGGCGGCGTTGCCATCCTTGTCGACCCATTCGTAGACGCCGGCCGGGCAGTAGCGTGTCGAGGGCCCGGCATAGACATCGTGTTCGGAACGCTGCTGCAGGTCCATGTCCGCGACCAGCAGGTGGACAGGCTCGTTTTCCTCGTGGTTGGTGTTCGACAGAAACACCGAGGACAGGCGGTCGAAGGTGAGCACGCCATCCGGTTTCGGATAGGCGATCTTCTTGTGCTTGGCGGCAGGGTCCAGCGTCGCATAATCGGCCTTGCCGTGCTTCAGCGTGCCGAATGGCGAGAAGCCGAACAACGTGTTCAGCCACATGTCGAGGCCGCCAATGCCGACGCCGACAACGGTGCCGAAGCGCGACCACAGCGGCTTGACGTTGCGCACCTTCTTCAAATCCTTGCCGATGTCGGTCGCACGCCATGCGGCCTCGTAAGAAGCCAGTTCGTCATTGGCGCGGCCGGCGCCGATCGCCTCGGCGACATGCTCGGCTGCCAGCATTCCGGAAAGCACGGCATTGTGCGAGCCCTTGATGCGCGGCACGTTGACGAAGCCGGCAGCACAGCCCATCAGCGCGCCACCGGGGAAGGACAGTTTCGGCACCGACTGCCAGCCACCCTCTGTGATGGCACGGGCGCCATAACCCAGCCGCTTGGCGCCTTCGAACGTGCCTTTGATCGCCGGGTGGGTCTTGAAGCGCTGGAACTCGTCGAACGGCGACAGATAGGGGTTCTTGTAGTTGAGGTGGACGACGAAGCCGACCGCCACCTGGTTGTCCTCCAGATGGTAAAGGAAGGAGCCGCCGCCGGTCTTCATGTCGAGCGGCCAGCCGAAGGAATGCTGGACCAGGCCTGGCTTGTGGTTTTTCGGCTTGACCTGCCAGAGCTCCTTGAGGCCGATGCCGTATTTGCCGGGCTCGCGGCCGTCGGAAAGATTGTATTTGGCGATCAGTTGCTTGGCCAGCGAGCCGCGCGCGCCCTCGCCGATCAGCACATATTTGCCCATCAGCGCCATGCCCGGCGCGAAGCCCGGGCCGTGCGTGCCGTCCTTCTCGACGCCCATATCGCCGGTGACAACGCCGGTAACCGCGCCAGCCTCGTTGTAGAGCAGGTCGGCCGCGGCAAAGCCCGGATAGATCTCGACGCCCAGCGCCTCGGCCTTGGTCGCCAGCCAGCGGCAGACATTGCCGAGCGAGACGATGTAGTTGCCGTGATTGTTCATCAGCGGCGGCATCAGGATGTTGGGCAGACGGAAGGAACCTGCGGGGCCGAGGACCAGAAAATGGTCCGCCGTGACCGGCGTCTTGAAGGGATGACCCTCTTCGTCACGCCAGCCCGGCAACAGCCGGTCGATGCCGATCGGATCGACGACGGCGCCGGACAGGATGTGGGCGCCGACTTCGCCGCCCTTTTCCAGGACGACGACGGAAAGCTCGGGATTGACCTGCTTGAGACGGATCGCGGCGGCGAGGCCGGCTGGACCGGCGCCGACGATGACCACGTCAAATTCCATGCTTTCGCGTTCGATATCGCTCATCAACCCCTCACTGGCTGCCGCATTTACGCATCTTGCTGGCTTATCCGCTGCATAGCGCATCAATTCGCGACGCGAAACCGGCGCTGACGTGACAATGCCGATTTCGTCAAAAAGTCGCGCATCGTACTACAAGATTGCGTTTTGGAGTCCGCCGGAACATCGATCCAGGCCGGGTCCATTCCAAGGAGAGCCGCCGGCCTCACGTTTTTAATTGTTCGACGGCTTGCTTATCGGCCATACTTCGAGCCATGCGCATATACGGGCCAACCGGCTTTTCATCGACGCGCTTTTTTTCCTCGCCCGGACGGATTTGCCGGGCGCTCCTTTTGGCCTTTTCGCCGCTGGCGCCGGTTGACGCCAGTGCCGATCCACAAAAAGTCTGGGCGGCCGGGGCGTATTCCTTTTCCGATGAGCTCGGCGGCTTCCGCATCACGGGCGCTTCGGGCATCGGAACCAAGGAAAACCCGCTTGTCATCACCGAAGAACTAAATTCGGCGACGCCGGTGACGCTGACCATCCGCACGACAAAGCCGATCCAGCCCTTCGGCAAGGCAGGGGAATTCGCCAACGGCCTCATGTATATGCGCATCGACGTGCTCAACAACAGCGGCCAGGCCTGGGTCGAATTCCAGTTCGAGCTCCAGGAGGTGCTCGACCAGCCGAGCGTGTTCGGCGACGGCCTGTCGTTCGATCAGCGCAACAAGAAGCCTGATAATATCTGGTCGAGCAGCTTTGCCGATTTTGACCGCGATTTCGAACCGTATGACCAGCTGCTGTTCAGGAACGGCAAGATCGACCCGCTGAAGACGGCGAACTTCGTTTTCCTGATCACCGACTACACGCCGCGCTGGACGTTTTATCTGGTTCAGGATCCGCGGATTCCTACGGGGTGAACTTGCAAATTCCTGACGCGCGGCCGAGTGTGAATGCATGACTGCCGTTTCCCGAGACAACCGACCTGATATCGCCGAGCTGCTGGCCTTCTATGCCAGCGCGGGCGTCGACGAGGGGCTCGAAGACGAGCCGGTGAACAGGTTTGCCGAGGTTGCGTCAAAACCGCCTGAGCAGGCGCCAGCGACAGCTACGCCGCCGACGGGTGGAAGCGCCGCACTGCCACGCTCGACAAGCGTGTCACGCGCCGAGATGAGCGAGAGGCCGGTTGCGGTACCGGCGCGCGCGCAGCCTGCCACCGCGACGGTGCCCGACGAGGCCCAAGCGGCATTGGCGCGCCAACTGGCGACGACGGCGACGACCCTGGACGAGCTTCGCCAGCACATGGCGGCATTCGACGGCTGCAACCTCAAATTCACCGCCAAGAACCTGGTGTTCGCCGACGGCAATCCGAATGCCGCTGTCATGCTGGTCGGCGAGGCGCCCGGCCGCGACGAGGACCTCGAGGGATTGCCGTTCGTCGGCCGCTCCGGCCGGCTGCTCGACCGGATACTGGCCGCGATCGGCCTCGACCGGACATCGGCCTACATCGCCAATGTCATCCCCTGGCGACCGCCGGGCAACCGCACACCGACACCGCACGAGACCGAGATCTGCCGGCCGTTCATCGAACGACAGATCGAGCTGGTCAATCCGAAGGTGCTGGTCAACCTGGGTGGCCCCTCGGCAAAGACCCTGCTCAACACCACCGAAGGGATCCTGCGGCTACGCGGCAATTGGCGCGTCCACACGACCGCCTCCGGCGTTGCCATTCCCGCCATGCCGACCCTGCACCCGGCCTATCTCTTGAGAACCCCCGCGCACAAGAAGCTGGCGTGGCGGGATTTCCTCGAAGTGAAGACGAAGTTGCGGGCGCTGGGTTGAGGGCGCGGACGCGGTCGCCCTTCTCCCCCTTGTCGGAGAAGGAAAGTGCCGCATGACTTCGCAGGTAATTGAAATGCTCCCCTGGCCGGCCTAGTCATGCGCCCATGACGACAGCCCAAACCTCCGCCGGCAGCCTTATTCGCGAATGGCGTACACGCCGACGAATGTCCCAGCTCGATCTCGCCATGGAAGCCGAAATCTCACAGCGGCATCTGAGCTTCGTGGAGAGCGGGCGCGCTGCACCGTCGCGCGAGATGGTGCTGCATCTGGCCGAGCAGCTCTCGATCCCGCTGAGGCAGCGCAACCAGCTCCTGCTGGCCGCGGGCTTTGCGCCTAACTTCAGCGAGCGTCCGCTCACCGATGCCTCGCTGGCTCCGGCGATGGCCGCCGTCGAGATCGTGCTCAAGGGGCACGAGCCCTTCCCGGCGCTCGCCGTCGACCGGCACTGGAATCTGGTTGCGCCGAACGCCGCCATCGGCCCGTTCCTGGCCAACGTCGCCGAGCCCTCCTTGCTGAAGCCCCCGGTCAACGTGCTGCGACTCAGCCTGCACCCAGGTGGCGTCGCGCCGCGCATCGTCAACCTCGCCGAATGGCGCGCGCATCTTCTTGACCGGCTGAAACACCAGAACGACGCCTCGGGCGACCCGGTTCTGGTCGAACTGGAACGCGAGCTTCGGGCCTACCCGTCCGGCCTGAAAGGCGGACGGCCAGTGCTGGTCGAGCCGAACGCGATCGTGCACCCGCTGCGGCTTGCTCATGGCGATGCCGTGCTGTCGTTCATCAGCACCATCACCGTGTTCGGCACCCCGCTCGACGTGACGCTGTCGGAACTGGCGATCGAATCCTTTTTCCCCGCCGATGAGCAGACAAGGACTGTGCTGGTCCGATTGGCGAAGGAGCGGGCGGCAAAGGCCCCGTGATCGGAAAGCTCTTATTGCGAACGCTCTGACCCGGCCCTTCGCTATCGCACCGGGCGTTCGTCGTCGGGAAGGCCAAGCAATTGGCTTTCCGTCCGCTGCGCGGACTTCTCCTCACCCTTGCGGCGGGGCCGCCTGGCGGGTGCGGGCACGTTCCAGCCCGAGCTGGCGCTCGCGCCAGATGATGAAGATGCCGGCGGCGACGACGATCAAGCCGCCGATGAGCATATGAACCGTCGGGACGTCGCCGAAGGCGAGGTAGCCGACGACGATGCCGAGCAGCATCGACGTGTATTCGAACGGCGCCACGACCGAGGCCTCGGCATGGCGATAGGCTGCCGTCATCAGAATCTGGGCGAGCCCGCCGCAAAACCCGGCCGCGACCAGAAGACCCGCCTGCACCGGCGTCAGCGCCTGCCAGCCAAACGGCAGCGAAAACAGCGCCAAGACGCTCGCCGTCACCGAAAACCACAGCACGATGGTCGCCGTCGGCTCGCTCTGGACGAGATTGCGCACCAGCAGCATGGCGACGGCCGAGATCGCTGCCGCGACCAGCGCGGCGATGACGCCGAGCACCTCCTGATCGCCGAGCGCCGCGTCCGAGCTCAGCAGCGTCAGTTCCGGCCATGAGATGATCAGCACGCCGACCAGTCCGACCGCAACCGCGCTCCAGCGATAGACGCGGATGACTTCGCCGAGGAAGATCGAACTGAACACCACCACCAGCAGCGGCTGTGCGTAATTCAGCGTGATCGCTTCGGGCAGCGGCAGCCGTGTCAGCGCGAAGAAGCCGAGGCCCATGGCGCAGACGCCGACGACGCCGCGCGCAATGTGGCTGAGCGGCCGCTTGGTCGAAAACGCGGTGCCAAGCTTTCCCTGGAAGGCGAGGAACACGATGACCGGAAAGATGGCGAAGAAGGAACGGAAGAAGACGATCTGGCCCGCCGGCACCGTTCCCGCCGCCTTGATGCAGGACGACATGCCGACAAAGACCGCCACCGACACGATCTTGAGCATGATGCCGGTGAGCGTATTGTGCCCGCCGCGATGGTCTGCTGTTGTCACTTCGAGCCTGATCCATCCCGACAGAATCGAGACAGGGTTCTAACCGCTTGTTTGACCAATATCTTTTTTGAAAACCGGATTCCACTTTTCGCTGACGCGGACCGTCGGTTCGGGATCATGGTCTCGCGGCTTCCTGGATCGCTGCCCAGATGCGTGCCGGCGTCGCCGGCATGTCGATGTGTTTGATGCCGTAGGCGCGATAGAGCGCATCGGTCACCGCATTGAGCGCGGCCGGCGTCGCCCCGATCGTGCCGGCCTCACCGGCGCCCTTGATGCCCAGAGCATTGGTGGTCGATGGCACGTTGCGGGTCTCGAAATGGAAGAACGGGAAATCGTCGGCGCGCGGCATGGCATAGTCCATGAAGCTCGCTGTCAGGAGCTGCCCGTCCTCGCCATAGACCGTGTTTTCGGTCAGCGCCTGGCCGATGCCCTGGACGACGCCGCCATGCACCTGGCCGGCCAGCAGGATCGGATTCACCGTGACGCCGAAATCGTCGACAATCGTGTAGCGGACGATCTCCGTCGTGCCGGTGTCGGGATCGATCTCGACCTCGCAGATGTGGGTGCCGTTCGGATAGGTGCATTCGTCCTGCACGAACTCGCCAAAGCCTTTGAGATCGTCCGGGTCCTTGGCGGCCTTGGCGATGCTGGAAAAATCGATGGTGCGGTCGGTGCCGACGATGCGGGCAACGCCGTTGGACAATTCGATGTCGCCGGCCGAGGCTTCCAGTTCATCCGCGGCGATGCGCTTGATCTTGTTGGCCAGATCCTCGCCCGCGCGAGAAGCTGATACACCGCCAAGGGGAATGGAGCGCGAGCCGCCGGTGCCGCCGCCGGCCTTCAGGTCGTCGGTGTCGCCCTGGCGGACATGGATCTTGTCGATGTCGAGATGAAGCTTTTCCGAAAGGAACTGCGCATAGGCGGTCGCGTGTCCCTGCCCGTTGGTCTGAGTGCCGATCTTCAGCGTCACCGTGCCGTCGCCGTTCAATTCGACAAAGGCCGGTTCAGAGCCCGGAAAGGCACAGGCCTCGATATAGGTCGCCATGCCGATGCCGCGGATCTTTCCTTCAGCCTTCGACCGCGCCAGCCGCTCCGGGAACGCGGTCCATTCCGCCTGTTCGATGGCGCGGTCCATATGGCCTGCGAATTCGCCGGTGTCGTACAGGCGGCCGGTCTGCGTGCGATAGGGAAACTGGTTTGGTCGAATGAAATTGCGCCGGCGGATCTCTTCGACGGGAAGGCCCAGATCGTGGGCGCAGGCATCGACGAGCTTTTCCAGCAGGAATGCCGCTTCCGGCCGGCCGGCGCCGCGATAGGCGTCGACCGGGCAGGTGTTGGTGTAGAGGCCGGTCACCGAAACGTCGAGCGCCTGGATGTCGTAGACGCCGGTCGACATGGTGACGCCGATATAGGGGATGAACGGGCCATATTGCGAGACATAGGCGCCGATATTGGCGAGAAGATCGACCTTCATGCCGAGGAAGCGGCCGTCCTTATCCATCGCCATTTCTGCCGTTACGACATTGTCGCGGCCTTGCGCATCGGTGAGGAAATGCTCGGTGCGGTCGCCGGCCCATTTGACTGGACGGCCTAGGCGCCTGGCGGCCTCGAGCACCAGCGGATGCTCGCGATAGACGAAGCTTTTCGGCCCGAAGCCGCCGCCGACATCCGGCGTGATGATGCGCAACTGGTCCTTCTTGATCTTGAAGACGTCAGCGAGGATCGACTGCATGGAATGCACGCCCTGCGATCCCGTCGTCAGCACGAAGCGGTTCTCTTGCGTGTTCCACTCGCCGATCGCCGAGCGCGGCTCCATGTAGTTGCAGATCAGTCGGTTGTTGATGAATTCGATGCGGGTGACATGCGCAGAGCTGGCGAATGCCGCCGTCGTCTTCGCCTTGTCGCCGATGTGGTAGCTGAAGGCGCGGTTAGAGCCGAGTTCCGGCCAGACCAGCGGCGTGCCTTCGTCAAGCGCCGTGGCGGTGCCGGACGCGGCATCCTCGCCATCGTAATCGACCTCGATCAGCTCGGCCGCGTCCTGTGCCAGGGCGCGGCTGTCGGCGACGACGAATGCGACGGCATCGCCGACATAATTGACCCGGTCGCGGCAAAGGACCGGAATGTCACGGGTCGGCGCCTTGGTGCCGTCGGGCTGCCTCTGCATGACGCCGGATTTCAGATCGCCGAGATGAGCAAGGTCCGCACCGGTCAGTACCAGATGGACGCCGGGTGCTGCCTTGGCCGCCTCGGTCGAACCGACGGTGAAGCTTGCCTTGGCCACCGGCGAGCGCAGGACATAGCCGTGCAGGATGCCGGCCGGCTGGATGTCGTCCGTATAGCGACCGAGACCCTTGATGAAGGCCTGATCCTCGCGACGCAACACAGAGGCACCCATGCCGAATTTCGGTGTGACGATGGTCATGGATACCTCGCGATGATGATGGGGAACGAGTGCCTGAAATAGGCATTGCGCCAGTTTTGTCGAGTGACGGTTTCGTGTAAAGAGCGCGGGCTTCGAATTTTTTTGGACCAGCGGACCCATCTGCCGCTGCGGGAATCGACAGGAAACCCCACGGAATGCGCACTGACACCGGCCAGGTCTTCAAGCTCGAAGACTATCGCCCCAACGACTATCTCATTCCGGAAACCAGCCTGACTTTCCGCCTGTCGCCAGAAGCCACACGCGTCACCGCCGTGCTGACGGTCGAACGCCGCGACGGCATGGCGGCGTCTGTGCCGCTGGTGCTGGACGGCGATGGCCTGACGCTCAACCGCATCGCAATCGACGGCCAGACACTCGCGCCGGCGGATTTTTTTGCCACGCCCGATCAGCTGACGATCACCGCGCCACCCGCGGCAACCCGCTTCCAGCTCCTGATCGAAACCGAGCTGGCGCCGGCACGAAACGAAGCCCTGATGGGCCTCTATCGCTCCAGCAACGTCTATTGCACGCAATGCGAGGCCGAGGGCTTTCGGCGGATCACCTATTTTCTCGACCGCCCCGATATCCTGTCGGTCTATACGGTGCGCATCGAGGCGCGGCACAACGAGGCGCCACTGCTTCTTTCCAACGGCAACCCGGCGGGCAGCGGCGAACTTGCCGACGGCTGGCACTATGCAGTCTGGCACGACCCCTTCCCCAAGCCGTCCTATCTGTTCGCCCTGGTGGCGGGCACTCTCGGCAAAGTCGACGACAGCTTCGTCACGCTATCCGGCCGCAAGGTCGAGCTCGGCATCTATGTCGAGCCGGGCAAGGAAATGCTCGCCGGTTACGCCATGGATGCCCTGAAACGGTCGATGAAATGGGACGAGGAGGCGTTCGGCCGCGAATACGACCTCGACGTCTTCAACATCGTCGCCGTGTCCGATTTCAACATGGGCGCGATGGAGAACAAGGGTCTCAACATCTTCAACGACAAATATGTCCTGGCCGACCAGGAGACTGCGACGGACGCCGATTTCGCCAATATCGAGGCGATCATCGCACATGAGTATTTCCACAATTGGACTGGCAACAGAATCACTTGCCGCGACTGGTTCCAGCTTTGCCTGAAGGAAGGGCTGACGGTTTTCCGCGATCACGAATTCTCCGCCGACCAGCGGTCGCGAGCGGTGAAACGCATTGCCGAAGTGCGCACATTGCGGGCGCATCAGTTTCCCGAGGACCAGGGACCGCTGGCGCATCCGGTGCGGCCGCGCCGCTACCGCGAGATCAATAACTTCTACACGGCGACGGTTTACGAAAAGGGCTCGGAAGTGGTGCGCATGATTCGCACCATTCTCGGCGCCAAGGCGTTCCGCGCCGGCATGGACCTCTATTTCGAGCGCCATGACGGCGAGGCTGCGACGATCGAGGATTTCATCAAGGTGTTCGAGGATGTGTCCGGCCGCGACCTGTCACAATTTTCGCTCTGGTACCATCAGGCGGGCACGCCCAATCTGACGATCAGTTCGACGCACAATGCGGCAGCGCAGGAATTCACGCTTGAGATCGAGCAGTCGGTGCCGCCGACGCCGTCCGAAAGCCGCAAGCGGCTGATGCACATTCCGCTCGCCTTCGGCCTGGTCGGCACCGACGGCAAAGCGATAGCCTATAGCGGCGTCGAGGGCGCCAGCGTCGAGGACGGCGTCATCCATATTCGCAAGCGCCGGCACATGGTGCGCTTTTCGGGCGTCACTGAGCGCCCGGCGATATCGCTCAACCGCGGTTTCTCGGCGCCGGTGACGCTTTCGGTCGAGCAGAAGGCCGATGATCAGTTCTTCCTTGCCGGCCATGACAGCGACGCCTTCGCGCGCTGGCAGGCGTTCAACACGCTTTTGACCGACGCGCTGATATCAGCCTTCCGTCAGGTCCTTGGCGGCAAGCAGCCTGGTTTCGCATCACGGCTGACAGACCTTGCCGGCAAGATAGCCGGCGACGAGACACTCGAACCGGCCTATCGGGCGCTGGCCCTGGCGCTTCCGAGCGAAGCCGATATCGCCCGTGACATCGGCAAGAACATCGACCCCGATGCGATTTTTTCGGGCCGTGAGGCGCTGGCGGCCGCGATCGCCGAGGCCAACCGGGAGATATTCCTCCGCCTCTACGATCGCCTCGGCGATAATGGTCCGTTCAGTCCGGACGCGGCGAGCGCAGGGCGCAGGGCGCTGCGCAACACCTTGCTCGACTATCTCTCGCTGCTGCCGGGAGGTGCCGCGCTTGCGGCCCGGCATTTCCAGTCGGCGACCAACATGACGGACCGCGCCGCCGCGCTAACCGTGCTTGCGCTCCGCCACAGCGGTTCGCCCGAGACGGTCAAGGCGCTGGCCGACTTCGAAGCGAAATATGCCGCAGACCCGCTGGTGATGGACAAATGGTTCCAAATCCAGGCCAGCGTGCCCGGCCTGCAAACTGTCGATGCGGTGCGCGCCCTGACCGGCCACCCGGCCTTCTCAATGGCCAACCCGAACCGGGTGCGCTCGCTTGTCGGCACGTTTTCCAGCGCCAACCAGACCGGCTTCCATCGCGCCGACGGCGTAGGCTACCGGTTTTTCGTCGAGACGGTCCTGCAGGTCGAAAAGCGTAACCCGCAGGTGGCTGCCAGGCTGGCGACGGCTCTCAGATCATGGCGCTCGCTCGAACCCATCCGTCAGGCCAAGGCAAGGGAAGCGCTGCTGTCGATTGCCAATGCCGAGAACCTGTCGGCCGATTTGCGCGATATCGTCGAGCGCACTCTGGCGTGAGTTTTGTTCCAGGCGCTGTTGTATCGACGGGCAAGGTGGGCCGGAACGTCACAGGCTCGAAATTCGGGCGCCGCTTTCAATTCGGTGCGGCAGGCAATTTTGCTTCCAACGGCGCTGCATCTGGCGCCATCCGCAAGGCGCCCTCATCTGCGCGCGGTGAAGATTCCCTGTGTTCAATGCGCGCCCAACGCGGCCGCTCGAAAAGGAACGTTCCGAAGCCCATGCGCTTGACGATGGCGTAGAGAATCGCCGGACTGACCGTCGAGACGATCAGAACCGCAAGGCTCAGTGCGCCAGTGTCAGTCAGAATGCCGCTTGCCAAAGCCGCGGCGCGGAAGATGGACATAGGAATTGTGAAAGCGACGTAGACAGCCAGCGAATGTTCTCCGAGCCAACGCAGCCAGTCCATGAACGCAAACTTCGAAAGAAACCCGCCAAGCACGCACAGTGCCAGTGCGCCCGTGATGCCCAAGGCAAGATGCAGCGGAGGCCATGCGGCGAGACCCATATGGGTGATGGTCGGCTCGACAGAGAAACCTGGAGAAAAAACGAGGAGACCATTCGCGATCGCCCATGCGAGCAGACCAGCGATGGACAGGGCGGTATGGCCTTGTGTCCATTCGACAAGCCGGAACACCAACGGTGCCGCCACAAAGCCCGTATGAAAGAACACGAAATAGGCGGCGAACTGGGTAATTGCATAGCTGTTCGACTGCGGAGCCCACATCTGCAGCAGGGCCGCGAGCGGGATGGTAATCCCGTAGGGCACTCGAAATTGCCACAGCAGTTTCGCGACAAGGCCGAACACCGCCAGCATGTAGATGAACCACAGCACGCCATATGGCTCGATCACCGACCACGCCAAATCGTGCAGCATTGCCTGCGCATCCCGGCCATAGATGCCTATCTTCAAGCCGATCATGATGAGAGCCCACAACGCGTAGAAATAGAGATAGTGGACGACGCGCCGGTCGAGATAGCGCCGCCATGGCCGGCCGATTACCTGCGACAGGAAAAGCCCGGAAATCAGGAAGAATTCCGGCATGCGAAAGGGAGTCGCGAAGCCGATGACATAATGAAGGAACCCGACGCCACCAGTGTATTCGCCGGTGTTGTAGGCCGAATACATCATGACCACGAGGATTATCGAGAGACCTTTCGCCGTGTCGACCCACGGCATGCGCTTCAGGTTGTTCATGCGTGACTCGATTGACGCCAGGGAATCTGCACTCGACGACCTCAGCAGATCCGACCTGTTTGTCGTTCTACCAGGAGAGCGTCATCGTTGGCGGACTTAATGGTATTATGCTTCCAATATCGTAAACGTGTATTCCTTGCGGCCGACTGGAGCCGGATGAATTGGGCATCCTGCCCTATCTATTTGTTTTAGCCGTATTTCTGCGACGCTCGAACCAGGCCGCCAGGCCAAGCGCTGCTTTCGATCGCCGGCATTGAACCTTTCGGACGATCCGCGGAAACATTTGTCGATCCCACACTGGCCCGGGCGCCCTTTTCCCTTGTGGAGGTGTGGGAGGAGCTGGATTGGCGTGGCGCCAAGACGGTTGAGGGGTACCGGACGGAGCGCCGTCGCTGCCAAGGTGGAACGCTCCAAAGGAAGGAAAGAGAGAAGGGAGAACATGCGTGACGGATCGGAAAATCCCGTTATTTCAATCAATTTTTAATCTTTTTTCGCCGCGCCTCTAGACAAGGCGAATCACCTTTGATTCTTTACTGACGATTCGGAAGTGCGGTGTCGCCGGATCATCAAGCAGATTTGAAATCGGGGAGAGCCATTTATGGCGAAGGCGGACGCGTGGGGCGCGCCCGGAGGGACGGCTTTTGAGCGGCGTGAGGCGAGAAGCGACGGTCTCGCCGGCAACACGCGGCTGATCGCCGAACCCGCCTACCGACGGCTCCTGGCAGCCGAGCCGCTGTTGCGCCGATCGATACCGGCCCTCATCATCATTTTCCTGCTCGTCATCGCGGCGCTGCGGTTCCTGGCGCTGATGAACGAGCGCGACGACGTGGAACGCGACGCCAAGGCTATCCTCTCGCTCGCGGCGGGCCAGCTGGCCAGCTCGATTGCCGCCGACGCGAACATGGCCTCAACGCCTGGCGCGACGCAGGACCTTTTGGAGGGTATCAGCCGTCAGGGCGGCATGGGCCGAAGCCACGTGCTTGCGGTCACCGACAGCGCGTTCAAGATCGTTGCCGTGACACCGCAATCGACACGTTGGGAGGGACGATCGCTCGACGCCATCGCCCAGGGCGGTCAACCGCTGTTCATGTTCGGCGACCGCGCCGGCGTCATGGAGGTCAGCATCGGCGGACAGGACTGGTATGCGGCGGTGAGCCTGACAAATGGCAGGACCGGTGCTGCCGCAGCACTCGTCCCGCGGGAAGCTGTCTTCGACACGTGGCGCAAGACCGTTTCGCTCAACGTCACGCTGTTCGTGCTGACAGCCGGCGTGCTGATCATCATCCTTTATGCCTATTTCGGCCAGGCGGCGCGCGCCCAGGCCGCCGACCGCATTTATCTCGAAGCGCACCAGCGCATCGACATGGCGCTGGTGCGCGGCCGCTGCGGCCTGTGGGACTGGGACATGGTGCGCGGCAAGATGTACTGGTCACGCTCGATGTACGACATGCTGGGCTATGAGCCCTGCGACACGATGCTGTCGTTCGGCGAGGTCGACGAGATCATCCATCCCGAGGACGGCGACCTGTTCCAGCTCGCCAACAGGATCGTCGCACGCGAGATCGATCACATCGACCAGGTGTTCCGGATGCGCCATGCCGACGGGCAATGGGTGTGGATGCGCGCAAGGGCGCAGGTGATCGACCCGGAAGCACCGGAGATCCAGCTGATCGGCATCGCTGTCGACGTCACCGAGCAGCGGCATCTGGCGCTGCGTTCCGAGGCCGCGGACCTGCGCCTCAGGACCGCCATTGAGAACATCAACGAATCCTTCGTGCTCTGGGATTCCGCCCAGCGTCTGATCATGTGCAATTCCAAGTACCAGCAGGACAACGGCCTGCTGGATCGCGACGTGATGCCTGGTGCCTCGCGCGCCGTTCTGGAAGAACGCATGCTTGCCTTCGCCTCGGAGCGCCGGCTTGCCAACACCAACGGGCAGCATGGCGGCGTGACCTTCGAGCGGCAGCTTGCCGATGGCCGCTGGCTGCAGGTGAACGAGTTGCGGACCAGGGACGGCGGCACCGTCTCGGTGGGCTCCGATATCACCCAGATCAAGCTGCACCAGGAGAAGCTGGTCGACAGCGAGCGCCGGCTGATGGCGACGATCCACGACCTCAGCCTTGCCCGCCGGGCGGAGGAAGAACGATCGCGCGAACTGGTCGAGCTCAACCGCAAATACATGAAGGAAACCGAGCGCGCCGAGGCCGCGAACCGGGCCAAATCCGAGTTCCTGGCCAACATGTCGCATGAATTGCGCACTCCGCTCAACGCGATCATCGGCTTCTCGGAGCTGATGGAACAGGCTCTGTTCGGGCCTTTGGGTTCGCCGCGCTACGAGGAATATGCCACCGACATCAATGGCAGCGGCAAGTATCTTCTGGGCGTCATCAACGACATCCTCGATATGTCGAAGATCGAGGCCGGCCAGTTCTCGATGGACCAGGAAGAAATCGATCTCTGCCCGCTGATCAGGGAGACAGTGCGCGTGATCTCGCTGCAGGCAGCGGAAAAGTCGATCGCCGTCGAAACCCGCATCCCCGATTCGCTGACGCTTTTCGCCGACCGCCGGGCGATCAAGCAGATCGTCATCAACCTTCTGTCGAATGCGGTGAAATTCACCGGCCAGGGCGGCCGCATTGCGGTAAGGGCCCGCAATACATCCAGCGCTCTCATCCTGACGATCGAAGACAATGGCTGCGGCATCCCGAAGGAGGCGCTGAGCAAGCTCGGGCGGCCGTTCGAACAGGTGCAGAACCAGTTTTCCAAGAGCCATACCGGTTCCGGCCTTGGCCTTGCCATCTCACGCTCGTTGGCCGAGCTTCAGGGCGGCGCCTTGAAAATCCGCTCCACCGAGGGTGTCGGCACGATCGTGTCGGTGCGCATTCCTATCAAGAAGCCGACGCAGCCGGTCAGGGCCGCCGCCTGAAGAATGATCAGCATTTGCTCCAGCGACTCACGCCGACGCGAGCTTTATTGCATGCTGTCGTCGCCACCCCACCGATGGCCAAAACCACGACCCTTCTTCGGCAGTTCACTCTTCTCGATCCTGCCGTCATTGTTGCGATCAAGCATGGCAAAGACCTTCCTCTGACGGCTGGTGATATCGTCGCTCGTCAGCGTGCCGTCTTTCTCATGGTCTTCTCTTGTTGCGTCGTCACCCCCGATGCGGTCTGAAACACCCGTTTGGCATTGCGCCCTCATGGCCGTTCCGCACGAAGCAAAAGGTCGAAATCCTTCCTGACCCTTTGTGACGTCTCCTTGAGGTGCGCTTCCAGCACACCGAAATCCGGCAGGTCGGTGACCGCCAGAAGCAGATCCGAAAGCCCGGGCGGCACGTCGCTCCGCTCGAATACGCCGGTGAGGCAGAGCCTGATCATCTGGGTCAGCGCCAGATAGAGTGCATAGGCGTCGCAAAGCTCCCGCCTGACCTGTGTGTCGGCGAAATCCGGCGACAGCCGCAACAGGATCTCCGCTGTCCCGGTGACCCGGCGGCCGGCTTCGACCTTTCCCGTGATCACCGCCACCTGCGCGATGAATTCGAGATCGATGAGACCGCCCGGGATCAGCTTGATGTCCCAGAGATCGCGCGGTGGCTTCTCCTTCTCGATCATCGTGCGCATCTCGGACGCCTCCGCCATCACCTTGGCGCTGCCGCGCGGCAGGGCAAGCACCGCCGCCACCTCAGTTTCGACCTTGGTGCACAACGCTTGATCGCCGCCGATCGCGCGAGCCCTGGACAGCGCCATGTGCTCCCATGTCCAGGCGTCCTGGCGCTGATACTTCTTGAAGGCGTCGATATGGGTGGCCACCGGCCCCTTGTTGCCGGACGGCCGCAGGCGAAGGTCGAGCTCGTAGAGAACGCCTTCGGCCGTCGGCGCGGACACGGCTGATATCAGCCGCTGCGTCATCCGGCTGTAGTAGTGGGATGGAGCGAGCGGCTTGCCACCGTGGGATTCTTCGGCATCGGTGTCGTGATCATAGAGCAGGATGAGGTCGACGTCGGAGCCGGCCGTCAATTCGCGGCTGCCGAGCTTGCCCATGCCAAGCAGCGCAACCTTGCCGCCGGCGATGCGGCCATGGCGCGCCGAGAACTCGGCGATGACCGCCTGCAGCGCCGCATCGATGGTCAGATCGGCCAGATCGGAAAAGGCACGGCCGGCGCGGGCCGGATCGATCGAGCCGGCAAGCAGCCTGACGCCGATCAGGAATTTTTGCTCGGATGCAAAGATGCGCAAGCGGTCGAGCACGTCCTCATAGGCCCTGTCGCCTTCAAGGAAGGCGGCAAGACGCGCCGACAGATAGGCGCGGTCGGGAAGTTCGGTCAAAAGGGCCGGATCGAGCAGACCATCGAACACGTGCGGCCGGCGCGTGATGATGGCGGCCAGCCGGGGGGCCGCGCCCATGATCGTCGCCAGCAGCTTCAGCAGAGCTGGATTGGACTGGAGCAGCGAGAACAGCTGGATGCCGGCGGGCAGGCCGGCGAGGAACTCGTCGAAGCGTATCAGTGCCTCGTCCGCCCGGCGCGTCTGGCCGAAGGATTGCAGCAATGCCGGCGTCAGTTCGGTCAACCGCTCGCGCGCTTCTGCCGACCGGGTGACGCGATAACGGCCGAAATGCCAGCCGCGGATGACGCGGCAGATGTCGCTCGCTCGCTGGAAGCCGAGTCCCCGCAAGGTCTGCAACGTATCGGGATCATCGACATCGCCGGTAAAGACCAGATTGCCGATGCCCGCCGAAAGCTCGGGCGCGGTTTCGAAAAGCGCCGCGTAATGGCGTTCGACCTGATGGAGCGCGGCGCGGAACGCCTCGGCAAAGCTCGCCGCATCGGCAAAACCCAGCATACGGGCAATGCGTTCGAGCCCTTCATCATCTTCCGGCAGTACATGGATCTGCTCGTCGGCGACCATCTGGACGGCATGCTCGACGCGGCGCAGGAACCAGTATTGCCGGGCGAGCGCATCGCGCGCTTCGGTCGTGATCCAGCCGCGCGCCGCAAGCTGGTCAAGCACCGGCACGGTCTCGCGGCCGCGCAACTCGGGGAAGCGGCCGCCGGCGATGAGCTGCTGCGTCTGGACGAAAAATTCGATCTCGCGAATGCCGCCGCGGCCGAGCTTGACGTTGTGGCCCTTCACCGCGACCTCGCCATGGCCCTTGTGGGCGTGGATCTGGCGCTTGATCGAATGAACGTCGGCAATCGCTGCGTAGTCCATGTATTTGCGCCAGATATAGGGCTGGAGGTCCTTCAGGAACGCAGCACCGGCCACGAGATCGCCGGCCACCGGACGCGCCTTGATCATGGCGGCGCGCTCCCAGTTCTGGCCGCGCGCCTCGTAGTAGGTGAGTGCGGCCTCGACCGGGATCGCCAGCGGCGTCGAACCGGGATCGGGACGAAGCCTGAGGTCGGTGCGGAAGACATAGCCGTGTTCGGTGCGGTCCTGGAGAATGCGGGCCAGCCGGCGCGTCAGGCGCGAAAACAGCTCCGTCGCATCGAGCGGATCGACGACGGCGGGCGCTTGCGGATCGAAGAAAACGACAAGGTCGATGTCAGAGGAAAAGTTCAGCTCATGCGCGCCAAGCTTGCCCATGCCGAGCAGGATCCAGCCCGACTGGCGCGCCGGATCCTCGGGGTGCGGCAGTTTGAGTTTGCCTTGCCCGTGCGCGTCGCGAAGCAGGAAGTCGACGGCAGCACGGGTGCAGGCGTCGGCAAGATCGCTCAGCCGCCGTACCGTGACGGCGGTCTCAGCCTCGCCTGCAAGATCGGCCAGCGCGATCAGGACATGCGCTTCCGCTTTCCATTGCCGCAGTTCCATCATCAGGATGCTTTCAGAGATGGCTTCCGCCCGCGCGGCCTTGTCGATCGCCGCGCCGATCGCAATCAGCCGGGCCTCGACGGTCTCATCGAAAAGCGCATCGAGGATCCACGGGCGGCGGCGCACCGTGTCGCGCAGGAATGGCGACAGGTCGAATATTGCAGCGAGGAAGTCCTGGACAACGCCCTTGCCGGCCAGAAATTTCGCCAACCGGGTAAGCCCCTCTTCCTGCGCGGCGGAAGCAATCTCCGACAATTCCCGCCGGGCTCGGCTCTGATCCAAAGGAAGGAGCTTTGCCTTCGGCTTCAAGAGCCAGTTGGTTTCGGCCCGTTCCGCAGCCGCCTTGACCGCCATCAGTGATCCCCCGGTTCGGGAAAACTCATGACCACGGACAATCCGGGATCGCCGGGCAGAAGATCAAGCCGCCCGTTATGGAACTTCATGATCGCCTTGGCGAGGCTGAGACCCAGGCCGGAACCCGGCTGCGAGCGGCTTTTTTCCAGCCGCACGAAACGTTCGGTCGCCCTGGCGCGGTCGGCATCGTCGGGAATGCCCTGGCCGTTGTCCGAGACGGAAAGCCTCACTTCCCTGCCAACGCGATCGAGCGCCACGCGCACCGTCGGTTTGGCCGTCGAGTCGGTTGAATATTTGATGGCGTTGTCGACGATGTTCGACAGTGCCTGGCCGATCAACTCGCGATTGCCTTCGACGACGAAGGCATCCTGCACCGAGTTCTCGAGTGTCACGTCAGCCTCCTCCGCTACCGGCTCGTAGAGCTCGACGACATCGCGCACCGACGCAGCCAGATCGACGCGGTTGGTGCTTTCGGAAGAATAGCCCGCCTCCAGCCTGGAAATCATCAGGATGGCGTTGAAGGTCTTTATCAACTGGTCGGATTCGGCGATGGTCCCCTCCAACGCCTGCCGGTAGTCGATGGTCTTGTGCTTGCCGGAAAGCGTCGCCTCGGCACGGTTGCGCAGCCTGGTCAGCGGTGTCTTCAAATCGTGGGCGATGTTGTCGGAGACCTGCTTCAGCCCTTCGTTGAGCGTCGCGATCCTGGCCAGCATGGAGTTGAGGTTTTCGGAGAGCCGGTCGAACTCGTCGCCTGCCCCGGTGACCGGCAGCCGGCCGGAAAGGTCACCGCCCATGATGCGGCGGCTGGCCTCCGACACCGAATCGATGCGCTTCAGCGCCGCGCGTCCGACAAAGAACCAGATCAGAAGCCCGCCAAGGCCCATCATGCCCAGCGCCAGCATCAGGGCGCGGCGGATGACGGCGCGGAACCGTTCCGGCTCGCCGAGGTCGCGACCGACCAGCATGATCATCTGGTTCGGCAGGCGCAGCACCAGTGCAATGGCGTTATGGCCCTTCTCGCCTTCCGCCTGCACTTCGCTCTCGCTGGATTGCATTTCGTTCTGATCGGACGCCGGGTTACGTTGCCGCTCGAGCTCGCCCTCGCCGAAACGCCGGTAGGAGAACGGACGAGTGGTCCAGCCCTCCGCCTCGAGAACGCCCGGCTCCAGGCTTTGCACGTTTCCGGTCAGGATCTGGCCGTTGACGTCGGCGATCAGGTAGAGATTGGCTCCCGGCTGGCGGGAGCGCTGTTCGACCACACGTACCAGCACCGGCAGGCCGCCGCGCTGATAGGCCCGGGCGAGACCGAGCACTTCGTCGTTGATGGTCTCCTGCGTCTGCGCGGTCAGCATGCGCGCCGACAGCGAGGTCATGTACAAGACTAGCAGCACCGCGCAGATGGCGAACAGCAGGAGATAGAGCGCCGAAAGCCGCGCTGCCGTCGTCCTCATGATGGCCGGCACGGAAAGAGCCATGCTACCCGCTCTTGAGCATATAGCCGGCGCCGCGAACCGTGTGCAGGATCGGCTTGTCGAAACCCTTCTCGATCTTGCCGCGCAGCCGCGAGACGTGAACGTCGATGACGTTGGTCTGCGGATCGAAATGGTAGTCCCAGACATTTTCCAGCAGCATGGTGCGCGTCACCACCTGGCCGGCATGGCGCATCAGATATTCGAGCAGGCGGAACTCGCGCGGCTGCAGTGTGATCTCGCGCCCCGCGCGCCGCACCGAATGGGAGAGCCTGTCGAGTTCGAGATCGCCGACCCGGTAGACGGTTTCGGCTTCCCTGGCGCTGGCGCGGCGGTTCAGCACCTCGACTCGGGCCAAGAGCTCGGAGAAGGCATAGGGCTTGGTCAGATAATCGTCGCCACCGGCGCGCAAGCCGGTGACCCGATCGTCGACTTCGCCGAGCGCCGAAAGGATCAGCACCGGCGTCGTGTTGCCCCTGGAGCGCAGACCGGCGATGACCGACAGGCCATCGCGGCGCGGCATCATGCGGTCGACGACCATCACGTCATAATCGCCAGCATCGGCGAGTGCGAAGCCGGTTTCGCCGTCGCCGGCGACATGCGCCGTGTGGCCAGCCTCGGTGAAGGCTTTCTGGAGATAGTCGGCCGCTTCGCGATCGTCTTCTATGACGAGAATCTTCATGGAGCCGTTATACGCGATTTCGCTGGAAGATTGAGTGGCCGGCATATGCTTCGTGGCCTTCACCAGGGCGTATCGCGAACAAAGTGATTCAAGGATACGCAGTAAGTCTTTGTTTTGGAATGTCGTTGCCCCAAAGCCACCGGCACCCTCGGATCAAGCCCGGGGGCAAGCTTTTGGGCGACATGCCTCTTTATTTGAGCATGTCGTTCTCCCAAAACCGCTGCACACTTTTGGGCGACATGCTCTGTCGAGCGGCAGCGGGCGATGGGAGCCCGCTGCCGCAGGAGCGGAACAGGATGACTGACTAACCTGTTCCGGCCCGTGCTTTCCCATGCGGCGGCCCCGGGGGTGTTTGAAACCACCGCACCGGAAAAGTCTGGGACGTCAGCCCTTGGCGACAGGCAGCGCGACGAAGCGGTTGCTGTCGTCGCGGCTGATCTGCATCAGCACCGCCTTGCGGCCGGACTTCACGGCGTCGGCCATGGCCCTGGCGACGTCGTCGGTGCCATTGACCTCAGTCGAATTGACCGAGGTGATGATGTCGCCGGGCTGGATGCCGCGATCGGCGGCATCGCTGTCGGGGTCGACATCGGTTACCACCAGCCCCTTGCCATCGTCGGACCTGGTGACGGTGAGGCCGAGATCAGCCAGCGTATCGGCCGCTGGCGGAACGGAAGGCTGTTGCTCGGCCGAGGCCTGCTTGTCGCTCGAGGGCAGCGTGCCGAGATCGACCTTGACGGTTTCACTCTTGCCATCACGCCAGAGCGTGACGTCGACCGGCTTGCCGGGCTGGTAGGCGCCGATCAGACGGGCGAGTTCCTTCGGCGAAGCGACATCCTTGCCGTCCACCTGGGTGATCACGTCACCAGATGATATGCCGGCCTTCTTGCCGGGGCCATCGTCCTGGGCGCTGGAAACGAGCGCACCCTTGTCGGACTTCAGCCCGAGCGATTCGGCGATTTCAGAGGTGACGGGCTGGATCTCGACGCCAAGCCAGCCGCGCTGGACAGTGCCATTCTTCATCAGATCCTGCACAACCTGCTTTGCCGTCGAGGCAGGAATGTCGAAGGCAATGCCGACGTTGCCGCCGGACGGCGAGAAGATCGCGGTGTTGATGCCGACGACCTGGCCGTTGAGATTGAAGGTCGGGCCGCCCGAACTGCCGCGGTTCACCGACGCATCGATCTGGATGAAATCGTCATAGGGGCCGGCGCCGATATCGCGGCCACGGGCCGAGACGATGCCGGCGGTGACCGTGCCGCCGAGGCCGAACGGATTGCCGACGGCCACGACCCAGTCGCCAACGCGAACCTTGGAATCATCGGCGAAGTCGACATAGGTGAACTTGCCGTCGCCTTCGACCTTGAGCACGGCGAGATCGGTGCGCGGATCGGTGCCGACCAGCTTGGCGTCAAGTTCCTTCCCGTCATGCATCACCACGGTGAATGACGAGCCTTCTCCGACGACGTGGTTGTTGGTGACGATGTAGCCATCCTCGGAAATGAAGAAACCGGATCCTTGCGCCACCGGCCGCGGCTGGCGGTTTTGGTGGTCACGGCGTCCGAAACGCCGCATCCCATCCTGGCGATCCTGATCGCCAAAGCCACGGAACTCCCTGAAGAAGCGCCGCAATTGCGGATCGTCGGGAAGATTACCGAAACCGTCGGGCTGGTCGGAGCCGTCGTCGGCGGTCGATTCGATCTTGGCTTTGACACGGACACTGACGACAGCCGGCGAAACGCGCTCGACCACATCGGCGAAGCTCGGGACCTGCGGCGCCTCGACACGCACGGCCTCCGCCAGGACCGGGACTGTCCCGGTGGCAACCGCGCCGAAGCCGATCGCGCCGGCAACGGCCATTGAAGCGGCGGCAGCCATCAGGCGTTTGCGGGTGCGGGGATATGAATTGGGGGCAATGTTCATGGGTCTCGTATCCTCTTTCAAGAGGGATGCGCTTCGGTCGGCATCCTCGGCCATGAGAAATAGAGGGGCGCACATTACGGCGCCATTTCCGGTGCATGAAACTTTGGTAATGTTTGCGGCGGCAAGGGCACACAATCCCTTGGTTGCGCCCGCCTGCTGTCCTATGTTGTACACAGTTCAGCACAAGGCTTTCACCATGACAGCAAGCACGACCATGACAATTCGGGTTTCGTCCGAGACCAAGCTGAAGCTTGAGCGGATCGCCGCCGCCACCCGGCGCAGCAAATCCTTCCTCGCGGCTGAGGCGGTTTCGGCCTATGTCGATCGCGAGCTTGAGATCTTCGAAGGTATCAAACGCGGCGTGGCCGACGCGGCGGCAGGCCGTGTCGTGCCCCACGACGAAGCCATGGCGGAAATCGACGCCATAATCGAAGCGGCAGAAGCCAAGCGCGCAGGCAAGGCGTGAAGCGGTTTGTCACCTGGTCGCGAGAAGCACTGGACGACATCAAACAGCAGGTCACCTTTATCGCGCGGGACAATCCTGCCGCCGCCAGACGTCTCGCCGATCGCATTCGCGAAGCGGGCCAGCGTCTTGGCGACATGGCGACTGGCCGGCCTGGCCGGATAACAGGCACCTATGAGCAGCCCATCAGCCGCCTGCCCTACATCATTGCCTATCAGTTGGGGCCGATCGCCGGCCGTGAGAGCGTCGTTATCTTGCACGTCATTCACACGTCGCGGGACTGGCCGCCGGAGGAATGGCCGAATTAGAGCGACGTGCGTCCATTTGGACGCACAAAGTACGCTCTAACACCTTGAATCTGCGCATCGTGCTTTCCGAAAATCGATTCCGATTTTCGGGCCGATGCGTTAGTCACCCAGCATCTTGTCCAGCGCCGCCTGCTCCTCGGCGGTCAACGCGTTGGTTGCCGTCGCACGGCGCGACCGGGCGGCCAGCACGATGAAAATCCCGCCGGCAACGAGCAGAAGGACCGGCGTGCCCCACAGCAACGCATTGCGCAGGCTGAAGCGCGGCTTCAACAGCACGAACTCGCCATAGCGGGAAACGATGTAGTCGATCACCTGCCGGTCGGTGTCGCCGGCGACGAGGCGCTGCCGCACCAGCACCCGCAGGTCGCGGGCAAGGTCGGCATCGGATTCGTCGATCGACTGGTTCTGGCAAACCATGCAGCGCAGCTCCTCCGAAAGCGTCCGCGCCCGCGCCTCGAGCGCCGGGTCGGCCAGAACCTCATCGGGCTTCACCGCGAGTGCGGCGCCGGCAAACAACAGCGTCAGCAGCAGGATCAGCGAGGCCAGCGAAAATCTTGCGGTCATGGCAGGCTCGCGGAAGGCACAGCGCCCGACGGCTTGCGGCGGCGGGACGGTGCTCCGACGCGCAGGCGCCGGTCCATGAGCGACATCGCGGCACCTGCCATCATAACAAGACCGCCACCCCAGATCAGCGTCACCAGCGGCTTCCACCACAGCCGCACCACGACGGAGCCGTCGGTCCCCTCGTCGCCGAGCGAGAGGTAGAGCTGGCTGAACCCAATCGTCTTGATACCGGACTCGGTCGTCGTCATCTGTCGGGCCGGATAGGAGCGCTTGGCCGAGGTGATTACAGCTGATGTGCTTCCATCGGCGCCGAGCAGGGCGAAGCGGCCGCGATCCTCGCTGTAATTAGGCCCCTGGGCCGGATAGAGCCCTTCGAAACGCAGCGTGTGGCCGGACAGTTGTACGTCCTCGCCCGCATGCATCGACAGTATCTTCTCGGTGCCGAAGCAAAGCGTGCCGACGATGCCCAGCGTCGTCAGCCCGAGGCCGAGATGGGCGAGCGCGGTGCCGAAAACCGAACGCGGCAGGCCGGCGAAGCGCCTGAGCATGGTGCCGGGCGCGACAGTGCCAAAGCCGGACTTGACGGCAATATCGGTGAGCGCGCCGCAGATCAGCCAGACGGCCAGGCCGACGCCAAGTGCGGCGAACACCGACGCGCCGTCGATGAACAAGGCTGTCACCAGCACGGCCAGAAGCGCTACGGCGAAGGCCGTCATCAGGCGCTGGGCGACGGCGAGAATATCGCCGCGCTTCCAGGCCAGCAGCGGCCCGAACGGAACCATGGCCAGAAGCGGCACCATCAGCGGGCCGAATGTCAGGTTGAAGAACGGCGCGCCGACCGAAATCTTGTCGGCTGAAACGGCCTCGACCACCAGCGGATACAGCGTGCCGATCAGCACGGTGGCAGTGGCCGTGGTCAGGAACAGGTTGTTGAGAACCAGCGCCCCTTCGCGCGAAATCGGATGAAACAAGCCGCCGGCCGTCAACCTCGAGGCGCGAACGGCGAACAACGCCAACGATCCGCCGATGAACAGCGTCAGGATGCAGAGAATGAACACACCGCGCGTCGGATCGGTGGCGAAGGCGTGGACGGAGGTCAGCACGCCGGAGCGCACCAGGAAGGTGCCGAGCAGCGACAGCGAGAAGGTCAGGATCGCCAGCAACAGCGTCCAGATCTTCAGGGCCGAGCGCTTTTCCATCACGATCGCCGAATGGAGCAGCGCCGTGCCCGCCAGCCATGGCATGAAGGAGGCGTTCTCGACCGGGTCCCAGAACCAGAAACCACCCCAGCCGAGCTCGTAATAGGCCCAGTAGGAGCCCATGGCGATGCCGCCGGTCAGGAACATCCAGGCGACCAGCGTCCATGGCCGCACCCAGCGCGCCCAGGACGCATCGATGCGGCCTTCGATGAGGGCCGCGACCGAGAAGGAAAAGCAGATCGAAAAGCCGACATAGCCGAGATAGAGCAGCGGCGGATGGATGGCGAGGCCGAGATCCTGCAGGATCGGATTGAGATCGCGGCCTTCGATCGGCGCCGGATTGAGCCTGGCAAACGGGTTGGACGTCGCCAGGATGAACAGGAAGAAGGTGGCGCCGATCGCCCCTTGCACGGCCAGCACATTGGCTCGAAGCGTCGCGGGAAGATTGCTGCCGAAAGCAGCGACGAGCGCGCCGAAGAAGGTCAGGATCAGCACCCAGAGCAGCATCGAGCCCTCGTGATTGCCCCAGGTGCCGGTGATCTTGTAAATCAGCGGCTGCGCCGAATGCGAATTCTCCCAGACGTTGGCCACCGAAAAATCGGACGTCGCATAGGCTATCGTCAGCGCCGCAAAGGACAGAGCGGTCAAGGCAAAGCCGGTCACCGCGACCGGACCGCCGACGGCCATCATCTTGCGGTTGTTCATCCGTGCGCCGAAGAACGGCACCAGCGTCTGCACCAACGCCAGCGCGAACGCCAGGACCAGGGCGAAATGTCCGGTTTCAACCATTGTGGCCATACCCAGGTTTTTGTTTTGCCACAGGTCCTCGCCGCAAAACCGTGGACACCCTCGGGTCAAGCCCGAGGGCAGGCTTTTGTGGAACCTGCTTAGTCACTCTTGCTCTCCTGCCACACGCCCTTGGACTTGAGGCCTTCAGCCACCTCCTTTGGCATGTAGTTCTCGTCGTGCTTGGCCAGCACGCTGTCGGCGACGAAGACGCCGTCCGGGCCAAACGCGCCTTCAGTGATGACGCCCTGCTCCTCACGGAAAAGGTCGGGAAGAATGCCGGTGTAGGTGACCTTGACCTGCTTCTGGTTGTCGGTGACCGAAAAGGCGACAGTGGCCCCCTGGCCGCGCTCGATCGTGCCCTTTTCGACGAGGCCGCCGAGTCTGATGCGCTGCCCGGGCTGCAGGCTGGCGGTGGTCAGATCGGCGGGCATGTAGAAATAGGACGCCTTCTGGCCGAGCGCGTAGAAGGTCAGACCGGTTGCGGCACCGAGAAAGGCCAACCCTCCGGCGATCACCGACAGTCTTTTCTGCTTGCGCGTCATTTCCTACTCCGTCGCCGTCAGGCCAAGCGAGACGGCGAAGGCGGTGAATTTCTTCGCTTCGTCACTATCGGAGCCAAAAACGGCGATACCGCGATTGAGCGCGTCGCGTGCCTGATCGGCCTTGCCCAGCACCACATAGGAACGAATAAGCTGCATCCATCCTTCCGCATCGCGCGGGTTTTGCCGAAGTTTTTCATCAAGTCCCGCAACCATGGTGTTGATCATCGCTTCCCTGTCCTGCGGCGACATCGACGCGGCGGCATCGACATCCCCGGCGGCCGGGCCTTTCGCAGGCTCTCGCGAAGCGACGCTGCGCCTGGCGGCTTCGGCCAGTGCCTGCTCGACGGCGCCGCGCCAGGCTGAGTCCTGCGGCAAGGCGCCAAGCATTTTCTGCCAGGCCGCTGTCGCCTTCTCGATGCGGCCTTCCTGCGCCATGCCCATCGCGAGATAAAAGCTGGCCTTCGGATTTGCCGGATCGAGCTTCAAGGCCGCCTCGAAAGCGGCCTGAGCGTCGGCCGAAACAATGCCGCCCGCGGCGGAGGCGATCGCCTCGCCGAGGCCGGCCTGACGGGCGGCGCTGTCGCCGTCGAGGCGAATGGCGTTGCGATAGGCCGTCACCGCGTCGGAGAACCGCTGCATGCGCAGATAGACCGGGGCCAGAACGTCCCATCCCCTGCCATCGGCCGGATTGGCGGCTAGGTGGGCCTCGGCGCGCGCCACCAGCTCGTCCACCGAACTGTCGGCGGGATTCTTCGCCAGTCGCTCGCTGAGCGGCTGCGACGGCAGGTCAGGCGAGCCGAGCTGGCTGTACAACCCCCAACTGACCAGGGGGACCGCCAGGACCGCAGCCGTCGCAACCAGCCTGGTCGCCATCGACGGCTGCCGCGCCGCTGCCTTGTCGGCCGGATCGACCCCGGCCCTGGCATTGTCCAGGCGAAGGATGCGGCGGGCGATTTCGGCACGCGCCTCTTCGGCCTCCGCCGGCTGGATCAAGCCGCGCGCGACGTCGCGGTCAAGCTCGGACAGCTGGTCGCGATAGACTTCAAGGTCATGGTCGCTGCTCGCCGAGCCACCCTTCGGGCCGCCGGCCAGCGGCAGCAGAACCGCCAGGCTTGCACCCAGCGTGAGAACGGCAGCTATGACCCAGAACAGCATGCTTCTTCCAATAACGGCAGAGCCCTGCCCTGCCAACACAGGCATCCTGCGACGCTTTGACGGCAGGCGCGTCGAATGTCCTTGATCAATATCAAGGGACCGAGGTCGATATCCCGCCGGTTATCAGGTCAGCGGCGTCCAGCTGCCATCGGCGTTGCGGCAAGCGGTACCGCGCGCGGTGGCGCCGGCGGCGCCGGTAAAGACCGTATGGGTGTATTGCCGGCAGTCCTGCGAGCCGACACGATAGGGCTGGGCAGGCACGACTTCACCGTAATGCGCCGACCGATCGCCCTTCCACGTCACCTTCTGGCCGCTCGTCGTGTATTCGAGCGCCTTGTATTCCGCCTCCAGCGCCTTGCGCTTCTCGGGATCGCTCAAGCCGGTACCAATCGATCCGCTGACGAGGCCGCCGCCCATGGCGGAAATGACTGTCGTCGCGATCTTGCCGCCGCTTGGCGGCGTGGCGGCCGGCTGCGGCGCGACTGTGACGCCCGGGCTCTTGCCCAGCGTCGTGCAGCCGGAAACAGCCAGCAGTGCGGAAACGAGCGCGACGCGAATCTTCATGCAAACAACCGATTTTCTTGAGTTAGAGTTGGGAGCCGCGCAATCGGGGAGGTCGACGTGGCCATAGTGTCGATGTTTGTCGGAAATTTGGCCGCGGCCGACGGCTCCGGGACCAATCGACATGCCGCCATATCACGCACCGTCGATCAATTGTCGATTGGGCAAAAAGTGTCACTGGAGGCTCCGCAATCGAACCACCGCCTTCAATCCGCCCATGCCGGACCGTTCCAGAGCCAGAACGCCTCCATACTCGTTGACGAGGTCGGCGACAATGGCAAGTCCAAGTCCGGTCCCCGGTTTAGTCTCGTCGAGGCGCCGTCCACGCTTCAGCGCCTCGCGTGCCTTGTCTTCGGGAATGCCCGGGCCGTCATCCTCGATGCTGATCTCGAACAGATTGACGGCGCCTTCGTTGACGGGGACGGATGCCACCGACACGGCGACCGCGCTCTTTGCCCATTTCACGGCGTTGTCGAGCAAATTCCCAAGCAATTCTTCCAGATCCTCGCGTTCGCCGGCAAAGACGATATCGACTGTCGGCAGCGAAAGCGACAGATTGGTCCGCGGGTTGAGTTTTTGCAGAACCCGCACCATGCGCTGGACCAGCGGCGCCACCGGGGTACGATAGACGACGCTGTCACGTTGCGCCGCGACGCGCGCGCGCTGCAGATAGTGGTCGACCTGCTTCTGCATCGAGGCGGCCTGCTCGGCTATAAGCTTGCCCTTGGCGCCACCAAGCGCCCGCCCCTCGTTGATCAGCACCGCCAGCGGCGTCTTCAGCGAATGGGCGAGGTTGCCGACCTGCGTGCGCGAGCGCTCGACGATACGCCTGTTGTTTTCGATCAGCGCGTTGGTCTCGTTGGCGAGCGGTTCGATCTCGGCCGGGAAACGGCCGTCGAGCCTTTGGGCGGTTCCTTCACGCACCATGGCGAGGGCGTTCCTGACCCGGCGCAATGGCTGCAGGCCCAGCAGGATGGCAATGGCGTTGATGGCGATCATGCCGACGCCGAACAGGGACAGGTAGGTCAGCAGGCGACGCTGGAAGGCGCCGATCTCCTGTTCGAGCTCGGTCTGGTTGCCCATGACACGGAAGCGCGCCGCACGATTTTTCGCGTCGAGAACGAATTCGCTCTCGAACACTTCCAGCTCCTCGCCATTGATACCTTCCGTCGCATAGCTGCGCTGGAAACTGGCATTGAACGGGACCTCGGCGACGCTTGGCGAGGGGATCGCCCTCGTCATCGAGGAAGAGTGCAGATCACCGCGCACGCCCTCCGACGCAGGTTCAACCGACCAGTACCAGCCGGAGTTCGGCTCCGAGAACCGGAGATCGCCAAGGTCGGGAGCGCCGGTCAGCGAACCGCCTTCGGACACGCCGACCGAGCCGATCAGGTTGAACAGATGCGCCGACAACAGGCTGTCGAAACCGCGCTCGTTCGCCTGGCGATACAGCGTGGTGATGAGGGTGAAGATGACGACGAGGGTAAGGATCGCCCAGACCGTGGAAAAGGCGATCACCCGAAACGCCAGCGAACGCGGCCAGAACCGCGAAAGCGGCGTCCCTGCAGTCTGTTTGAGCGGTTCCGCCTTACGCCTCCGGCTCACGCATCCGATAGCCCATGCCGCGAACGGTTTCTATCATGTCGATGCCCATCTTCTTGCGAAGCCGTCCGACAAAGACCTCGATTGTGTTGGAATCGCGGTCGAAATCCTGATCGTAGAGATGCTCGACCAGTTCGGTCCGGGACACCACCTCACCCATATGGTGCATCAGATAGGCAAGCAGGCGGAATTCGTGCGACGTCAGCTTCAGCGGCACGCCGTCGACATCGGCCTTGGAGGCCTTGGTGTCGAGCCGCAGCGGCCCGCAGGTCAGCTCGGACGACGCATGGCCGGCCGCGCGCCGGATGAGCGCCCGGACCCTGGCCAGCACCTCTTCGATGTGAAACGGCTTGGTGACATAATCGTCGGCGCCGGCGTCGATGCCCGATACCTTGTCGCTCCAGCGATCACGCGCCGTCAGGATCAGAACCGGCATCTTGCGGCCGCCGCGCCGCCAGCGCTCGACCACGCTGATGCCGTCCATCTGCGGCAGGCCGATGTCGAGCACCACGGCGTCGTAGGGTTCGGTGTCGCCGAGGAAATGGCCCTCTTCGCCGTCGAAGGCCCGGTCGACGACATAGCCGGCATCGACCAGCGCTTCCGATATCTGCCGGTTGAGATCCTTGTCATCTTCGACAACGAGTACGCGCATGCGGGATCACTACCTGTTGAAGAGCTCGGCCTATTGACGCGTCAAGCCTGTTGTCGGGTCCGGTGTCAGATATAGGCCGATTCCAGCGGCCTGGGAAACGGCCGGGATCAGTTCAGCGGAACGACGATCTCGGAACGGCGCGGACGCTGCCCTTCCTTGCCCGGGACCAGCACGACGATGACGCAGACCGGCTGGCCACCGCGCGTCGACTGCGACGCCTTGGCCAGCGTGCCGCCATTCTGCTGGGCAACCTGCTGACCGATCGCGTAGCAGTCGGCCGCCGTCGCCTGCGACGCGAACAGACCGGCAACGCAGAGCGCCAGTGTCGCGGTTCGGAAATGGGAGCGAAGCGTTTTCATGATCAGCGTTCTAACGCATCGGTGCTGAACGTGAAATGAACAGTGAACGCCTGCAATCCATGCCTATCTCACCCCCTGAAACGCGAGACAACCGACCTTATGATTTCGCCGCCCTAACCCGGCAAAATCATCCCAAACCCAGTCTAGACTGTCTTGCAGCCATATTGAAAGCGCGTCAGTCGTTTTCTTCCGTCACGGCGCGAAAGCGCAGCAGCCCGTGATAGGCTGAAAGGTCTTCGTCGTAACGGGCTTCGGTGAATTCGAGCTTGAGATTGACGTGGTGATGCTCGTCGAGCGAGAGCACCGCATCCCGGAGGCGGGCGCTGACCAGATCCATCACATCGAGCATTTCTTTCCTGGTCACGGACTTCGACCAGAAATGCAGCGTGAAAAGCTGCTCGGCGGCGTTCTCCATGCCTGTTGCCCAGTCGTAGACGCTGGTCCGGCCGAAAGTCACATAGGGAAACGCGACGTTTTCCGGGGCGTGGTCGAACAGTTTTGCGCCGCCCAACGCCGCTGACAGGGAACCGTCGCCGTTCAGCGCTTCGAACAAGGCCTTCTGCAACACGGCAGCCGGCGCGGTCATCGTCCTCTCCCCCGCCCGTCACGGCTGAACAGGCCTTTTGCGCCGTCAGCGATTCCTGCCTGCAGCGTAGCCGCGTTGAAGTTCTTGCGCCAGATCACGGGATCTCCAGTGCCCCAACCGCGCGGACGGTCGGGACTTATCGAAAATCGGCTGCGGTCAGCACATACATGTTCTTGCCGGTTCGGGCATAAGCTTTCCTGGCGACGTCATGTATGGGACCGACGGCCGAATCGAAGGCGGCGAGATATGTGGCATCGGCTGTCACCGCCTCCGGCGGAGCCGTCGAGATGGCGTCTGCATCGACAAAGAAAGAAATCTGGCACATGCCGTCATAGCCGACGAAGCGGATCCGTCTGCTCGCCTCCTCATAGCTTCGGCTTACATTTGGAAATGTCAGGCTCATGACTTGACCGCCGGCAAGCGGCCCCCCGCCTTTTTGATTGCCGCCCGCTTTTTCTTGGGAGCGACGGGATTGAGCACCTCCGCGGCGCGGTCGGCCTCTTCCTTGGCCAGCCGCAACGCCCGCAGTCTTGCCGTCTTGATGTCCCTGGCCCTCGCCTCGGAAACATATTCGGCCATTGCCTGGCTTCGCTCCGCGGTTTTCTTCTTCTTTTCCATGAAGCGCGCTTCAGCTTTTTCCATGATATTCCGACTGATTTCCGCCATCGATAAAATCTCCGCTTTTGCCAGGATGAAGGACCTGAATTTCCTGCCTAAAATAGGAGTTCGGAACGCAAATTTCAATTTTTGACCTATTTTTGATTGATCAAACTCAATAAAATGGATCGGCGAAATAATACTGCCCAATAGTCTCAAATGGCCGATGAATATTTTTTCCCTCTTACCAGTCGAGTGTCACGCGCCAAGGAAAAGCCGCAGGAAGGTGAGTGATCGCCGTCGGGCCGAGCACGCGTGACGACAGCGGCGCGCTGGTCGCGCTCTACCTCAAGGTCGAGCGTGCTGAACTCATCACGAAACCGGTGCCGCGCCGCCCTGCTCGGTGCGCCGGGCTATGAACTCGTCGAGGACATCCGATGTGGCAGCGGCGGAAGCCGGCGGCCGGAAGTCGGCAAGCAGCCGTTTCCAGATGCCGGTGGCGCGCTCAGTCGCGGTTTTCGACCCGGCCTGCGTCCAGTTGCCGAAATTCGACCAGTCGGCCACCAGCGGCTCGTAGAACGCGGTGCGGTAGCGCGCCATGGTATGTCCGGCCGAAAAGAAGTGCCCGCCCGGCTGCACTTCGGCGATGGCCTCGAAGCCGATCGCGCTCTCGTCGCCGGGCGTCGCAGCGCAGAGTTCGGCGATGGTCTGCAGCGCCTCGATATCGGTGATCAGTTTCTCGAAGGAGACGCTCAAGCCGCCTTCGAGCCAGCCCGCGGCATGGATGCAGACCGTGGCGCCAGCAAGCACCGAGCCCCACAGCGCGAACTGCGTTTCGTGGGCTGCCTGCGCGTCCGAAATGTTGGCGGCGCTGCCGCCACCAGACCGCCAGGGCAGACCGGTGAAGCGCGCAAGCTGACCAGCGCCGAGCGTCGCCTTGACGTGCTCCGGCGTGCCGAAGGCCGGCGCCCCGGATTTCATGTCGACATTGGACGAGAAAGAGCCATAGACGACCGGCGCGCCCGGTCGCACGATCTGGGCCAGCGTCAGCCCGGCCAGCGCCTCGGCGTGCTGCAGGGTCAGCGCGCCGGCAACGGTGATCGGCGCCATGGCGCCGGCCAGGCAGAAGGGCGTGATGACCAACACCTGCCCCGCCTTGGCAAAGTCGATGATGCCTTGCGCCATCGGAATGTCGAGCTGGCGTGGCGAGTTCGTGTTAATGACGGTGTAGCAATGAGCGCCCGAATGGAATTCGTCCTCGGACAGGCCGCGCGCCAGCCGCAGCATCTCGAACCCATCCTCGACTTGCGGCGTGCCGCGCGCGAAGACGAACGGCAATTTGTCCGACAGCGTCAGCTGAGCGCGGTTGACGGCATAGTGGCGCAAGCGGTTATCGACGTCCTGCGGTTCGATGCAGGGGCCGAGGATATGCAGCACGTCGAAATGCTGCACCAGCCGGATGAGATCCTCGAAAGCGGCAAGCGTTCCCGGCCGCCGGCCGCGCTCTAGATCGGTGACGTTCGGCGCTCCTGATCCCGCCAGGAACGTCATCGAGCCGAGCTCGAGCGTCAGGTCGCGGGCACGGTCGCCGGCATGCGCCCGGATCGATTTCGGCGCCGAAGCCAGCGCCGCCGCAACGATGTCGCGACCGATGCGCACCATCTGGCTGTCCTCGTCGACCGATGCACCGGCGCGGGCGAAGCGAGCGCGCGCCTCAGGCAGCAGCACCTTGACGCCAAGTTCCTCGAGCACGCGCAGCGCCGTGTCGTGGATCGCGGCGACCTGATCGGCCGAAAAGATCGGCTGCGGCAGAAACGGATTCTTCAGCGAACGATAGTCCGGCCGGCGGCTGGTCTCGCTGCCGGCCTCGCCGCTTCGTCCGCGCCGGCGTTCGCGCCTGAGGTTGTGTGCCGCGTCATCGACCATGGCGGATACTCCTCATTGCCGTATTGCCTTGCCTTGGGGATCGTAAGCGAGGCCGCGATGACGCGCGCCGGCCGCTCGGCCCAGTTCGTTGGCAGGATACTTGCACTGTACATATGTGTCTAGTACGGTTGTATGCACCCCCCGTCATGCCTATTGTGCGGCCATGATCATGATTGCTCCGCAGGACGAGCCGGCGCCCGGCAACATCAAGGTGACGCGCTGGGACTGGATCGATCTTGCACTCAAGACAATGATTTCAGACGGCATCGAAAGCGTGCGCGTGCTGCCGCTCGGCCAGAAGCTCGGCGTTTCGCGCTCAAGCTTCTACTGGTATTTCGAGAGCCGCCAGGATCTGCTCGACCAGTTGCTTGCCCATTGGCGCAACACTAACACCAAAGCGATTGTCGAACGCGCTCAGCGGCCGGCCGAGAGCATCATCATGGGCGTCATGAACGTGTTCGAATGCTGGGCGGACGAGCGCCTGTTCGATCCGCGGCTCGACTTCGCCATCCGGGAATGGGCGCGTCGCTCAGACGACGTGCGCCGGGCCATTGACCAGGCCGACAATGACCGCCTGGGCGCAATACGCGACATGTATCGCCGTCACGGCTATGGTGAAGAGGACGCCTTCATCCGCGCCCGCGTGCTCTACTACATGCAGATCGGCTATTATGTGCTCGACCTCAAGGAGCCAGTCGAGGCAAGAGTCAGTCATCTCGCTGCCTATCTGCGCAGTTTCACCGGCCAGGAACCCAGCGAAGCCGACGTGGCGCATTTTCTGCGCTTTATGGCCGCGCGGTGACATCGGACGCCAAACCGAGCCGCAAGGCGGTGGCGTGGCCTTGGATCGCCCCTCGGATCGACAAACCGCACCCCTCGCCCTTGTGGGCCACGCAAAAATGGACGAATAGTCTTGGCTGGGGCGCTGCCCTGAAATTGCCGCACGCAGTTTCAGTTCACGGCGGCGCCGCAGCCGGATTCCTGGAATGGGCACTCCTTTGGAACCACGCAAGAGAAGAGGTCCGATCGCCGCAAGGTTGCTCGCGGCCGATGCGTGGTTCGATTCCTCGCTCTACGACATCGGCTTCAAGGCGCGCCGGTTCTGGGAAGCGGCCACGATTTTTTTCCGGCGTTTCCGCGTCACCGGCTGGCGCCGCGGCATCATCGAACTTTTGAGCGAGGGCTTCACGCTCGGTGCCGGCGGCATCGTCGTCATGCTGGCGCTCGCCTTGCCGGCCTTCCAGGAAACCGCAGGTGACTGGCGCGCCCAGGGCGACTTCGCCGTCACCTTCCTCGACCGCTACGGCAACGAGATCGGCCAGCGCGGCATCATCCAGCGTGACTCGGTGCCAGTCGACGAGATGCCCGACCAGGTCATCAAAGCGGTACTGGCCACGGAGGATCGCCGTTTCTTCGATCACCACGGCATCGATGCGCTCGGCCTTTCGCGCGCGATCTTCGAGAATGTGCGGGCGAATTCCGTGGTGCAGGGCGGCTCGAGCATCACCCAGCAGTTGGCCAAGAACCTGTTCCTGACCAATGAACGCACATTGGAGCGCAAGATCAAGGAAGCCTTCCTGTCGCTGTGGCTCGAGGCCAATCTGTCGAAGAAGGAGATCCTGCAGCTCTATCTCGATCGCGTCTATATGGGCGGCGGCACCTTCGGCATCGAAGCGGCCGCCGATTTCTATTTCGGCAAAAGCGTCAAGGATCTAAACCTCGCCGAAGCGGCGATGCTGGCCGGCCTGTTCAAGGCGCCGACCAAATACGCGCCGCACATCAACCTGCCTGCTGCCAGGGCGCGGGCCAATGTGGTGCTGTCCAATCTCGTCGACGCCGGCTTCATGAGCGAGGGCCAAGTGCTGCAGGCGCGGCTGCATCCGGCCGAAATCGTCGATCGCGGCGAGCAGAAGAGCCCGGATTACTACCTCGACTGGGCATTCGACGAGGTCAAGAAGATCGCGGCGAAGTCCGGCCAGCATTCGCTGGTCGCTCACACCACTTTCGACGCCAACATCCAGAAGGCGGCGGAAGAATCGATGGAGTTTCATCTCCGTCAGTTCGGCAAGGAATACAACGTCACCGAAGGTGCCATGGTCGTCATCGAAACCAATGGCGCGGTCAGGGCGATCGTCGGCGGCCGCGACTACGGTGCCAGCCAGTTCAACCGCGCCACCAAGGCGCTGCGCCAGAGCGGCTCATCGTTTAAACCCTACGTCTATGCAACGGCGATGGAGCATGGCTTCACACCGGACTCCGTCGTTTCCGGCGGGCCGATCTCCTGGGGCAACTGGTCGCCTCACAATTACAATGGCGGATCGGCCGGCAATGTCACGCTGATCACGGCGGTCGCCAAATCGATCAACACCGTACCCGTCCGGCTGGCCAAGAATTATCTCGGCATCAAGCCGATCAAGGCGATGGCGGAGGCCATGGGCGTCGAATCGCCGCTCGAATCGCACAAGACGATGGTGCTCGGCACATCGGGCATGACCGTAATGGACCAGGCGACAGGTTATAGCGTGTTCGCCCAGAACGGCTTTGTCGGCTCCCGGCATGGCATCACCCAGCTCGTCACCCGTACCGGCGAGGTGGTTTACGATTTCGCCAAGGATGCGCCGCCGCCGCACCGTGTGCTGTCGGAACAGGCGCTGAAATCCATGAACACCGTGCTGGCGGCGGTGCCGGTGATGGGCACGGCACGGCGCGCCGCCCTTCCCAACATCGTTTCGGCCGGCAAGACCGGCACCACGCAGTCTTACCGCGACGCCTGGTATGTCGGCTTCACCGGAAACTACACGGCTGCCGTGTGGCTCGGCAATGACGACTTCACCCCGACCAACAACATGACCGGCGGCTCGCTGCCGGCGATGGTGTGGCAGCGGCTGATGGTCTATGCGCACCAGAATATCGACCTCAAGCCGATCCCCGGTCTCGATCATCCGTTCGTCGACGAGAAGATCGCGGCCAAGGCCGAGGAAGCGGAAAAGAAGAATGCCGAGCAGGCTGCGACCAGCGCCGCCGAGCGCCCGCCGGTGCTGTCCAGCCAAACCACGCGGGCGCTCAGGGACATCACCAAGCAGTTCCAGTCGGCGCCCGTCCTCCAGACACCTGCGACGCCGGAGACCCTGTCGGCGCTTTGATGCCGGCACGACGGGCCAGGCCATCCTCGCACCGGCAATTCCACAGGGTCCGCTTGCCATCGCCCCCTGCCCCGCGATATCCCCGAGCGGCACTCCTCTTTCCGCGGCTCTTCATGCTCAAGAACGCATTCCTGACGCTCCTCGCGCTTGCCATAGCCATCGGCGGCGGCAGCGGCAGCGTCTGGTACGCTCTCAAGACGCAGGATGGCATAGGTGCGATCAGGATCGGCCAATGGACGGCGTTCCCCGATATCGGCACGCAGGCGGCGGACCCTTATTCGAAAGCCCGCGTGGCGCGCGAGGGTGTCCTCGCACTCGGGCAGGCAGAAGGCCTGTCCTTTGTCGCCGAACGCGATTCCGGCGGCGAACTGTTGAAACGCCAATGCGCCTATGAAATCGAAGGCGGATTCCCCACGGCGCGGTTCTGGACCCTCTATGCCGCCGATCAGTCGCTCGGGGTGGTCGAGACCGGCAAGCCAAGGCCTGCGGCACTTCAATCCTACCAGGTGCTGCGCCAGCCGGACAATTCGGTGGTGATTTCCGTCGGCAACCGTCCCGCGCCCGGCAACTGGCTGTTTTCCGACGGCGTCGGCCGGATGTATTTCGTGCTGACATTCTACGACACGCCTATCGCCAGCAGCACGGGTCTTTCGGATGTCACGCTGCCGCAGATCGTGAAGGTCGGCTGCAATGCGTAAGCTGCTGCACGCGATCCTGCTTGGCCTGCTTGGCGCCGGCATCGTGCACGTCATCGTGCTGCTGCTCGTCCCGGAATTTTCCGAACGCGATGCCTGGTCGCGCCTGGCCATGGCCTCGGACCTCTATACGATGACCAGGCTGGACGCGGAGGCCGGCGGGGCGCCGGTGGTGAAGTCCGTCGATCCACTGTTTTATGCGGCGGCTTGCCGGTTCGATCTGTCCGAAGGGATGGTGCGGGTCAAGGCATCGGGAAACGTCCCGTTCTGGTCCGTATCGGTCTATGACCGCAGCGGCCACAACATCTATTCCTTCAACGACCACAGTGCGACCGGAAGGGGTCTCGACACTATCGTACTGACGCCGGCGCAGATGATCGAGATCCGCAAGGATCTTCCCGAGGAATTGCAAGGGGCGATCTTCGTCGAGGCGCCCATCGACGAAGGCATGTTCGTCATCCGCTCTTTCGTGCCCGACGACAGCTGGAAGCCGGTCGTGTCACGGTTTCTCGAGCAAGGCTCCTGCGAGCCGCAGGATTTCTGACGTCAACCGGAATATGCGGCGGCCGTCCTATACCGAATTCAAAGTCATCGCGTCGTTTGCGCACCCAACAGGACGCGCGGCGCTCTAATGATGCGGAACAGGCAGCGTCCCCGACGAGCCCGGCATCGTCGGTGACGAGCCTGGCATCGTCCCGGACGAGCCTGGCTTGTCCGGACCGGCGCTTGGCCGCGCCTCGCCCGTCAGCTGCCGTTGTTCGTAGCGGACGCCGGGGAAAATGATCACCGCCGCCGGCGTTCCGGTGTTTCGTTCTGCTCGATTGGTTGCCGCCGCTCGCGGCACGAAAGACAGTACCATGCCCATGGTTCGCGTATTCCTCTCGGTTGCCCCGGAGCACAACGCAACGCCTCCAATCTGATTAAGGAGGCAGTAGGTTAACGGAACGCTAACGGATCGCCGCTAATTTGATCTTTGTCTGGAGGTCAGGGCGTCCTGACCCGAGGCAAATGCGAAACCGACATAGTCCCGGTCGCGCGTGGTCCAGATTGTGTCGAGTGCAGGCGTATCCTTCGTGTCATCTTCGGATTTCAGGCAAATCGCTATACGGGCTGAACCGGGGAAGGCCGAAAGGCTCTTCCGCGCCGCGGTGTCTGCGTTCTGCTCGCTCACCCGTCCTTCGCGCCGGGAGATCGCGCAACTTGAGGATCTGACGCTTCCGCTTTTCGACAATGTGTCGGTCGAATCGCGCCGCTATGTCGCCGCCGCCCTTTCCGAATGCGAATATGCGCCCGCCGCACTGGTCCGGCGGCTTTGCGAGGAGCCGGTCGACATCGCCGCCCCGCTGCTCATCCGCTCGCGAGCGCTCAGCGATATCGACCTCATCGCGCTGATCGGACGTCACGGCCTACCCCACGCGCGCGCCATCGCGCGCCGCAAGGATCTCAACCCGACCATAGCCCACCTGATCAGGGCGCTTGAAAAGCCGACGCTGGTGAGTGTGCGGCAGCCGAAGGCGATCGCCCAGACGGCGCCCGAAACCGCTGAAGTCGTTGTGTCCGGTCCCGACAGGCAGCAGGCGCCTGGTGCCGCCGTCGAAAATGCGCGGCGCCGGCTACGGTCGATGATGCGTGCCGACGCGGAGAGCGGCGGCGCAACCATCAGTCCGCTCGCCTGTACCGAAACCTATGTCAAACTGCGCGAGACGGCGCTGACCGGCAACGCCGCATTCTTTCAGACAGCACTCGCCGACGCGCTCGAAATCGATTTTTCAACGGCGCGGTCGCTCACCGCGAACCAGAACTACACGTCGCTGCTGGCTGCCCTGCGCGCGCTCGATCTCGGTGAAGACAGGGCATTCCTGATCACCGTCGCCGTCTATCCCACGGAGTTTCCGCATCCGCAGGCCATCCGCATCTTCCTCGACCGGTACCGATTGCTGCATCGCGACGCTGCACTGGACAGGTTACGCGGCTGGAAAGCCGAGACACTGTCGAAGGCCATTCACAATACCTGGCCCGCTGCGGCGAACGCCGACATCCGCAAAGCGGACAGCGACAATGCTGCCGCCAGCGTTAAGGCGCGCCGCTTCTGAAGAGATTCAAGCTGACGTCCTAAGCCTTTGTTTTCCTGCATATCGTCAGAGCGACTTGACGGAAATAAGGTCCTCGACGGGAACAGAGCCGGCCTCGATCTCGACCACCCAGATGTCGGGATCGAATTTCTTCTCCTTTTCCAATCGCGCGTCAAAGACGGCGGCATCGTCGCCGGCGCCAAGCAGGCTGAAGAAACGGTCGCCGGGCTTGGCTGAATCGTAGCTCGTCTGCGGCGCCGGCCCGAACAAGGCAACCTCGCCCAGGCGACCACGCGCCAGCACGAAGACGGCACCAGCTTCGGTCGCGCCGCGCTTGACCACGGCGGCAAAGCCGCCTGCGCCGAAAACCCGGCGCAACAGGGCCGATACCCACAGATCGGTGGTTACGCGCATGGCAGGATTCTGGACGACATCGGACGGTACTTAGAGCAAAGGCCCGAAAACCGAAATCGGTTTTTGCCCGGCCGGTTGGCGCGTGGGCGCCTCAATCATCACATCAGTTGGTCAGGCCGATCTCGCGCATCTTGGCGTAGACGACCTCGTCGGGTTCGCCGGTCTCCGGCAGCCCGAACAGCGACTGGAACTCCTTGATCGCCGCCTTGGTGCGTGCCCCCACCACGCCATCAAGCTGCATGTCGTCATTGCCGAATGCCTTCAACCCGGCCTGGATCTTGACGATGCGGGCGTCTGGTGCCGGCGCTGACGCATTTGCCGGCGCCGAAGCGGAAGCGGGAACGGCGGCCGTGTCGCCGGGGCGAGGTGCCGGATGCGGCACGGCCGTTGAGGCGGTTGGCGTAGCGCCCAGTTGATCGAGCAGAGCGCTGTCGATCTCGCCGGAAGCATCGAGCCCGACCTTCTGCTGATAGGCTTGTATGGCCTTGCGCGTGGCGGGGCCGGGAATCCCGTCGACCGTGCCGGTATAGAGATCGAGGCCCTTCAATATGTTCTGGACCTGCTCGACCACCGGATCGCTCTTGATCGGCGCCGGGCCCGGCCGCACGATGTTGATGGTGGTTTCAGGTTCGATGGCGGCCGCTCGAGGAAAGCCCTCCATGCTCCTGGTCGCGAAAAACGCGCCGGCATGGGGAAAAGGCTGGTACCAGAGAGCGTTCGCCGAAACGTAAAACAACGTCACCAGGAAGGCGGTCGAACCGCCGACCAGAACCGGATTGCGAGAAATCAGGCTGCCGACCGCGACCGCGCCACCCTGGAAGGCGTTGCCGCGGCGCTTCACCGCCTTAGGCCGTTTTGCGGAGCGAGCCATCCCTGTCCCCTTTCGTCTCCCCTTCCGTTCTGGTCGCTGGCATCGGCAGCACGCCAGGCTTGTCCGTCGAACGCCCCCTCGGTCCGTTCACCGGCAAGCTGATCGTTACCGTGGTTCCCTCGCCCGGCATGCTTTCGATCGACATCGTGCCCTCGTGCAGCGCCACCAGGCCCTTCACCAGCGACAGACCGAGCCCGGTTCCCTCGAAGCGGCGTGTATAGTCGTTCTGGATCTGCATGAACGGCTTGCCGAGATTGGCAAAATCTTCCTCGGCGATGCCGATGCCGGTGTCCCTGACCCAGAAATGCAGTCGCGAACCGATCCGCTTGGCGCCGATGACGACATCGCCGCCATCGGGCGTGAACTTGATCGCGTTGGAAACGAGGTTGATCAGTATCTGCTGCACGGCACGACGATCGGCGTTTATCTCGCCTGCATCCGGTGCGATCTGAGCCTGCAGGTCGATGTTCTTTGCCTCAGCCTGCAAGCGCATCATCGACTGGCACATTTCGACCGCTTCCACGAAGCGGAACGGTTCCGGCTCGGTCGCATAGGCGCCGGCTTCGATCCTCGACACGTCGAGTATCGAAGTGACGACGGCAAGCAGATGCTGGCCGGACTCCTTGACCAGGCCGACATATTCCTTCTGGCGCGGATCCTTGAAGGTACCGAACATTTCATGCAGCAGCATGTCGGAAAAACCGATGATGGCGTTCAGCGGCGTACGAAGCTCGTGGCTGACAACCGCCAGAAACCGGCCTTTCGCAACTTCGGCAGACGCGGCCGCCTCTTTCGCAGCGGCAAGCTCTTCGCGCAATCCGGCGACTTCGTCGTTTTCGCGCAGGACGAACGTGAAGACGTCCTCCTGCTGTTCCGCACGCGTCAGCTCAAGGGAAAACGCCCGGTAATTGTCCGCCGTCGGGCCGTTGCCGTTTTGCGGCAGCCGGACGCGAAGATCGAGCCGGCGCGCTGGCGCGCCATCGCGCATGTCGGCCAAGGCGCTGAGATATGCGACGCGATCCGACAGATGGATACGATCGAACAGGCCGGTACCGAACAGCAGTTCCGGCTGCAGCTTCAAGATCGTGCGCGCCTTTGCCGACGCATCCAGAACCTCGCCATGCCTGCCGACCCGCAGGACAACGGCGTCGATGACGGTCTCGAGCCGATCGTCGGTCGCCGGCTGCGCGCCGGCCGGATCGCCAAGCGCCGCGATACGCGGAACGAGGGCGAGCGCCCAGGCCAGCGGCAGCAGCCAATGCCACGCGGCGATTTCCGCCGCGCCGAACGGGAACACAGACCCGGCAAAAGACTGCAGCAGGATAGCGACAGATGCGGATACGGAACCCCACAGTGCAGCGCGACGAGACGCACCGATCCACCAGGCCTCGAACGGCAGCGCCACGACAAGCATGGCGACTGGCGAGGCCAGACCTCCCGCCGCGGCAATGACAGCGGCAAGAGCAAGACTGCCCATCGCCAGGGCGGCCTGGCCGGCGAACGCCATCCTGCCCGATGCCGCCACCAGCAAGGCGGTAAACCAGCAAAGGCCGAAAGTCGCAAAGATCGCGGCCATGGTCACCGCCGCGCCCAGGCCTGAGGTGACCAGCGTGACCGCTGCACCCGCGGCGAAGAACGGAGCGGCCAGCATGACACCGATAAACCGGCGCTGGCGCCGACGGTCGTTCTGTCCGAGGACCGACGGATGAACCATACGTTCGCAACCGGCTGCCATCGCGCCGGGCAATTCAACGTATCTGGCCCTGATCGAACTCAACTCAACGCACTCGCACCCGGTCGTGAACAGCTCTGCTTCGCAGGTCGCTTCTTGTTGGTCTGAAACTCGCATCCAGCGTTTAAGGAATGAATAAGGTGGGGCCGACCGATGCCCGGCCTGAGGCAAAATATTGGAAGGCCGGCACGGCGAAAGCCGGGCAATTGCAGCCATAGTAAATGGAGGGTTATCCGGGCGGACCGTCCCTGCGCCTGCCACAATCGCCATCGGCGCGCCGCGCTTCTGGCAAATAACTATAGAAAACAGTTGGATGGATGGTTAACCTTACGTGAAGAAAATCCACTGGATCTAAAGCAAATTCATTGCAAAATGCTTCGTTTCGAATTTGCCTAAAAATTGAGAAAAATTTTCGCTGTCCAGGCAAGCCGTCCTTTGCGCGGCCATGCCACTATCGTATCCATAAAAGAGGTCATGCCGCACGAATGCATGATCCGGTCACGGATGAGAGGGCATACAGATGGGCTTTCTGATAAGGATGGCTTTCTGGTTCTCGCTGGTGCTTCTGGCGCTGCCGCTGAATGTCGGCTCCGACGAGGCAGGCTACCAAAGCGTCGGGCCGATCCAGGCCTTGTTTGCGGCACGCGAAGCGGTCGGCGATATTGCCGGCATATGCGAGCGTAAGCCCGGCGTCTGCGAGACCGGCAAGTCCGCAATGCACACGATCACCGCCCGGGCCAGGGAGACCGCCAAGATCGCGGCCGCCATGCTGGACGACAAGACCGCCGAACCCGACACGGCGACGACGACCGGCAGCGTGCCCGAGGCCGTCGTCTTGCCCGCGAAAGTCGACTTGCCGGTGAAAGTCGACTTGCCGGTAAAAAACTGAGCTATTTTCAGCTGTATCTGTCGCTGCACCGCAGGTCGCCCGCCCTTTCGGCGCCCATGGTGTTTTTCCTCTTTTTCCGTGACGCGGCGCCGCCGGATGACTATATCCGGGTGATGACCACGACGATCCAAACGATCCGCGACGACTTCTCCCTGCTTGACGAGTGGGAAGACCGCTATCGCTACGTAATCGAACTGGGCGAGGCCCTGCCGCCGTTTCCCGATGAGGAACGCAACCCCACCAACAAGGTGCCCGGCTGCGTCAGCCAGGTCTGGCTGACCACTGACTATGGGCCAGGCGCCGACCCAGTCGTCACCTTCGCCGGTGATTCGGACGCCCATATCGTGCGCGGCCTCGTCGCCATCATGCTGGCGCTGTTTTCGAGACGTCCCGCCAGCGAGATCCAGAAGATCGACGCGGAAGCCACGCTGAAGGCACTCGGCCTCGACGAACACCTGTCGCCGCAACGCGCCAATGGTCTTCGTTCGATGGTCAAGCGCATCAAGCGCGACGCCGAGGTCGCCTTGAGGCAGACCGCCTGACTGGACGGACAACGCGCGATTGTTCCCGCACAGCGGAGAGCCCCGCATCTGGCACGACGCGTATCGATTGCTCCAGCAATGCCCTAAAAAGCAAAACGGCGCCCGGAGGCGCCGTTGATTGTTCGACCCAGGTTGGGAAGAGAGCCTGCTTCAGCGCCCCTTGCGCTTGCGACCGAGTCCCATCTTCTTGGCAAGCTGCGAGCGGGCAGCAGCATAGTTGGGAGCAACCATCGGATAGCTCGCGTCCAGATTCCATTTTTCACGGTACTCGTCGGGCGTCAGGCCGTAGTGGGTCATCAAATGACGCTTCAGCGACTTGAACTTCTTGCCGTCTTCAAGACAGACGATGTAGTCGTCATGGACGGAGCGTTTCGGGTTTACAGCCGGCTTCTGCTTATCGGCAGGAGGTTGTTCACTGGCCCCGCCCACGCGCCCGAGGGCAGCATGGACATCGGCGATAAGGCTCGGCAGCTCGCCGACCGGCACCGGATTGTTGCTGACATAGGCGGCGACGACGTCGGCCGTCAATTCGATCAGCGCATCACTATTTCTGGAAGGTGTTTCGACAATATCCATGGCTTTATGGCCCCAACGAGAGTTGTTTCTATCTGCGCCCTATTTTTGATAGGTCGGGCATTGCGCGAAATTTTTGCAGGAAAGAGCCTCTGCGATTCGCGTCGCGGTATCCTAATGAGGCAGGGAACCAAGTAAGTCAATTCGCTTCTTGTGCTATATTCATCAACGTTAGTCGAATATTCCACGACCAGCTTCAATCTTTCGTGCACTCTGTAACTTTTCGATATTTTCTGGTCAGGCCAGCAACGGCTGACGCCGCGTCACGCTTCCGTTACATCCGTGATGGCCAGTAAAAGGATGTCAATGCTTGGCTATGCTTGGTTGTGATGCAGGCTATCTGGTTGTTTTCACAATCCGCGAAACCACAGGTTGCGATTTGTTTCTGCCGTCTGCGAGCAAGCGCTGCGGACAAGCACCGATCCATCAATGTGGGGTGATGTATTTTCCATAGACCCAGCCGGTGACGAAATTGCCGTTGCGTGCCGGATCATGCCAGACTTCGCACCAGCGATAGCGGATCTTCTGTTTCTGCTTCCAGGCTGGCTGATTGGCTATGTCGAGCAGGTTTGTGCTGCCGGTGCATTTCCCAGTCATCTGCAAAACGGCACCGTTGGGATAGGCGGCCTGCTTCTGTGATGACCCCTCCGGATACTTGCGCACGTTGAGCGTGTCGCCAAACGGCACGTTGGTCACTTGCCAAGCTGCGAACACGGTTGCATGAGACTGGCCGGTAAAGACCAAAACTGTCGAAGCGACGGCGAGAGCCGCGGCAGCATGAAAACGGAATTTCATCTTTCTCTCTCCTCCGGCTCATCTTCTGGAGCCCTGCGAAACATACGTTCCGGCTCTTGAACCCGCGCTGATCGGCGTGTTCATTCGCCGTTCAAATAATTTCCACAGCGAGGCGCAATGACCAGAACCCCAGTATTTCCAGCTGTCAGCCTACCGCAGCCAGAGAAGCGACCGGTTTTCGACATACATCATGGGGTAACCCGGACGGACGACTATGCCTGGCTGCGAGCCGACAATTGGCAAGAGATGTTCAGGGATCCGTCCCTGCTCGACAGCCGGATCCGCGCCCATCTCGAAGCCGAGAACGCCTATCAGGCGGCGCTGATGGCCGACACCGCCCAACTGCGGAAGCAGCTTTTCAAGGAGATGAAGGGCCGCATCAAGGAAGACGATTCTTCCGTGCCGATGAAGGATGGGCCCTATGCCTATGGGTCATCCTTCAAGCTTGGTGGCGAGCAGCCGCGTTATTTCCGCATGCCACGCGATGGCGGCGACCAACAGATCCTGCTCGATGGCGACCTCGAGGCCGAGGGCAAGGCCTATTTCCGCCTCGGTGGCGTCGACCACTCGGCCGATCACGGCAAGCTTCTTTGGGCATTCGACGACAAGGGCTCCGAGTTCTTCACGCTTCGTGTGCGCGATCTTGCCAGCGGTAGCGATCTGGCGGACCGTATTCCGGATACCGGTGGCGGCGGCGTTTGGAATGCCGGCAATGACGGGTTCTTCTACACCCGCCTCGATTCCAATCATCGCCCTTCCAAGGTGCTGTTCCATGCCCTTGGCGACAACCCGCAAAATGACCGGCTGATCTATGAGGAAACCGATCCCGGCTTCTTCATGAATGTCGGCGGCACGCGCTCCAACGAATGGATCATGATCGGCATCAACGATCACGAGACCTCGGAGTACCGACTGATGAGCGCCAGCGGGCCGTTCGCCGAACCGAAGCTGGTTTCGCCCCGCGAGACCGGCCTGCAATACGACCTCGAAGAGGGCGGCGACATCTTCTTCATTCTCACCAATGCCGACGGCGCCAAGGATTTCAAGATCATGACGGCGCCGGCGAGCGACCCGGCGCGCGCCAACTGGCAGGAGCTGGTGCCGCACGAAGCGGGCCGGCTGATCCTCTCGGTGATCGGCTTCAAGGACCATATGGTCAGGCTCGAACGCAAGGAAGGCCTGCCGCGCATCGTCGTGCGCGACCGCAAGAGCGGCGAGGAACATCTTATCTCTTTCGACGAGGAAGCCTTCTCGCTCGGCCTGTCGGGATCGTATGAATACGACACCGAGATCATGCGCTTTTCCTACTCGTCGATGACGACGCCGGCGCAGGTCTTCGACTATAACATGCGCACCCGCGAGCGCGTGCTGCTGAAGACCCAGGAAGTTCCGTCCGGTCACGACCCGGACCACTATGTGACGCGGCGTCTGATGGCGCCCGCCGCCGACGGCGAACTGGTGCCGGTCTCGCTTATCCATCACCGCGAAACGCCACTCGACGGAACAGCGCCTTGCCTGCTCTACGGTTATGGATCCTATGGCATCACGGTGCCGGCCGCGTTCAACACCAACTGTCTTTCATTGGTCGATCGCGGCTTCGTCTACGCCATAGCCCATGTCCGCGGCGGCAAGGACAAGGGTTATGGCTGGTATGACGACGGCAAGCGGGCGCACAAGATGAACACGTTCACCGATTTCATCGCAGTCGCACACCACCTCGTCGCCGAGCGCTACACGGCCCATGACCGCATCGTCGCTCAGGGCGGCTCGGCCGGCGGCATGCTGATGGGCGCGATCGCCAACAAGGCGCCGGAATGCTTCGGCGGCATCGTCGCCGAGGTTCCGTTCGTCGACGTGCTCACCACCATGCTCGACGCGACCTTGCCGCTGACGCCACCGGAATGGCCTGAATGGGGCAATCCGATCGCTTCGGAGGAAGACTACCAGACGATCGCCGCCTACTCGCCTTATGACAATGTCGCAGCGCTCGACTATCCGCCGATCCTGGCGCTTGCCGGCCTTACCGACCCGCGCGTCACCTACTGGGAGCCGGCCAAATGGGTGGCGCGGCTGCGCGACCGCAAGAGCGGCGACAATCCGGTGCTGTTCAAGATCAACATGGACTCTGGCCATGCCGGCGCGTCGGGCCGGTTCTCCAGGCTCGAGGAAATCGCTTTCACCTACGCCTTTGCGCTGAAGGTGGCGGGCAAGGCTGACCTTGCCCCCACAGCGCCAAGCGTCCTTTCGGACGCGTAGAGGACGCTGTAGCACTTTGACTTGGGCGCATGATCGGAGGCGCCCGGCGCTCAGCTCGAAGGCTGCTTGCGCGCCGGATAGCCGTTGGGATGCGGCGGTATGGCCTTCAGATAGGCTGATATCGCCGCCCGGTCCTCAGACGTGAGCTCGGCCATGTTTCTCTGCACATCGACCATGGCGCCGCCCACGGAATCGAAATCCGGCGTGAAGCCGGTTTCGAGATAGTAGGCGATGTCGGCCTCCGACCAGTCACTGAGCCCGCCTTCGCCCGAGGTGATGTTCGGCACGATGCCGCTGCCCTCGGCGGCCGCAGCACCCGCCAGCCACTCGCTCTTCTTGGTCCCGCCGGTGAAGGCACGCGGCGTATGGCATTCGCCGCAATGGCCCGGCCCTTCGACTAGGTAGCGGCCGGCCATCACCGGATCCGGCGTGCCATCGGGGAAGGACACCACCGGCTGGTCATTCAAATAGAGACGTTTCCACAGCCCGATGCCGCGACGGATATTGAACGGGAACCCCAGCGAATTGGCGGGCGCCTTGCCGGCGACGGCGGGGAGCGTCTTCATGAAGGCATGGAGGTCGGCAATGTCGGCCGGCTTCATACGCGCGTAGGATGCATAGGGAAACGCCGGGTAAAAATGCTCGCCGGTCGGCGACACGCCCTTCAGCATGGCGTTGGCAAGGTCCTCGACCGACCAGGCGCCGATGCCGTCAGTGGCATCCTGCGAAATGTTTGGCGGCACGAAGGTGCCGAACGGCGTCTTGAGTTGGAGACCGCCGGCCAGTTGAAGGCGGGCGTCGCCTTGCGAGCCCGGCTTCGCATGACAGGACGTGCAGCCGCCGGCGTAGAAAATGCGCTTGCCCCTGGCCGCATCGCCGGAGCCGAGCTGCGCCAGGGTCTCAGCGTCGAGCTTGACCGGCGCCGACAACAGCCAGCCAGCAACCGCGCCGACGCCGCCCAGAACGAGGGCGGCGCCAACAAGTTTTTTCAGCAGGCGCATCGCCCGCTATCAGTCCTTTTTTATCCGATAGGTCTCATGGCAGGTGCCGCAATCGCCGCCGATGGTGTTGAACTGCACCTTCAAGGCATCGACGTCCGCGGGGGCGGCGGCGACCGCAGCCTTGACGTCGGCGAGATACTTGTCGTGAGTTGCCTTGAAGCCGGCCATGTCTTGCCAGATCTTGGGAGCAGCCGTGGTGTCGTTGCCGGTCTCGCTGCCCGCCGGGAAAAGAGCCTCGGCGTCGAATTTCTCAGCATTAGCCTGAAGCGCCTGCAACGACGTCATCACGGCAGCGGCATCGAAAGGGTTTTCGCCCTTGACCACTTTCGACAATCCGCCGGCGATCTTGCCACGTTCCTTCATCAGGGCCTGCCGATCCAGGATCGGATCGGCAAGTGCCGCTGACCCGGCGAAGGCGAGCATCGAGATGGCGAGGATAAGCTTTCTCATTCAACTGGCTCCATGGCGAAGACGTTTCGGGGTGAAGGCATTTCCGCAACGCATCGATAACGGCAAAGGTGGCTTAAAAATTCCGGAAATTCGCCTCACGCTTGTGTGAATTTTTGCGACAGTCGTTCTGGTGTTGGGAAAAGGGCGGCCGATCTTGAGCCAAAAGAAAAGCCCCGGGGCGGGGCTTTTCTGCAAATCGGACCGGCCTAGGCCTTTTCGTAGAGCTCGAGGACATGGTCCCAGTCGATGAGACTGTCGACGAAGGCTTCGAGATATTTCGGGCGGGCGTTGCGATAGTCGATGTAATAGGAATGCTCCCAGACATCGACGCCCAGGATCGGCGTCGCGCCATGGACCAGCGGGTTCTCGCCGTTCGGCGTCTTCGAGATCGCCAGCTTGCCGTCCTTGACCGAAACCCAGGCCCAGCCCGAACCGAACTGGGTTGTTCCGGCGGCGATGAAATCCGCCTTGAACTTGTCGTAGCCGCCAAGGTCGCTGTCGAATGCCTTTTGCAGCGCGCCCGGCAGTTTGTTGCCGCCGCCGCCCTTCTTCATCCACTTCCAGAAATGGATGTGGTTGTAGTGCTGGGCGGCATTGTTGAAGAGCCCGGCATTCTTGCCGAAGGACTGTTTTACAACGTCCTCGACCGACAAATCACCCAGGCCGGCTTCGGCAGCCAGCTTGTTGCCGTTGTCGACATAGGCCTTGTGGTGCTTGTCGTGATGGTACTCCAGCGTCTCCTTCGACATGTAAGGCTGCAGGGCCTCATAGTCATAGGGCAAGGCGGGCAATTCAAAAGCCATCGGTCGTACTCCTCGTGGAAAAAATCCGGTGTCGATACCGGACTAACATAGGTCTGGATTGATGTGGAACAACTCCGGAATGAAGCGCCGGTTCCCTTCTAAGCAGGTTCCGGAAAAGTGTCACACGGTTTTCCGACAAGAACCTGCATCGAACGAGAAACCAGGCGGCGTTGGCGCGCCAACGCCGCCTGGCCAGTCAGCCGGCCGAAGTCGAATGCGCCCAATCCCAATAGAGTTCGCGCGCCTTCTTGGCCACGGGGCCTGGCTGGAGATTGCGATCCTCGATGCGGGTCACCGGCACGACTTTCGAATGGTTTCCCGTCGAGAAGATCTCGTCCGCTTCGAGGAAGTCGCGCACCGACAGCGTCTTCTCGGTGGTCTTGAACCCATACTCGCCAAGCAGCGTCATCGTCCGCGAGCGGGTGATGCCGGACAGGAACGTGCCGTTCGGCGCCGGCGTCAGGACATGACCGTCCTTGACCAGGAAAATGTTCGAGGTTCCGGTCTCGGCGACATTGCCCAGCATGTCCAGCACCAGGGCGTTGTCGAAGCCGCGCATCTTGGCTTCGAGGATGGCACGGCCGTTGTTGGGATAGAGGCAGCCGGCCTTGGCGTTGGTCGGCATGGTTTCGATGGTCGGGCGCCTGAACGGCGAGACGGTGACCGAAAAGCCCGCCGGCGAGATCATCGGCGATTCGTAGAGGCAAAGGCAGAAACGGGTCGAGGCCGGATCTGCCGGCACGCCCATGTAGCCGCCATGCTCGGCCCAGTACATCGGCCTTATGTAAACCGCCGTCTTGCCGTCGAACTTCTTCAACCCGTCCCAGGTCAGCCCGACGATCTTTTCGGTGCTCATGGACGGCTTGAGACCAAGCGCGATCGCCGAAGCGTTGACCCTTGCGGCATGGCGGTCGAGGTCGGGGGCGACGCCCTCGAACCAGCGGGCGCCGTCGAACACGCTGGTGCCGAGCCACATGGCGTGGCTGCGCGGCCCCAGAATGGCGACGTTGCCTTCATACCAGTCGCCATCCACGAAGGTCCATGTCGCGGATTGCGCCGCAGTCGCCAGTGTCATCGCTTGGTTCCGCGTTTTTAGAACTGTCCCGTGTCGCCATTGGAAGATGCTTTGGCGTCTGCCGTCAACCGGCATGGCCGAGATTTGTTGAGGCCAGCGGCATGTGCATTGCAATCTGTGCTTGCGCCTTGCCCTGCCGCGCCGCAAAACTGTCACCATGCATCATGCGGCTTACGTTTTCGACGCCTACGGCACGCTGTTCGACGTGCATGCCGCCGTACGCCGTCATGCCGACCAGATCGGACCGGACGGCCAGCTCCTGTCGGAGATCTGGCGCGCCAAGCAATTGGAATACTCCTGGGTGAGGACGCTGATGGGCGCCTATGCCGATTTCTGGCAACTCACCGAACAGGCGCTCGATTTCGCCCTGCGCAAGGTTCCCTCCGCGGACAAGGGGCTCAGAGCCAAGCTGCTCGACGCCTATTGGCGGCTGGACTGCTATCCGGAGGTGCCGGCCGTGCTCAAGGCGCTCAAGGCGTCGGGCGCGAAACTGGCGATCCTCTCCAACGGCTCGCCTGAAATGCTGGAAGCGGCGGTCAAGTCCGCCGCGCTCGACCAGGTTCTGGACGACATCTATTCCGTCGATGCCGTCAAGCGCTTCAAGACCGACCCGTCGGTCTACGACATGGTCACCACAGGCTGGCGCCTCTATCCGGATGCTGTGTCCTTTCAGTCATCCAACCGATGGGACGTCGCCGGCGCCACCAAGTTCGGCTTCCGGACAGTCTGGATCAACCGCTCCAACCAGCCCGAGGAATATCGGGACTTTCCGCCGGCCCTGATCCTACCCTCGCTCGAAGGCCTGCTGGCCGCAGGCTAAGCAGACTTCGCTTGCTTCGTCTGCTTAGGTCTTTGCTTATCGCAGGTTCTTGTCGCAAAACCGCGGGACACTTTTGCGGAACCTGCTTAGCGCATGACCCCAAAAATCGGAATCGATTCTTGGAAAGGATCATGCGCAAAGTAAAAGTGCTAAAGCGTCCTTACGCGTCCAAATGGACGCGCGGCGCTTTAGGCCTGTTGCCCCGGCGCAACAGCGATGGTGCCGTCACAGCTTTGCCTTTGTTTGTCCACCCTCAGGCCAGAATCGGAACCGCCTATCGCGCCGGGCATTGATAGGGCTGGCGCCGTACCGGTCAGCGTATTCATGTTTTGTTTCGACTTGAGACTTAAAAAAGGCAACCATGTTCACAACCGAAATCGAATCCCGTCGCCTGAGCCGCCGCGGCTTTCTCAACGCCGCAGCGCTCGGCGCCGCCTCGATTGCGGTTTCGGCCTGCACCACGACGGCACGGCGGCCGGTCGAGCCGCCGTTTCCAGCCAATGTCGAGCCGCCGCTCCTGGACTATGCAACGATGTACGCCCCGGTCAGCGACGGCGGGTTCGACCTCCCGGGCATACCCTTCGAGAAAATTGACCCGCAATTCCTGCGCCAGATCGTTCCCGATCCGACCGGCGAGAAGCCTGGCACCATCGTCGTCGATACGGCCGGCCACCACCTCTATCTCGTGCGTCCCGGCGGACAAGCCATCCGTTATGGTGTTGGGCTGGGTCGCGCCGGCTTCGAATGGTCGGGAGACGCCGTCGTCCAGTGGAAGCAGAAATGGCCGAAATGGACCCCGCCGGGCGAAATGATCGCCCGCCAGCCCGAGCTCGCAAAATACAGCGCCGACAATGGCGGCCAGCCCGGCGGGCTCACCAATCCGCTCGGCGCGCGAGCGCTGTATCTGTTCCAGGGCAACCAGGACACGCTTTACCGACTGCACGGCTCGCCGGAGTGGAACTCGATAGGCAAATCGGTATCATCCGGCTGTGTTCGCCTGATAAATCAGGACATCATCGATCTCTACGACCGTGTGCCCAACAAAACACCAGTAATCGTTACCGCCGGTGTCGGCCAACCAGTGCCGGCAACGAACCGGAGGGCCATTCCGATCGATGACGGCGTGCCGGAAGGATCGATTCTGCTCGGCGCGGCAAGAACGATCTCGGACTCGATCTTCTGAGCTGGTCGAAAGCGCTGGAGCAGCGGATTTTCACTGCTCCGGCTGGTTTTTGTGTGAGCACTCCCAAAATTGGTGCCCATTTTTGAGTCCGACTATGCGGCAAACGCCACCAGCGACAGCCCGTGGCCCGCACGGAAACAGCCTAGTGTCGCGGTTGTTTGGGTCGATCACTGGCCGGGCAACTGACACTTTGCGCAGTTGGTGCGCTGATCTTACCTCATCGACATCAAGTTCGTGATCAGAGCTGCCTTAACGACGTCCTGGGCCTCCGGATGACCGATGTCCTTCAGCTGATGGGGCGTCAGATCTGCTAGTGCCCTGCGTCTTGCAACGTTCCGCCGCCACCCCCTGAAGGTAACGATCAGTATTGCTACGCTTTTCAGCCTGGACTCAAACAAGCGGCGTCTGGATGCGTCGCGGACGGTGCGAGTTTCCGTGTGAGCCATTTTGGTCTCCCATTTCGAGTTTGCGGGTTGGGAGCGTGCCGCGCGGATGTCTTCGGGCTGTTCGGCCGTGCGTGAACAAAAGGGGAGAGTTCCTTCGCGCTCCGTTACTCTCATGTCGAGAACGTCGTTGTCTCGGAATCTCGCTACGGAATGATTTCATCGACACGCAATTTGGTTACGCCTGTAACAATGGGGAGCATCGTTGTTGATCGCCGGCTGCGCCTTATGGCACGCTGCTGTGGAAGGAGGCGGGCGGCTTGGCACCGATGCTGGCGGAACGGCAGCGTCAATGGTAATTGGGAAGCCCCATGGCCAAGGCTGAGGAACTCCGGACGTACATCATCAAGGGTGGCGAGGAAGGGCGGTCGCGGCTCGCCCTCATTTCGCGCGTGCTGGCGCCGGCAACCCAGCACTTCTCGACCGCTTCGAACCGCTGAACGGAATGTTGGCGCTGGACGCCGGTTGCGGCGGTGGTGACGTCAGCTTCGAGCTAGCGGCTCGGGTCGGTTCAAACGGCCGCGTCGTCGGATTCGATCTCGACGAAGAGAAGCTGGCGGCGGCTCGCGACGAGATGGCGAACCGCGGCCTCGCCAATGTCGAGTTGCACAAGGCCAGCGTGCTCGATCCGTGGTCCGTCTCGGGCGCCGCGTTGGTCTATATCCGGTTCGTTCTTACGCATCTCGCGAGGCCGGAGGAAATGCTATCGAGAGCGAGGGCGGCGCTGGCGCCCGGCGGCGTACTGATCGTTGAGGACATCGACTCTACCGGCCAGTTCTGCGATCCGCCCTGCCCGGCCGTCGATCGTTATCGTGAGCTCTTTGTCGCGGCGCTCCAGGCGCGCGGCGGCGACCCGTTCATCGTCCCCTGGCCAGGCTGCCGAGAATGCCGCGGACGATCGCCCGTCCCACGGACGAGCCGACCGAGCGAACCACCGATTTGATCGCCGCCTCCGCCACCGTCTGTCGATTGGACGGTCGCGGCGCCGGTGCTCGCCTGCCGCCGGCAGTCTGGGGAACCGGATCGTCATTGCCGAAGCCTGGAATGGTCCAGCGGGAGCGGCCGCTCTCCTGCTGCTGCGCCTCCGCGTCCTGAGCGGCCTTGGCCTTCTTCTGCAGTATCTCGAATGCCGATTCACGATCGATGGTCTGGTCGTACTGTCCCGCAACCGGGCTCTCGGCGATCAGCTTGCGGCGCTCGTCGGGTGAGATCGGACCAAGGCGCGAAGACGGCGGACGAATCAGCGTCCGCTGGACCATGGACGGAGCACCTTTGGCTTCCAGCGTCGAGACCAGCGCTTCGCCGGTGCCGAGTTGCGTGATCACCGTTGCACAGTCGAAGTCGGGATTGGGCCTGAACGTCTCGGCAGCCGTTCTCACGGCCTTCTGCTCTCGCGGCGTGTAGGCGCGAAGTGCATGCTGCACCCGATTGCCGAGCTGGGCCAGGACCGTTTCAGGGATATCCAGCGGATTCTGGGTGACGAAGTAGACGCCGACGCCCTTAGAACGGATCAGCCGGACCACCTGCTCGACCCGGTCAATCAGCACCTTCGGCGCATCGTCGAACAGAAGGTGCGCCTCGTCGAAGAAGAAGACCAGCTTTGGCTTATCGGGGTCGCCGACTTCGGGCAATTCCTCGAACAATTCCGACATCAGCCACAAGAGGAATGTCGCATAGAGCCGGGGATTCATCATCAGCTTGTCGGCGGCCAGCACGCTGATCGCGCCGCGTCCGTCGCGGGTGGTGCGCATCATGTCGGCGATCCGCAACGCCGGCTCTCCGAAGAAATTCGTCGCTCCCTGCTGCTCCAGAACCAGCAGCGTGCGTTGGATCGCGCCGACCGAAGGCTTCGTCACATTGCCGTAGCGAGCGCCGATTTCTTCGGCGCGTTCGGCTATGTTGGCAAGAAGCGCCTGCAGGTCCTTCAGGTCCAGCAGCAACAAGCCTTCCTCGTCGGCGATGCGGAAGGCGATGTTCATGATGCCTTCCTGCGCCTCGGAGAGGTTCATCAGGCGCGACAGAAGCAGCGGCCCCATTTCCGAGACGGTGGCGCGGATCGGATGGCCCTGCTCGCCGAACAGATCCCAGAAGATGACCGGGAATTCCTGGAACTGGTAGGGGTCGAGCTTGACCTGCTCGGCTCGCTTGACCAGGAAATCCTGTGCCGTGCCCATCATCGCGATACCTGACAGATCGCCCTTGATGTCGGCGCAAAAGACCGGCACGCCCGCATTGGAGAAGCCTTCCGCCAAAATCTGCAAGCTCACGGTTTTGCCGGTGCCGGTCGCGCCGGTGACCAGACCATGACGATTGCCGTACTGAAGCAGCAGGTTTTCAGCGCGCTGGTAGCTATCATCGGGCTTGCGGCTGGCTCCTAAGAAAATACTGGTGTCGTCAGCCATGTGTCGGGTTCTCCGCAAACCTGAAGTGTCGAAAGCCCTGACGTATTGAAAGTTGCGGGGCTCGCCGCAGGTATAAAGACGTCATTGCGCAGCGACAATGGCTATGGCCGAAAATGGGTTTTTGAAGCTTGCGGATTTTGCGCGTCTTTGGCAATCGGTTGGCGGTCCATCGTCGCGGGACGCGTGTTGCATTGTGATATGGGACGGGGAACCGTAGACTGACGTTCCAGGCCTATGCGGCCGACAAGCGCATGACCCCGGAAATCGGAATCGATTTCCGCTGGGGATAATGCGCAAGATCAAAAGTGCTGCAGTGTCCTTTGCGCGTCCAAAGGACGCGAGGCGCTATAGACGAGGAAAAGCGGATGGGCGTCGGTGCCTTGATCCAGGATGCTGAAGTTCCGAACCCTGACCGGCAGCGGTGGCTGGCCCTTGTGGAAAAAGCCTTGGCCGGCGGATCCTTCGAGGAAAAGCTCGTATCCCATACCGACGACGCCATCCGCATCGAACCGCTCTATGATCGTTCGGTCACCGCGGAGCCTCTCGCGCGGGCAAATCCCAAATCGCCGTGGATCGTCAGCCAGCGTATCGACGATCCGGATATCGGCCGGGCCAAAGCCCAGGCCCTGGAAGACGTCGCACAGGGGGCCACCGGATTGTCGCTTGTCTTCGAAGGCGCGCCGAATGCGTTCGGCTACGGCCTGCCGAGGACTGCCGAGGCGCTGGAGACCGTGCTGGACGGCGTGCCGCTCAACCGCATCCAGGTCCGCATCGACGCGCATCCCTGGAGCCGCGCCGTGGCCGACTGGCTGGTTGCGTTCTTGAGCAAGCGCCGGTCAGATCCGGCAAAGCTCAACCTTTCCTTCGGCATCGATCCGGCGGCGATCTTTGCCGGAACCGGCCGGTTGCGCATGTCGATCGAAGCCCTGCAGGCGTCGATGCCGCAGTCCCTGGCGCATTTCTTCTCGATGGGCGTGCCCGGGGTTCTGCTGGAGGCAGACGGACGCGTCTTCCACAATGCCGGCGCCACCGAAGCGCAGGAGCTGGGCACCATGATGGCTTCGGCGGTCTCCTATCTCCGGATGTTCGAGGAGGCGCGCCAACCGCTTGTCTATGCAGCGCCCCATATCGGCTTCGCACTGAGCGTCGACCAGGACCAGTTCGTGTCGATGGCCAAGATCAGGGCCTTGCGCAGGCTGTGGGCGCGTGTTCAGGAGGCCTGCTCGATCCCCGCCGTCACCGCCAACATCCATGCCGAGACATCCTTCCGCATGATGACTTTAGCGGATCCGGAGACGAACATCCTGCGCACCGCGATCGCCGGGTTTGCCGCAGCGGCCGGCGGAGCGGATTCGATCTCGATCCTGCCGCACACGATCGCGCATGGCCTGCCGGCGGGTTTTGCCCGTCGTGTCGCCCGCAATACGCAACTGATCATGGCCAACGAAAGCCATATCGATCATGTCGCCGACCCTGCCTGCGGTTCGGGTGCCGTTGAAGCGCTGACTTTGGGCCTCTGCGAAGCGGCCTGGGCGGAATTCCAGCGGATCGAGGCGGAAGGCGGCGTGCTGTCCAGCCTGCAGCGAGGACACATCCAGAAACGGGTCCAGGCGGCCTCCGCCCGCCGCCATGCCGCCTACCAGGCAGGCGAACGGACCATCATCGGCACGACGCTTCACCCGCCGAAAACCGAGCGTCCGGTCGAAACGCTGGTGGCGGAGCGGCGGCCCGCCGTCACCGAGAGCGTGGCGGTGTGCGAGCCGCTGTTTCCGATCCGTATCGATCAATCGATCGGAGCAGCACCATGATCCCGGATTTCAGCCAAATCGGCTGGTCGGTGCCGCGCCGGGCGCCGGTCGAGGTCAAGGGCCAGCGGATGACGCCGGAAGGCCTGGCCGTCAGGCATCTGTACAACCAGGGCGACCTCAAGGGATTGCCGCATCTCGACACCTATCCGGGCCTGCCGCCGTTCGTGCGCGGCCCCTACCCGACCATGTATGTCCAGCAGCCCTGGACGATCCGGCAATATGCCGGCTTCTCGACGGCGGAAGAGTCGAACGCCTTCTACCGGCGCAACCTTGCCGCCGGCCAGAAGGGGCTGTCAGTCGCTTTCGACCTCGCCACGCATCGCGGCTACGACAGCGACCATCCGCGTGTTGCCGGCGATGTCGGCATGGCGGGTGTGGCCATCGATTCCATCCTCGACATGCGCCAGCTGTTCGACGGCATCCCGCTCGGCGAGATGACGGTGTCAATGACCATGAATGGTGCTGTGCTGCCGATCATGGCGCTCTATATCGTGGCTGCGGAAGAACAGGGCGTTGCGCAGAAGGATCTCGCCGGGACCATTCAGAACGACATCCTGAAAGAGTTCATGGTGCGCAACACCTACATCTATCCGCCAAAGCCTTCGATGCGGATCGTGTCGGATATTTTTTCCTATACGTCGCGTTACATGCCGAAGTTCAATTCGATCTCGATCTCCGGCTACCACATGCAGGAGGCTGGCGCGACCGCAGACCTCGAGCTTGCCTACACGATCGCCGACGGCATCGAATATGCCCGCGCCGGCGTCGCGGCGGGTCTCGATATCGACCGTTTCGCGCCGCGCCTTTCGTTCTTCTGGGCGATCGGCATGAACTTCTTCATGGAAGTGGCCAAGCTGAGGGCGGCGCGCCTGTTGTGGACCAGCCTGATGCGGAAGAATTTTTCGCCGAAGGACGAGCGCTCTCTGTCGCTGCGCACCCATTGCCAGACCTCCGGCTGGTCGCTGACGGCGCAGGACCCTTACAACAACATCATCCGCACCATGATCGAGGCGATGGCGGCGACGCAGGGTCATACGCAATCGCTGCACACCAACTCCTTCGACGAGGCGATGGCGCTGCCGACCGATCATTCGGCCCGCATCGCCCGCAATACACAGCTCATCCTGCAGAAGGAATCCGGCACCACCCGCATTATCGACCCGTGGGGCGGCTCGGCCTATCTCGAACGGCTGACGCATGATCTGGCGGCGCGCGCGCTCGCCCATATCGAGGAGGTCGAGAGCCTCGGCGGCATGGCCGCGGCTATCGAAAAAGGCATACCCAAACTGCGCATAGAGGAAGCCGCCGCGCGCACGCAGGCGCGCATCGATTCCGGCGAGCAGATCCTGGTCGGCGTCAACGCTCATCGGCCCGGCACGGATATCGAAGTCGACGTGCTGAAGATCGACAATGCCGAAGTCAGGGCCCGACAATTGTCGAAGCTGCAAAGGCTGAAAGGCACGCGCGATGTCGCCGCGGTCGAAAGCGCGCTCGATGCGCTGAGCCGCGCCGCGAAAAGCGGCGAGAACCTGCTGGAATTCGCCATCCGCGCCGCGCGTGCCAATGCCACCGTCGGTGAGATTTCGCTGGCTCTGGAAAAGGTCTTCGGCCGCCATGTCGCCTCGGTGCAGACGATCTCCGGCGTCTATCGCAAGGCGCTTGGCGACAATCCGGTGGTCGACCGACTGCAGGACAAGATCGTGGCGTTCGAGGAGAAGTCCGGCGGCAAGCCGCGCATTCTGGTCGCCAAGATGGGGCAGGACGGCCATGACCGCGGCCAGAAGGTCATCGCCACCGCCTTTGCCGATCTCGGCTTCGACGTCACCGTCGGGGCGATGTTCCAGACGCCGGAAGAGATCGCCAGGCTCGCGGTCGAGCACGATGTGCATATCGTCGGCGCTTCATCGCTCGCAGCGGGGCATTTGACGCTCATTCCCGAACTCAAGGATGCGCTGAAGAAGCTCGGACGCGACGGCATGCTGATCGTCGCCGGCGGCGTCATCCCGCCGCAGGATTACGAGGCGGTGCGGCAGGCGGGTGCCGCGGAGATCTTCCCGCCGGGCACCGTCATCCCGGAAGCGGCGGAACGGCTGATCGATCGGCTGCTGGCACGCTGAGTTATTCTAATGAAGCGCGGCCATGTCCACGATTGGCCGCCCCTTCCCTTCGTCATCCACGGGCGAAGCAAGGAGCGGGGCGACGCAGCGGAGACCCGAGGATCCATTCCGTAACGTCGCCGAGGACGCGACGCATCAGGATGGTCGCCTGATCGTCTGCCCGCTTCGAGCTTCGCGACACCGGGCGGTAGCGCCTGGTTCTGCGCCGCTTTGATCCGCCACATGCGTCACGGAATGGATCCTCGGGTCTGCGCAGTTCGCTTCGCTCCTGCTCCGCCCGTGGATGACGAAAGGAGGGATGCTACGGCTAATCGCGGACATTGGCTGCTTCGTGGATTGTTGCTAGTTATAATATCTGTTGCAACAACGCTCGGCTGGCGTTATAATCCCCGTTGCAACAAGGTGCAGCATCCATGAACACGACCATCCGCAAGATCGGAAATTCCGAAGGCGTCATTCTGCCCAAGGAGTTGCTCGATCGTCTGAACCTGCGAGCCGGCGACAGCATTGTCATCGTGCAGGAGGGCGAGGAGCTTCGCCTGCGCCGCACCGAGGACACCGCCGAAGAGTTCGAGCGCAAGATGAAGATCGCGCGCGAGCGGATGAAGAAATATGAGGTTGCCTACCGTGCGCTCGCGAAATGACCGAGTATCATTCGCGAGAATTCGTGGAGGCGCTTCACGCCGAGCAGTTGCGCCTTCACGGCGGTGCGCCGGGGATCCGTGACGAAGGGATGCTGGAGTCGGCGCTCTACCGGCCTCAGCAGCGCGAGATTTATGGCGTACCCGACCTCTGCGAACTCGCATCCGCCTATCTTTTCGGCATCGCCAAGAACCATCCATTCATTGACGGCAACAAGCGCACCGCTTTTGCCGCAACCGATCTTTTTCTTTATTTCAACGGGCTGAGTGTCGAAGCCGAGCAAGCGGACATCATTCAACTGGTGCTGATGGTCGCCGCCGGCGACGTCGACGAGGTGGGAGCGGCGGCGTTCTTCCGCGACCATGTCGAGCGTTAGTTACCGCCAGGCTTTTGATATGCCGGCGGGCCAGGGTAACGGAACGTTGCCTAACGATATCGGGACAGAGCCTAACTATCCGAGAGCTTGACGATTTCCCATTCCTTGCCGTTCACCACGGCAATTTCGCCGACCTTCTTACCATACAAGGCTACGGCCATCGGCGACACGTGGGAAATGGTCCCCTTGGCCGGATCGGCCTCATCCTCGCCGACGATCTTCCAATGGACCTTCCTGCCGTTGTCGCCTTCCAGCGTGACACCCATGCCGAAGCGAACCAGGTCGCTGCCCGATTCCGGCACGGAAAGCTCGGCGCTTTCACGCCGCGCGGTCCAGTAGCGCAGGTCGCGCGAGATGAGCGCAATGCGCTCGCGGTCGGCCCTCTTCTCCGCCCTGCCCAGGTCATCGCGCAGAGCAGCCAGTTCGGCGTCGATCAGTGCCAGGCCGCGTTCCGTCACCAGATTGCGGTGCTGGCTGATCGGCCGCTCGCCGATGCCGGCGATGGCGTTTTCGCTATCCTCTTCGCGCGTGAAGGCTCTGCTCATTCGTCGAACTTAGGCCTCGCGCGGCGACTTCACAAGCCATTGCCGGCAAACCGAACCCGGGGCCGATATGGTCTGGCACGATTCCTGCGGCGTGACGGCCGAACGCTGGGAATCTGTACCGATGTTGAACAGACGAAATTTGCTTACGCAAACCGCCGGCTTTGCCGTCATGGGCCTCTCGCTCGGCAAGGCAGCGGCGGCCAGCCTGCCCGGCGTCGAGAATGCCTCGATGCGCGGCTCGATCAACGCTGCCGACCTCGGCGTGCAGCCCGGTGCGCTTGACGACCAAAGCAAAGCCTTCGCCAGGCTGCTGCGCGACGCAAACGACCGCGACATGCCGGTGTTCCTGCCGCCGGGAACCTATATCGTATCCAACCTGTCGCTGCCCAAACGTATCAGACTTTCCGGCGTGCCGGGCGCATCGCGGATCGTCTATGGCGGCAACGGCCATCTGCTCATGGCAGAACAGGCCGAGCATATCGAATTCACCGGACTGGTGTTCGACGGCACCAACCGCTGGATGGGCGACTACGCGCAAGGCCTGCTCGACCTCCGCCGCGTCAACCATCTCGTCATCGACAATTGCCAGATCACCGGCAGCGGCAAGAGTGGGTTGGCGCTCGAGCACGCTTCAGGCCGCATCGAACGCTCGGAAATATCCGGCGCGGCCGACGCCGGCATCTATTCGGTCGAAGCCGCCGGCCTGGAGATATCGGGCAACACGGTGTCCGACTGCGCCAATGGCGGTATCCTCGTGCATCGCTGGCAAGCGGCCGAGGACGGCACCATCGTCAGCGGCAACCGCGTCGAACGCATCCAGGCGCGCAACGGCGGGACCGGCCAGAACGGCAGCGGCATCAATGCGTTCCGCGCCGGCAACGTCATCATCTCGGGCAATATCGTCGCGGACTGCGCGTTTTCGGCGATCCGCGCCAACAGCGCCAGCAATCTGCATGTCACCGGCAACACCTGCTCGCGGTCGGGTGAAACGGCGCTCTATTGCGAATTCTCCTTCGAAGGAGCGGTCGTCGGCAACAACATCGTCGATGGCGCCGCCAATGGCATCTCGATCGTCAATTTCAACGAGGGCGGCCGCATGGGCGTGTGTTCCGGAAACATCGTCCGCAACCTCTCGACGTCAGGCCCCTACCCTGCCGATGCGCCTGGTTTCGGCGTCGGCATCAGCGTCGAGGCGGATACCGCCGTTTCCGGTAACGTCATCGAGAATGCGCCGCTCTACGGCATGCACATCGGCTGGGGGCCGTTCATGCGCAACGTGGTCGCCACCGCAAACATCATCCACAAGGCCGGAACCGGCATCGCCGTCACCGTGGTCGAGGGCGCCGGGACGGCGGTCATCTCCGACAATGTCATCGACGGCGCCCAAAACGGCGCGATCGTCGGCCACCGCTGGGCCGAGCCGGTGACCGGCGACCTCGCCTCGTCAGGCAGTGCCGGCTATGCGCATCTGACCGTCGAGCGCAATCATGTGAGCTGAAAGCTCGTTCTCAACCCAGTGCGGCAGTGGGCCTGACAGCGCCGACCTTGGTGCCGATCCGGCTTTCGATGGGCGCGTTTGCCAGTTCGAGCAGCTTCGCGGCCAGGACCTCGTCCGCATGCAGCAGCTTGGCAATGACCGCGGCAACCATGGATTCGGCCGCGCGGCCGGCGCCGTCATCGCATTTCAGCGCAATGCCGAGGCCAAGCTCCGGAAGTGCGGCGCAATAGACGCCTTCAGCTCCCCCCTTGACAAAAATCCGGCCGGGCGCGGCCTCCATCAGCGCGACATCGGTTCGGCCAGTGCCGGCGACAAAAAAGGGCTCGGCCATGCAGGCGGAAAGCAGCCGCTTCGCGGCCTTGGCGCGCACGGGCTCAAAACCGACGCCGGTCGCCATGCGGGCAAAGCCGAGCGCGAAGCTGCGCAGCGGCACGGCATAGGTTGGGATCGAGCAGCCGTCGGTGCCGCAATGACCGGCGTCATGGACGGCACCCGTCACCGCTTGCATCGCGTCGCGCACCATCTCTTGCGAGGCATGGCCTGATTTGACATAGCCGCGATGGGCGATGCCGGCGTGGACGCAGGTGCAGAGGAAGCCCGCATGCTTGCCCGAACAATTGTTGTGCAGCGCGTTCGGCAAGCCTCCGGCGCGGGCGAGCGCAACCGTCGCGTCGTGGCTCGACGGCCAATGCGCGCCGCACTCCAACGCGGTCCGGTCGAGGCCGGCTTTCGCCAGCATCGCGCGCGCCAGTTCGACATGCGCGGGTTCGCCGGAATGCGAGGCGCAGGCAAGCGCCAATTCCCGATCGCCGAAGCCATAGGCATCGGCGGCGCCGCTCTCGACCAGCGGCAGCGCCTGGATCGCTTTGACCGCCGAGCGCGGGAACACGGGGCGTGCCGTATCGCCGATCTCCAGCAACGGCTTGCCGTCGGCGTCGAAAACCGCAACGGCGCCACGATGGGCGCTCTCGACCACCGCGCCGCGCAAGACTTCGACCAGAACCGGATTTGCCATGAATTCCCCACTCGCGCATGACCTCGAAAATCGGAAATCGGACTTTCGAGGTCATGCGCAAAATCAAAATGTTCCAGCGTCCTTTGCGCGCCGGAAAGGTGCGCGGCGCTGTAATGCGGGCCGGTTTCTATCTGATCCGATCGAGAATGGAAACGTAGTTGGCGACCGCGGCACCCCCCATGTTGAAGATGCCGCCAAGCTTTGCTCCCGGCACCTGGATGCCGCCGGCCTCGCCGACAAGCTGCATGGCGCTCAGCACGTGCATTGACACGCCGGTAGCGCCGATCGGGTGGCCCTTGGCCTTCAGCCCGCCGGACGGATTGACCGGCAGCCGGCCGTCCTTCGCCGTCTCGCCGTCCAGCGCCAGTTTTGCGCCCTCGCCCGGTTTCGCCAGGCCCATCGCCTCATATTCGATCAGCTCGGCGATAGTGAAGCAGTCATGCGTCTCGACGAAGGACAGATCGTCGAGCGTCACACCGGCCTTCTTCAGAGCCTGGTTCCAGGCATGCTCGCAGCCTTCGAACGCCAAGATGTCGCGCTTCGACATCGGCAGGAAATCCTGCACATGCTCGTTGGCGCGGAAGGCGACCGCGCGGCGCATCTTCAGCGCCGTCGCCGTGTCGGCAAGGACAAGGGCGGCGGCGCCGTCCGACACCAGCGAACAGTCGGTGCGCTTCAAAGGGCCGGCGACGAAGGGGTTCTTCTCGCTTTCGTGCCGGCAGAACTCGTAGCCGAAATCCTTGCGCATCTGAGCGTAGGGATTGTCGACGCCGTTCTTGTGGTTCTTGGCGGCGATCATCGCCAGCGCGTCGGACTGGTCGCCGTAGCGCTGGAAATAGGCCTGCGCGATCTTGCCGAAGACGCCGGCGAAGCCGGCCGGCGTGTCGCCTTCTTCCGGCAGATACGAGGCCTTGAGAAGGTTCTTGCCGATTTCGGGACCAGGCGTCGTCGTCATCTGCTCGGCACCGACCACCAGCACGATGCGCGCCGCATTGGCGTCGATGGCGCGGATGCCTTGCCTGACTGCGGCCGAGCCGGTGGCGCAGGCGTTTTCGACGCGCGTCGCCGGCTTGAAACGCAGCCGGTCGTCGGCCTGCAGGACCAGGCTTGCGGTGAAATCCTGCGCGGAAAAGCCGGCATTGAAGTGGCCGAGCACGATCTCGTCGACCTCGTCCGGACCGATGCCGGCGTGGTCGAGCGCGTCGGTCGCAACCTTGGTGATCAGGCACTCCAGTGTCTCGCCTTCGAGCTTGCCGAAGCGCGAATGCGCCCAGCCGACGATGCATGCTGTCATGGTCATCTCCGTTCTCCGCGAAGACTAGCACGTCCGTCGCGGTACGATCCCTGTTATATTGTTCATGTATGAACCGTTTTCCAGGCTTCGTGAAGTGCCTGGCGCACACAATCCATGCCCGGTTGCATGCGTTAACGACCGGCAGCATGACTTCGCAGCGCGCTCGGGCTTTGGCCGTGCCAGCGTTTGAACGCCCGACTGAAGGCGCTGAGCTCCGAATAGCCGAGCATGAGCGCGATGGTCGTCAAATCGTAATCGGAGTTCTCCACGTAGCGTCTCGCCGCGGTCTGCCGCACGGTCAGGACGAGCTCGTCATAGGCCACGCCGCAGTCCTTCAGTTGCCTGCGAAGACCATGCACCGTGAGGCCAACGCGCTTGGCCACAGCACCGATGGATGCATCGCCAACCTTGTACTGGCTTTCGATCATATGTGCGAGCAGACTCAGCCGGCTGTCCCGGTTGCTGCGCAGGTCGACTTCACGGTCCATAGAAGCGAGCTGGTGGCGGATTAAGGCGCGAAACTCGGCGAAGGCGCGCGCATTTTGTTGGGGCATTGGCCGGTCGAGCAACGCCGAATCGATCAGAATTGCATTTGTATTCTGATCGAAGACGGTCTCTCCAAAAACTCTTTGGTAGTCCCTTCGCAAGCCGCCCCGCCCATGTTCGAAATGCGTTTCAGATGGCTGCCATGCGGAACCGAGAAAGTGCCGAATGAGGCCGCAGAGGGCAGCGATGGTCAACTCGGCGTCCTGATGCTTGTGCAAGATGCGGGCGTCACAGATCTGATATTCCAGCGAAGCGAAACCCCGATGGACAGTGAATTGCAGCCTCGAGTTTTCCTGGATCCAGCGGTAATTCTCCGCAAGCGCCGCAAGAGCATCGCAAACCGTCGAGGCACTGACCACCAGCTTGCTAACCGCGTTGAAGTGCTGCGGCGTCATCAACGCCTGTCCAAAACGTGCGCCGAAAAAATCGTCACCGGTCTCGCGGGCTGCGACGTCGAACAACCGGCAAAAATCCCCGAGCTCGAGACGCAGCAAGGGATCGGCGATCCTGGCCGGATCGACGCCTGCAAGTTCGAGGACACGATGCGAATTGACGCCGGCTGCGGTGATCGCACGTTGAACACCGCGCGCCGCAGCGGCCAGGATCAGCGGGTCTGCTACCGGCGAAACCGTCATTTGGTTCGACAGCGGAAATCTCCTTGTCACCGGCCGACCCCAGAGCTTCACGGTGCCAAGCCTCTTTGGATTTTCTCGGCAGCCCTTGAGAGATGTCAAGCGGCGGTGCACGTGTGTCGGTCTTATGGTCGTGCCTAGCGCGGACCAGTTTCAGGGAAATGCCATGCGTGTGAAGAGCGGTATGTCCCGACGCGACCTCTTTGGCGCAGTGGCCTTGTCTATGGTTAGCGGCACAGTTGCAGGTTCACCCGCAACTGCGAAGGCAGCGAAGGCAGAAAATACACTTCCGGGAGGTAGCCCAGTGATCGTGACATCCCACAGCGACAACGTTCTCAGCGGTACGTCTGGAGCATGGCGCATCTGGTCGCTCTCGGACGGCTACATCGAGATGCCGGCGGACCTTTTGCGGGACTCGCAGAATAACCCCGTTCCACAAGCTGCGGAGGCAGGGCCGCTTCGCCTGTCAGTCAATTGCTTCGCCCTTGCAGGTCCTGGCGTTGACGGCGTTCTGATCGACAGCGGAGGAGGAGGCTGGGCCTCCACAGTGGGGCGTCTTGAGCAAACCATGGCGGAGGCCAGTATCGACCCGGCTTCGATCAAGACCCTGGCGCTCACCCACACCCATCAGGATCATGTGTACGGGCTTTTGACCCCCGATGGCCGCGTGCTGTTTCCGAACTTGAGGACGATCGTGATTCCCGAGGCAGCTGTGGAGAGCTTCTTCGCCAAGGCGCACCTCGCGCAGTTCCGGCCGCTGCTTAGGCCTGTCCGGAATGGTGACCAGGTGGCCGAGCGATTGAAGGCCGTCGCCTTGCCGGGTCATGCTCCCGGTCATACCGGCTACACGTTTGACACCGGCGAGGACAGTTTCCTGTTCTTCGGGGACGTCGTTCATGTGCCGGCTTTGCAGTTCGGCAATCCCACGTTCAGTTGGGGCTATGACGACGATCAGGCGACGGCACGCGCAACCCGCTTAAAGGTTTTTCGTGACGCGGCCGAGGCGGGAACGTGGATCGCCGGCGCGCACCTTGGCTGGCCGGGAATCGGTCGCGTGGTGCGCCGGGGTGAAGCGTACGGCTATGAGCCGGCAGCGGGATGAGCGACCAGACGGCCGGCCCGGTACCTATCAGCTTCCCTGCCCCGTAACATGGTAGCATGGCGGCGAAAGGCCCAGGCTATGACGATTTCCCCGTTTCTCATTGCTCGGGTCCGAAGGTTTATGGCCGTGTGGCTTGAAGGACTGAATTGCTTGGGTGTTGCGCAGAATCGTGGCGACGTGGATCTCGGAGGGATCTGGCTGCAAAGATTTACGGCGGGGTCGACATCGCGATGAAAGTGCCTCCGGTCCTTGAGAACGCCGGGTACAAGACGGCAATCGTCTGGATGATAAAGCGATAGCTGCCTGCTCGTCCACGTAGCGAACGGCAGCTTTGTCCGCCAAAAGGCCGTTCAGCAGAGCCATGCCGAACGGCAATCTCCCACGCGTTGCCTCCCTTTAAAAGACTCTAATGTCCGCTGCGCCCAGCTCGCTGAGGGTCACTTGATGTTGGAACGCTTGATGTTGACCGAATGGTCTCGGCACCAAAATCGAGCCGGATTTTTGTTGATTGATCCGTCAATAAAAAATAAGCTCGTTGCAAAAGGCCGGAGCAAGAATGCCGAAAGTCGGAATGGAGCCATTGCGCCGCAGGGCGCTCATCGACGCGACGATCTCGGCGATCGGCGAGCGCGGTTCGCTTGACGTGACGATGTCGGAAATCGCCGGGCGCGCCGGCGTGTCCTCGGCGCTTGCCCATCACTATTTCGGCGCCAAGGACGAGCTTTTGCTGGCGACGATGCGGCACATCCTGGCCGAGCTGACCGCCGACATGCGGCGGGCGCTTCGATCGACCAGCACGGCACGCCAGCGCGTTTCGGCCGTGGTCGCCGTCAATTTCTCCGACGTCCAGTTCCAGGCCGAAACCATCGCCGCCTGGCTCGCCTTCTATGTCGAGGCGCAGAAATCGCCGGCGCTGCGCCGGCTGCTCAAGGTCTATGCGAGGCGCCTGCATTCCAATCTGTTGAGCGGACTGACCGGTATCCTGCCGAGAAGCGAAGCCGACCGCGTCGCCGAGGCGACGGCTGCGCTGATCGACGGGCTCTATATTAGGCGCGCGCTGAAGGACGGCGTGCCCAATGCCGCGACCGCGATCGCACTGATCGAGGATTATCTCGAAACCAAACTGAGCCGGCGGAACGCACAGTGACGACCAAGCGACCCAATATCCTGATCATCATGGTCGATCAGCTCAACGGAACGTTGTTTCCGGATGGACCGGCTGACTTCCTGCATGCGCCGCATCTGAAGGCGCTCGCCGCCCGCTCGGCGCGCTTTTGCAACAACTACACCGCCTCGCCGCTCTGCGCGCCGGGCCGCGCCTCGTTCATGAGCGGCCAGTTGCCGTCGCGCACCGAGGTCTATGACAATGCCGCCGAATTCGCCTCGTCGATCCCGACCTACGCGCATCATCTGCGCGCCGCCGGCTACCACACCTGTCTCTCCGGCAAGATGCATTTCGTCGGGCCGGACCAGTTGCACGGCTTCGAGGAACGGCTGACCACCGACATCTATCCCGCCGATTTCGGCTGGACGCCGGATTATCGCAAGCCCGGCGAGCGGATCGACTGGTGGTATCACAATCTCGGTTCCGTGGCTGGCGCCGGCGTCGCCGAGATCACCAACCAGATGGAGTATGACGACGAGGTCGCCTTCCACGCGGCGCAGAAGCTCTATGATTTCGCCCGCGTTTCCGACGATGCGGCGCGCCGGCCCTGGTGCCTGACCGTTTCCTTCACCCATCCGCACGATCCCTATGTCGCCCGGCGGCGCTATTGGGATCTTTACGAGAACTGCCCGGCGCTCGAGCCTGAAGTGGGCTTCATCCCTTATGACGAACAGGACCCGCATTCGCAGCGGCTCTACCGGGCCAGCGACTACGACAGTTTCGATATCACCCCGGAGCAGACTCGCCGCGCAAGGCGCGGCTATTTCGCCAACATCTCCTATCTCGACGACAAGGTCGGCGAATTGCTGTCGGTGCTCGAGCGCACGCGAATGCTCGACGACACGATCATCCTGTTCTGCTCGGATCACGGCGACATGCTCGGCGAGCGCGGTCTGTGGTTCAAGATGTGCTTTTTCGAAGGCTCGGCGCGGGTGCCGCTGATGATCGCCGGAAAGGACGTCCCAGCCGCCCTGATCGACGCGCCGGTCTCCAATCTCGACGTGACGCCGACGCTTTGCGACCTCGCCGGCATCGATATGAGCGCGATTGCGCCGTGGACCGACGGCCAGTCTCTGCTGCCGCTGCTCGACGGGAAGACCCGCACCGCACCGGTGCTGATGGAATATGCGGCGGAAGGCTCCAACGCGCCGATGGTGGCGATCCGCGAGGGCCGCTACAAATTCATCCATTGCGAGATCGATCCGCCGCAACTGTTTGATCTTGAATCGGATCCGCGGGAGCTGACCAATCTCGCCGCCGATCCGGCGCATGCCTCGCTGCTGGCAGCGTTCAGCGACAAGGTCCGGGCGCGCTGGGACATGGCCGCCTTCGACGCCGCCGTGCGCGTCAGCCAGGCGCGCCGCTGGGTGGTCTATCCGGCGCTGCGTAACGGCACCCACTACCCCTGGGAATTCCAGCCGCTGCAGAAGGCTTCGGAACGCTACATGCGCAACCACATGAACCTTGACAATCTCGAAGAGAGCAAGCGGTATCCGCGAGGCGAATGATGACAACCTTCGTCCCCTCCCTCGACCACCTCAGGCAGGCCTATGCCGTCACCGGCAAGGCGACGCAGATCACGCCGCTGCTGGAATCGGCGGCACTCGCCGCGGAGACGGGCGCCGCCCGCGTCTTCGTCAAGCCGGAGTCGCTGCAATGGGCCGGCTCCTTCAAGGTGCGCGGCGCCTATTGGCGATTGAAGCGGCTGTCGCCCGAAGAGGCGAGGACAGGCGTCGTCGCCTATTCCTCCGGCAATTTCGCGCAAGGGCTGGCCGCGGCCGGCCAGGCGCTCGGCATCCCCGTCACCATCGTCATGCCGATCGATGCACCTGCCGCCAAACGCGACGCCACAGCAGGCTATGGCGCGCGTGTCGTGCTGACCGACCATGGCGAGCGTGCGCGTGAGGAAGTCGCGGCCGTACGAGCGCGTGAGATCGCCGAGACCGAGAAACTCACCCTGCTGCATCCTTTCGACGATCCGGAGATCGTCGCCGGCCAGGCCGGCGCTGGGCTTGAGGCGCTCGACCAGTTGGCAGCCAAGGGCGCGCAAGCCGACCTGCTGTTCTGCGCGGTCGGCGGCGGCGGCCTGATCGGCGGCGTCTCGCTTGCCTTCCACTATCTCTCGCCGGCGACTGAAATCATCGGCGTCGAGCCGGAAGGGTTCGATGGCATGGGTTCTTCGCTCAGGCACGGCGCCATCGAGACGATGCCGATCGGGCCGAAATCGATCTGCGACGGCCTGATGGCACGCAAGCCGGGTGAAGCGCCGTTCGCGGCGGTCAAGACAGCTGGTGTTCGCGGCGTCACCGTCGATGACGCTTCGGTGCGGCGGGCAATGCGGATCGCCTTCGAACGGATGAAGCTGGTGCTTGAGCCTTCGGGCGCGGCGTCGCTGGCAGCGCTGCTCGGCGGCAAGGTGGACTTGGCCGGCAAGACCGTCCTTGTTGTGGCTACCGGCGGCAACGTCTCGCTCGCCGACTTTATGGCGCATATGAACCATGCTTGAAGCGGATTTCGTCATCATCGGCTCCGGCTCGGCCGGCTCGGCCATGGCCTACCGGCTTTCGGAGGACGGCAAGCATTCGGTGATCGTCATCGAATTTGGCGGCAGCGACATCGGGCCGCTGATCCAGATGCCGTCGGCGCTGTCGATCCCGCTCAACATGAGCCTCTACGACTGGGGATTTGCCAGCGCGCCGGAGCCGCATCTCGGCGGCCGCGTACTGGCGACGCCGCGCGGCAAGGTCATCGGCGGCTCGTCCTCGATCAACGGCATGGTCTATGTACGCGGCCACGCCCGCGATTTCGACCATTGGGCCGAACAGGGCGCGGCCGGCTGGAGCTTCGCCGACGTGCTGCCCTACTTCAAGCGCATGGAGGACGCCAACGGCGGCGAGAATGGCTGGCGCGGCCACGGCGGCCCGCTGACCGTGCAGCGTGGCTCGCGGACCAATCCGCTCTACGGCGCCTTCGTCGAGGCAGGCCGTCAGGCCGGTTTCGAGCTGACCGACGACTACAACGGCGCGAAGCAGGAAGGTTTCGGGCCGATGGAGCAGACCATTCGCGGCGGCCGCCGCTGGTCGGCGGCAAGCGCCTATCTCCGGCCGGCGCTCAGGCGGAAAAATGTGAGCCTGGTCAAGGGTTTCGCCCGGCGGGTGATCATCGAGAATCAACGCGCCACCGGTGTCGAGATCGAAGCGCGCAAACGGATTCAGGTGGTCAAGGCGCGACGTGAAGTGATCGTTGCCGCATCCTCGATCAATTCGCCCAAGATCCTGATGCTGTCCGGCATCGGCCCGGCCGAACATCTCAGGGAACACGGCATCCAGGTGATCGCCGACCGGCTCGGCGTCGGCCGCAACCTGCAGGACCATTTGGAGCTTTATATCCAGCAGGAATCAACGCAGCCGATCACGCTGAATTCGGTGCTGAATCCCTTCTCCAAGGCAATGATCGGCGCGCAGTGGCTGTTCTTCAAGTCGGGTCTCGGCGCGACCAACCATTTCGAGGCGGCGGCCTTCGTGCGCTCGCGCGCCGGTGTCGACTATCCCGACATCCAGTATCACTTCATCCCGGCGGCGGTCCGCTATGACGGCAAGGCGGCGGCGAAGGCGCACGGTTTCCAGGCGCATGTCGGGCCGATGCGATCGAAGTCGCGGGGTTCCGTCACGCTGCGCTCGCCCGATCCCAAGTTGAAGCCGGTGATCCGCTTCAACTACATGTCGCATCCGGACGACTGGACCGAGTTCCGCCACTGCATCCGGCTGACGCGCGAGATCTTCGGCCAGTCGGCATTCGACCCTTATCGCGGCAAGGAGATCTCGCCGGGCTCGCACGTGCAGTCGGACGACGATCTCGATGCCTTCATCCGCGATCACGCCGAAAGTGCCTACCACCCTTGCGGCACCTGCAGGATAGGCCGCACCGATGATCCGATGAGCGTCGTCGACCCGGAATGCCGTGTCATCGGCGTCGAGGGATTGCGGGTCGCCGATTCCTCGATCTTCCCGCGCGTCACCAACGGCAATCTCAACGCGCCGTCGATCATGACCGGCGAAAAGGCCGCCGACCACATTCTCGGCCGCACGCCGCTGGCGCCGTCCAACCAGGAGCCATGGATCAATCCGCGCTGGCAGGCGTCGGACAGATAGGCCATGTTGGCCGGATAAAACGTCCGCATGCCGCGAAAGAAAATTGGAGACAACCATGCGCGCCCAGCCAACGGCATCGCACTATGTCAACGGACGCTACATCGACGACGAGCAGGGTGCGCCGCTGCCGGTCATCTATCCGGCAACCGGCGAGACCATCGCCATGCTGCGTTCGGCGACGCCGAACGTGCTGGAACTCGCGATCGAGGCCGCGCGCACCGCGCAGCCAGCCTGGGCGCGGCTGAAGCCGGTGGAGCGCGGACGCATCCTGCGCCGCGCCGCCGACATATTGCGCGCGCGCAACGCCGACCTGGCGCGAATCGAGACGCTGGATACCGGCAAGGCGATCCAGGAGACGCTGGTGGCGGATGCGCCGTCGGCCGCGGATTGCCTGGAATATTTCGGTGGCGCGGTCGCTGCCTACAATGGCGAGGCCGTCGACCTCGGCGGACCCTTTGCCTACACGCGGCGCGAGGCACTCGGCGTCTGCGTCGGCATCGGCGCCTGGAACTACCCGATCCAGATCGCCGGCTGGAAATCGGCACCAGCGCTCGCCATGGGCAACGCCATGGTGTTCAAGCCGTCGGAGAACACGCCGCTGTCGGCGCTGGCGCTGGCCGAAATCTACACCGAGGCCGGCCTGCCCGACGGCCTGTTCAACGTGGTGCAAGGCTATGGTGATGTCGGCGCCGGCCTCGTCGGGCACGATGTCGTCGCCAAAGTCTCGGTGACCGGCTCGGTGCCGACCGGCCGCAAGGTGCTGTCGCTCGCCGGCTCGAAGATGAAGCACGCCACCATGGAGCTCGGCGGCAAGTCGCCGCTGATCGTCTTCGACGATGCCGATCTGGAAAACGCCATTGGCGGCGCCATGCTCGGCAACTTTTACTCCACCGGCCAGATCTGCTCCAACGGCACGCGGGTGTTCGTACAGAAAGGCATCCATGACCGCTTCGTCGAACGGCTCGTCGAGCGGACGAAGAAGATCCGCATCGGCGATCCGCTCGACCCGGAAACGCAGATGGGGCCGCTGGTCAACAAGGCGCAGCATGAAAAGGTCATTGGCTATATCGAGGCCGGCAAGCAGGATGGTGCCGTGCTCGCCTGCGGCGGCAACGTGCCTTCGTTGCAGGGTTTCCAAGGCGGCTTCTTTGTCGAGCCGACGGTCTTCACCGGTGTCACTGACACCATGCGCATCGCGCGCGAGGAGATTTTCGGGCCGGTGATGAGCGTGCTGAAATTCCACGGCGAGGACGAGGTGATCGACCGCGCCAACGACACGGAATTCGGCCTTGCCGCGGGCGTCTTCACGCGCGATTTGCCGCGCGCGCACCGCGTCATCGCCGAGTTGCAGGCCGGCACCTGCTGGATCAACGCCTACAATCTGACGCCGGTCGAGATCCCGTTCGGCGGCTTCAAGCAGTCGGGCATCGGGCGGGAGAACTCGCTTGCCGCGCTGGCGCTCTATTCGCAGTTGAAGTCGGTGTATGTCGAGACCGGCGACGTGGCGAGCCCGTACTGAGGCCCAGACGTGGGTGGATTGGGTACCACGCATGCCTTCAAGCGGTGTTTACCCGATTGGAAATCCGCTCGGCCGCCAGCTCGATGAAGGCCTTGACGATGGGCGAAAGATGCCGGCTGCTCGGATAGAGGACATGCAGCCCGCCCGCCGGTGTCGTGTAGTCCGGAAGAACGCGGCGCAGCCGCCCCTCGTTGATGAGCGCTTCGGCGATGCTGTGGGGCAATTGGGCGACGCCGAAACCAGTGACCGCCGCCGCAACGACCGCCTGCATTTCATTGGCGGCAAAACGCCCAGCCACCGTGGCCGTTTCCTGGCCGTGCGGCCCGTCCAGCACCCAATGAGCGCCCGAGGTCGAAGGGCCGGCGATGACGCACTGGTGGTGCGTGAGATCCGCCAGGCTTTCCGGCATCCCGTGCCTTGCGAGATAGTCCGGGCTGGCGCAGAGCAGCCTGTGCGTAGGGCCAAGTTTGCGGGCAATCAGCGTGGAATCCTGAAGGACCCCGGTGCGGAAAGCGAGGTCTATGCCGTCCTCGACCAGATTGAGCTGGTCGTCGGTCAGGCGTAGCTCGACCTTGGTTTTCGGATACATCGCAAGAAAGTCGACCACGGCCTGGGTAAGGAAATAGCCGCCGAACCCGACGGGAGCCGAAATGCGGATCGTGCCCGATGGCTCCGCTCTTGCTTCGGCGAGGCGCAGATTTGCGTCCTCGAGCGTCCGCAGCGCCTGGCTGCTCTGCTCGTAATAGAGGCGCCCAGCGTCCGTCATGTTGAGGCTGCGTGTCGTGCGCTGCAGGAGGCGAACCCCGACCTCGCGTTCGAGTGCGGCAACGCGCCGACTGACCGTTGTCTTCGGCATGGCGAGCAGGCGCGCGGCAGCGGTGAAGCTGCCGGCCTCGACGACGCGAGCGAACACGACGATATCGTTGAGATCGAGCATTGTATCCAAATATGGGACAAAGTTTTCCAATTATAGGCAATTACGCATCAATGTGACAGACCCTAATTTTGCTCCACCTGAAAAAGAAGGAGCAAACATATGACAACCAAACAAAGCGTTCTGGTTACCGGTGCCACCGGCCAGCAAGGCGGCGCGGTTGCGCGCGCCCTGCTGTCGAAGGGACATCGCGTCAAGGCACTGACCCGCAAGCCGGACAGCGATGGCGCACGGCAGCTGGTGTCGGCGGGTGCTGAAATCGTAGCCGGCGATCTCGGTGACTCGGCTTCCGTCGTGGAGGCGGCAAGTGACGTCGATACCATGTTCCTGATGGGCAATAGCTACGAGGCTGGCATGGCAGAGGAAACCCGCCAGGGGATCCTTGCCGCCGATGCGGCGAAGACTGCCGGGGTCGGGCATCTGATCTATTCATCCGTTGCCGATGCCGACAAGAAGACCGGCATCCCGCATTTCGAAAGCAAATATCTCGTCGAGCAGCATGTCGAGCGGCTCGGCATCCCCTACACGATCAGCGCACCGGTTGCCTTCATGGAGAATGTCGTCGCGCCGTGGTCGATCGGCACGCTCAGCCAAGGCACGCATGCCTTTGCGATGCCTGCCAAACGTGTCCTCCAGCTGGTCGCCCTGGCCGACATCGGAGCCTTCGTTGCCGCCCTGGCCGAGCGGCGCGAGCGCGTGTTCGGCAAGCGTTTCGATTTCGCCGGGGACGAATTGTCCGGCGAAGACCAGGCGAAGATCCTGTCGCAAGCCATTGGCCGCCCGATCGGCTACCACGAAATCCCGATCGCCGCGGCCCGCCAGCAGAGCGAGGATGCAGCACTCATGTTCGAGTGGTTCGACCGCGTCGGCTACGACGTCGATATCGCTGCCTTGCACAGGGATTTCCAGGAGGTCCGCTGGCACAGTTTTGCCGACTGGGCACGGGCGTTCGACTGGAACGTGCTTGTGCAGTCAGCCACCTGAGTTCACTTGGGTGTATGGGTCGATGGAATCCGGAGGCGGAACACGGCAGATGCTGGGGTCCGCCTCTCTTATGCCTTTCGTCGCGATGCGACGAAAGGCGAATCTAGAAAGTCTGGTTGTAGGCGCCGACCTCCGGGCTGCGGCGCAGCACCGCATCGACGGCTTCGAACATTTGCCGGCGCCGCTCGGACGACACTGGGCTTTCCACCACCACGACAAGCTCCGGCTTGTTCGATGACGCCCGCACCAGACCCCAGGTGCCGTCCTCTGCAACGACGCGAACGCCGTTGACGGTGATCAGCTCGGCGATCTTCTGGCCGGCGAAGATGGCGCCGTCCTGCTTCATCGCCTGGAAGTCGGACACGACACGCTCGACGACGCCATATTTCAGCTCGTCGGCGCAGTGCGGTGACATGGTCGGCGTGCCGAAGGTCAGCGGCAGGTCGCGATAGAGATCGGCCATGCTGCTCGTCGGGCTGCGATCGAGCATCTGGCAGATAGCGATGGCTGTGATGAGACCATCGTCATAGCCGCGCCCGATCGGCGGGTTGAAGAAGAAATGACCGGATTTCTCGAAACCGGCGATGGCGCCGAGTTCGGCCACGCGCCGCTTTATATAGGAGTGGCCGGTCTTCCAGTAGTCGGTGACGGCGCCATCGGCGCGCAACGCGGCATCGGTGTTGAACAATCCGGTCGACTTGACGTCGACGACGAAGGTCGAACCCGGATAAAGGCGCACGATGTCGCGCGCGAGCATGACGCCGACCTTGTCGGCGAAGATCTCGTTGCCTTCATTGTCGACTACGCCGCAGCGGTCGCCGTCGCCGTCGAAGCCAAGTCCGACATCGGCCCCTGTTTCCAGCACCTTGTCGCGAATCGCGTGCAGCATCTTCATGTCTTCGGGGTTGGGATTGTAGTTCGGAAACGTATGATCGAGCTCGACATCCAGCGGGATCACCTCGCAACCGATCCGTTCCAGCGCCTCAGGCGCAAAGGCCCCGGCGGTGCCGTTGCCACAAGCGGCGACCACCTTGAGCTTCCTCGATATGCGCTTGTCCCGGGTCAGGTCGTCCAGGTAGGTTTTGCGGAAATCCGGAACGAAGTCATACGAGCCGCCGCCGACAAGATCGAAGTCGCCCGCAAGCACGATCGTCTTCAATGCGCTCATTTCCTCCGGACCGAAGGTCAGGGGACGCGCAGCCCCCATCTTGACGCCGCTCCAGCCGTTCTCGTTGTGCGAAGCGGTGACCATGGCGACGGACGGCGCGTCGAGCGCGAACTGGGCGAAATAGGCCATCGGCGACAGCGCCAGCCCGATATCTCTAACCCGCGCGCCGGCGGCCATCAGTCCGGAAACCAGCGCCAGCTTGATCGCCAGTGAATAGGAACGGAAATCATGTCCGGTCACGATATCCGGCCCGGCGCCCAGGCGCCGGATCAGCGTGCCGAGCCCCATGCCGAGCGCCTGGACACCGATCAGGTTGAGCTCCGGCGGCTCCGCCGAGGCCGGGTGGCCGAACCACCAGCGCGCATCATACTCACGAAAGCCGGACGGCTTGATCAGCGCCGAGGTTTCGAACTCGAAGGTGTTGGGACGGGCTTCGCTAACGATCTTCAGGGGCAAGACAGCAACTCCAAGTGACTGGAACCAGAGTGTTTCAAGGCAGGTGGCCGACGCGTATTACACGAGCCTTTAAGCCGTGTTTATCCCTCGGGAAACTGAAACCTGTATGACCTTAAGGCGAAAGCGCAAGAAATGCGACAATAGCACCGCCATTGACGCTTGCAGGAACGAAGTGCGGCGGCTATAAGCCCGCGGTCTGGTCACGGAGTGTAGCGCAGCCTGGTAGCGCACATCGTTCGGGACGATGGGGTCGCAGGTTCAAATCCTGCCACTCCGACCAGAAAAAACAAATACTTAGTGGTTCCCGAAACTCGCTACGCGCCTGGAACCCCACAAAAGCGCGGCGCAAGTTCGAACGGCGCCCGCCGTCCTGCGACACGCCTTCATCCAATTTGCGCCAGCGCAAAGAAAAGGCGCCTCACGTCCGGTAGTTTCCTCTCATCAGCAACGATTGAGAGATAGGAGACTAAAATGCTCACGCGACGCGAAGCCCTCTTCGGCGCAGCGATTGGCGCGGCCGCCGTGGCGGCGATGCCCGCATTTTCCGCAACGGCCGCCCAGGCGGACATCGGCACGCTTGCCCGCGAGAGGATCAAGCTCGTGGCGCCGCCGTTCGTCCATCCGCACGATCAGGTTGCCAAGGGAGGCCCGAAGATCGTCGAATTCACCATGACGATCGAAGAGAAGCCTGTTGTCATCGACGCCGACGGCACGACGCTCAATGCGATGACCTACAACGGCTCGGTTCCCGGCCCGCTGATGGTTGTGCACCAGGACGATTACGTCGAACTGACGCTCATCAATCCGGATACCAACACGCTCGCCCACAACATCGATTTCCATGCCGCAACCGGAGCGCTGGGCGGCGGCGAACTCACGCTGGTCAATCCCGGCGAACAGGTGACCCTGCGCTTCAAGGCAACCCGAACGGGAACGTTCGTCTATCACTGCGCGCCCGGCGGCTCGATGATCCCCTGGCATGTCGTATCCGGCATGAGCGGCGCGATCATGGTCCTGCCGCGAGATGGCCTGAAGAACGACGAGGGCAAGCCGGTCAAATACGACAATATCTTCTATATCGGCGAGAACGACTTCTACATCCCGCGTGATGAGAAGGGCAACTTCAAGAGCTATGAAACGGCCGGCGACGGTTACGACGACGTGATAAGAGTGATGCGCGGACTGATTCCGACGCATGTGGTGTTCAACGGCAAGGCCGGGTCGTTGACCGGCGACAACGCGATGAAGGCGAAAGTCGGCGAAACGGTGTTGATCGTCCATTCGCAGGCCAATCGCGATACGCGCCCGCACCTGATCGGAGGACACGGCGACTACGTCTGGGAACAGGGCAAATTCGCCAACCCGCCGGCCAAGGATCTGGAAACCTGGTTCATTCGCGGCGGATCGGCGGGCGCGGCGCTCTACACCTTCCTGCAGCCGGGCGTCTACGCCTACGTCAACCACAATCTGATCGAGGCCGTGGAACTCGGAGCGACGGCTCATTTCATGGTCGAGGGCGAGTGGAATGACGACCTGATGACGCAGGTCGAGGCCCCGAAACCCGTCGCCACGAACTGACGATGTCGCAATCGCCCGGACAGCGTCGCTGTCCGGGCATGGACAAATGCCATGCCGCTCCACGTCCCAAGGTTTGCATCCGTCGCCATGGCGGCCGCAGCGGTTCCGGTGGGCTTGTCGATACAAGCCGTCGGCGATTGGGGTGGACATCGACAGTCCTACCCCGCGGCCATGACCGTTTCCCTGCTTCCCGGTTCGATCGTCTATCCCGTGCCGGGCGAGTTCCTGAAGGACGGGCGACCGCAACGCAATCCCCACCTTAAGCGGGAGTTCAACAAGCCTCTAGAGATCATGACCTATCAGGTCAGCGCGGCCGACTACGCGGACTGCGTGGCGGCCGGCGGATGCCAACCGCCACAGGAGGCACGCGCGATCCCGGACGATGCTCCCGTAACCGGAGTGAGCTATTTCGATGCCGACGCCTACGCGCGGTGGTATTCGGAGGCGACCGGCGATCACTGGCGGCTGCCATCCGACGAGGAGTGGGCGTTTGCCGCGGCGGAGCGCTTCACGGGCGAATTCGAGGGGGTGGAAGACGACGCCAACAACCCCGCCAGGCGTTGGCTTACCAGCTACAAGGCCGAGGTCGCACTCAATCGCAGGCCGGACCCCTTGCCGAGGAGCCGAGGCTCCTTCGGCGTGAATTCCCGGGGCCTCGCCGATCTTTCCGGCAACGTCTGGGAGTGGACATCGACATGCTATGTCCGCGCGACGTTCGCGGCAGATGGAATTGGTGTTGCGCATTCCATCGACAATTGCGGCGTCCATGTCGTCGAGGGATTTCACCGAACCTACATGTCGAACTTCGTCAGTGACGGCAAAAGCGGAGGCTGCGCCGTTGGGACGCCTCCCGACAATCTGGGGTTCAGGTTGGTGCGGGACCGACCGGGGTGGGCGAAAAGGATCCTCAGCCGCCTGGGGATCATCTGACAAATAGGTAGCGGCCCCCCGCGCCTTTCGATCGTGGCCGCACCGGTCTGCACCCACCCGCCTCACCGCGCCCTTGGCGTCATCAACGCGGTTCCATAGACCAGGATGAACCCGGCAAATGCCGCCACCCATGCAGCGCCGGCCAGATGGATCACCGCGTCATAAGGGACGAAGGCGCCCAGGGTTCTCGACGATCCCGCGAGAAGGATGGCCGCGAAGACAAACAACGTTCCTCTTCTTGCCTTGAGCTCGCGCCCCGTGTGTCCGAGCGTTGCGCGAGCCATTACGGCGAGCGTCATCGAGCCGATCGCGCCGGCGCCAAGGGCGTGGAATCCCGCCGCCGCGGGCACCGCGTCGGGAAAGAATATCGACGCCGAGACCAAGGCAAGACCGACCGGCACAAAGGCGTATGCGACATGGAGCACGAGCACGAGCGGATCCCGCGTGGTGCGCTCTCCCGCCCAGCGCGACAAACGCCATGCCTGGCAGATTGCGGCGATCGCCATGAGCAATCCGGAGATATTGCTGTCCGGGATGACCGTCCATGCTCCCAGCGCGGCGATGGAGACGGCGATCGACGCCATGTCAAAACGATCGAAGGGCGCCGGAAGCCTGCCCGGGTTTTCGCGGACGAGCCAGTTGCGCGTGAAGCTTGGAATGATGCGCCCGCCGATGAGCGAGATGAGGATGATCGCCGCGGCAATGCCGAGCCTGCGGCTGATGTCCGATATGCCCTGCAGATGCGCCTCCACGTGGAACGCACCGTTGGCGCAGGCCAGAACGGCGAGCGGCAGCAACACTTTGAGATTGCGCCAGTTCCTTCCCGCGACGATTTCGCGGGCCGCCGCAGCCGTGACCGCAAGCAGAAACGCCACGTCGATCACAGCGGCTGCTGCCCAGCCGATATCCGCCGAGAAGAAGGCGGCGGCGCGTCCGGCAATCCAGAGAACAACCAGTGCCAGCAATGGTGGACCTTGCACGGGCAGCCGGCCGGTCCAGTTCGGGATCGCGGTCAGCAGGAACCCGGTAACGATCGCCGGCAGATAGCCGAACAGCATCTCGTGCACATGCCAATCGACCGGAACAAGCGCACTGTGAGCATCGAGTTCACCCGCATAAATTGGCAGCCAAAGCACGACGGAGAGCCCGGCCTGAAGCGCCCCGAGGAAAAAGAACGGCCTGAATCCGTAAGAAAGAAACGCAGGCCCGGAGTAGGCCCGAAGACGTGGAATTCCCATGATTTGTGTCTCCAAATGAAAAAGGGCCGGATGAACCGCCGCCCCTCGGTCCGTCCGACCCCAACCTGCCCGTACATCTGGCAGGCATGGCTATATCGGTGACTGATCAGTTGGCCGGAACCTGGCTGAGCAGATCCGCGAACACCTTCTTTGCTTTCCCGGTATGCTTGACCGCCGTGGCCGCATCGAGGTTGACCGGCTTGCCGACAGCGATCAGCGCGACCATGCCCATGCCGTAGTGAGGCGCGCATTTGACGCCGTAGACACCCTCCTGGGTCAGCGTGACGGTGATTTCCTCGTTCGTTTTTCCCTTGAACGGTTCTGCGCCATCCGGGATCATGCCCTTGATCGACTGGGCGTCGTGGGTCTTGTCGGTCGGTACGAACTTGACGGTGTCACCGGGCGCAGCCTGGACGAAGGCCGGCTGGAAGACCATCGCGCCTTTTTCGCCCTTGTTGAGCATCTGCACCACATGCTCCTCAGCGCTTGCGCCGCCGGCGAGCGCGAGGATGGAGATTGCGGCAGCCAGGATAGAGAGCTTCATCGATTTGTCCTTTGTTTCGTCTTCGCGGCATTTGGCCGTTCCATGCCATTTAGCCTGATCTGCCCCGGGAGAATTTGCGCTGGCGCAAACTTGGGTAAGAAGGCCTTCCGCACGACAGATGCGGAACCGTAAGCCGTCAGGACATCCGCTTGGCTATGCCAAGGACTCCGCGATCTTCGAGCAGGAAACCGAGGCCCATTCGTTCTTCGTGCATACCGGACGATCGGCAACAGCCGCTTGCTCAGTCACGGTCAAGGACGCGCATCGGCTTGGGTGCTCTCGGAGAGCCGAACCAAGGGCTGACCGTCACCTGCCCGCTCGAACAGCCGTTTCCAGATCCAACAGGAAATCCGTCTCGTTGATCAGATGTTCGCGGCACGCCTCAGCCACGGTATGGAAGGTACCGATCGGGCAACCGACACAATGCATCCTGTATCTCAGCACCACAACCACCGTTGCCGGCCATTTCCGCATGATCTCGTCGACGACCATGTCGGGATCGATCGAACCGCGCTCGTTCACGATCGAGCCTCCTCGATTGCAAGCGTCATCATAGCTCCCCAACGCCGCCCTCGTTGCGAACCCGAAGCATTGCGGCTGATCGCGGGCTAGACAAACGTCATGACCGCTATCGCCCCGACGACAATCAGAACGAGCCCGCCGATCAGCATCGGGAGCAAGGTATTGTCCAGATCGATGCCCGACTCGAAATGGTTGGTTATCGGCGTATCGTCCTTCTTCGGCTCAGTCATGGCTCGTCTCCATTCGAGGAAAGCGGATTGGCAGCGGGTGGATCACGTGGCATTGAAGTTGCAGGTCGAGCCCCCTTAGCTACGGTTTAGCGCCACGCCGGAGCCGCGGGGCGCAGGCGGCCCGCCGAGAAAGTCGTGGGGCATCAGGATGATATCGGCCAGAGTATAACCGTCGAGGACGCTCTGGAAGGCGATCATCGCTTCGCCAAACATGCCTGAAAGCTTGCAGGAGCCGGTGACCACGCATTGGTTTCCAGTGGCGAAGCACTCCACAAGCGCGAAATCCGGCTCGGTTAGGCGCACGATATCGCCTATGCGGATCATCTCGGGCCGACGCCCGAGGGTAAGCCCACCCGAACGGCCGCGGACCGCTTTCAGGTAGCCACCGCGCGTCAGGGTATTGGCGACCTTGTTGAGGTGCGTCTTGGACACGTTGAAAGTGCGTGCGACCTCCTCGATCGTGATCAGGCGGTCGTCGGCAGAGGCGGCGTACATCAGCATCCTCAAGGCGTAGTCCGAGAAGTTGGTCAGCCGCACGAATGGTTCCTCCGATGAATCACGGCGCCTTTACAGAGGCCAGCCTATTCCCGCATCACAGGTCTTTCTCGACGATTGGTTCTATGCCCATCGTGGTCTCGCCGTGGTTGAAGGCGACCGCGAGGCGGAAACTGTGAGCGATGCGCAGCGCGCGATCCATGAACAGCGCTGCAATCTCGGGCGGGCAGATGCGGCGCACCGTTGCGCGAAACAGCTTCAGCCAACGCCGGAAATGCGCCTCGCCAAGGCCGGGAATCACCAGGTGTGGCGGCAATGGCCGACCTTCATATCGGGACGTCCGCAGCAGTGTCGCGGACCAGAAGTCGCACATCTTCGCCAGATGGCGCGGCCAGTCGCTAGGCTCGATCCTGTCGTGGAAAATTGGGCCGAGAAGTTCGTCGCGGCGAATTTCGTCATAGAAGCCGTGAACCACAGAGCGGACCATGGTCTCGTCAAGCACGTCCGGCAACGGGGCCCCGTCGATGACGATCGTTCTCCTGCTCCGATCATTCACGGCCATGTGCGTGCTCCTGTTGTGCTTGCAGTCAACCTGCGACAGCAACCGATGAACTTGCTTTCGAAGAAAGTCCTGGTCGGCAGATCAGCCGGCATCCCACGTAAAAGATATATTGTCAATGTATGTTTATCCCGATCGTCGGGCTGTTGTCTGCCAAAGCCGCGTGGCTGCCCAGCGTTCACCGGTCGGATTGATTTTGCGCAAGGAAAGGCGCGTTGCGATCGATACTTTCCGCGCATGGTTCTCAATCTGCTCATCGGCACCGTGGTCATAAGCCTGACGGTCCTGGTCCACACCTTTGGCCTGATCGCCGTCACCCATGTGATGGGCCATCTTGTTGCGCGGTTTCGCATGCATGGACGGCGCAGCCGAGCGGTCGCGATGATCAGCGTGGTGATGGGCCTCTTCGCCATCATGACGACGGAGGTCTGGCTCTGGGCGGGGCTTTACCTGTTGCTCGATATCTTTGCCGACTTCGAAACCGCCCTGTACTTCTCGACCATTACCTTTTCGACAGTCGGCTATGGCGACATCGTACCCGCTCATGCATGGCGCGTGCTGGCGGCCCTCGAGGGCGTGAACGGCTTCCTGCTCATAGGCTGGTCGACCGCCTATCTGGTCGCGGCCGGAACCCGGATCGGCCCGTTCAAGGCCGGGGAGCATTTCTGAATCGGAGAAGCGCTCAAACAGCCGCCGAATGCCTGGCTTGGCCGGCCGCGAGATAATGATCGAACCTGGCCGCGATCGACCTGACAAACGGACGGCCGCTGTCGGTCACCAGGAAAACATCACCGGAACGCTCAAACAGCCCATCCTGATCGGTTTGGGCAATGGCGACCGCGTCACCAATCACGGACACTGCCGCATCGCCAAAACGGGCGATCGCCTCGCGGCCGGAAAAGGCGAAATCGCACATCAGCCGCTCGATGACCCAGCCGCGAACGCGATCGTCGTCGGAGAACGCGATGCCGCGGACAGCGGCCAGCCCGCCATCTGCGACCATGCGTCCGTATTCGGCGGTCGAAGGCATGTTCTGTACATAGCCCTGGCGAAAACGGCCGATAGATGAAGGGCCAAGTCCGATCAATGTCTCGCAGCGATCCTCGGTGTAGCCCTGAAAGTTGCGATGCAGGGCGCCACCGCGGGATGCAACTGCCAGCACGTCGTCCGGCTTGGCGAAATGGTCGAAGCCAACGGCTTCGTATCCCGCGTTCAACATCAGACAGGCGGCGATTTGCGATTGCGCGAACCGTTCGGCCGGACCCGGCAACCATGCCTCGTCGATCATCGTCTGATGCTTCTTGAACCAGGGCACATGCGCGTAGCCGAAAAGCGCCATCCGGTCCGGTTCCAGAGTCAGCGCCTGCGCCACGGTGGAACAGACGCTCTCCCTGGTCTGATGCGGCAGGCCGTAAAGCAGATCGAGGTTCACGGACCCTACGCCGCGTGAGCGAACGCCGTCGACAACCGCCTTGGTCTGCAAAAAGCTCTGCTCGCGGTTGATCGCCTTCTGCACCTTCGGATCGAAATCCTGCACGCCGAGGCTCGCCCGCGTCATGCCGATTTCGGCGAGTGCGTCGAGGCGTGCCTCATCCATGTCATTGGGGTCGATTTCGACGCTGACCTTGGCGTCCGCAAGAAAATCGAAGCTGTCCCGCAGGACAGTTCCCAGCGCCATCATATCCTCGGGCTTCAGCATGGTCGGCGAGCCGCCACCGAAATGGACTGCGCGGACACGGCCCTTGCCGCTCACGAAGCGGGCAACCGTCGCGATTTCAGCATGCAGCGAGCGGAGATATGCGGTTACCGGGCCATACTGACGCGTCTGCTTGGTATGGCATGCACAGAACCAGCAGAGCCTGTCGCAGTAAGGGATGTGCAGGTACAGCGAAATCTCGTCACCGTTTTCGAGCGCCTCCAACCAGCCTCGGTAAACGGCGGCGTCGACGCCCGAATGGAAATGCGGTGCAGTCGGGTAGCTGGTGTAGCGCGGGACATTCTCGCCAAGCCTTGCAGCTAATTGCGGTCGCATGTCGCCATCCACTGTGTTTGCATGGTTGGAACTTTGATCGCGTTAGCGAGCCAAAGCCTTGATTTCGGTCAAAGCGCAGAGCTGCGGACAAACTGCCGCAACGATTTTTCAGCAGCCGATGCTATCTTGCCGGCACTTTGGCTCCGTCGGGACAATGATGATGACAGTGCGGCAGGATGTTCATAGCGCCGGCATTCCTGTGCTTTGCCAGTCTTGCGAAGCACGTCATCGCGGCGTCTGCGGTGCGCTCGATCCCGACCAACTGGTCGGACTCTCCAAGACCTCGTCGAGGCACAAGATCGAGCCGGGGATGGAGCTGATAGGCGACGCAGAGGCCGTCGACAGCTATTCGAACGTACTTTCAGGTGTGGTGAAGCTGACAAAGAGCCTTTCGGATGGCCGCCAGCAGATCGTCGGGCTACAGTTCGCGCCGGATTTTCTTGGACGGCCGTTCAAGGTGGAAAGCGCGATCAATGCGGAGGCCGCGACCGCCGTTTCCCTGTGCACGTTTCCGAAAGCGACCATAGACCGGATGATGAAGGAATCACCGGAGCTCGAGCATCGTCTGCTCAAGCAAACGCTGAACGAACTCGACGAAGCGCGCGAGTGGATGGTGACGCTGGGACGCAAGACGGCTTCGGAAAAGGTGGCGAGCTTTCTCCTGATGATCGCCAGGAATATCGACCCCACGGTTGACCCCACCGCCAAGTCGGCGACCTTCGATTTGCCGCTGACACGCGCCGACATTGCCGATTTCCTGGGCCTGACGATCGAGACGGTGAGCCGCCAGATGACCAGGCTGAGAACGGACGGCGTGATCCGGATCGAGAACAACCGGCATGTGACGGTCGACAGCCTGAGCCGGCTGGAGCGACGCTCCGGCGCCTAGGGCATCGGATCCAAAAGTGGGTACCGGATTTGGAAAATCCGATGCTCAAACAAAAAGATAGAGCGCGGTTTGAAAGTCCGCCGCCCTAGACCTGATCGATGATCCCGATCGCCGGCAAGACGTGCTCACGTTCGAACGCGATGTGCCGACGCATGCTTTCGAAAAAACCGCGCAGCATGAAGCCGACGGCTTCGGCATTCCCGACTGTCTCGCCATGGCCGATCGCCAGCAGGATTTCAGTCACCTCGCCGGCAAAGCATTCATCTTCGACATGTTCGGCGCGCAATCGCCTTATCGAGGCAAGGTTGGCATTGCTGCTGCCTGCAGCGGCCTCATAGGCGGGGAAGATGATCGTCTCCTCATACTGATGACTATTGCGCAACAACGGGATGATTGCGTTGGCTGTGCCCAGGCACATCAGGCGGTCGACGTTCGGCAAGGCGTCGGCGATTTCCTCCAGAGCATCACAGAGCTGCAGTTTTTCCCTGTGTGCGCGCTTCATCACCGCGCTTGGGGCCGCCTCTCTGCCGGATCGGCCAGCTTGCACCGAATCCTCGCGGCCTGCCTCGAACAGCGACGACCCCGGCTCTTTCTCGTCCTTGATGGCAACCTCCCATTCGTTCTCGAGATCGACGCTGCCCAATCCAAAACCGTGCAGCTTTGATTTGGATCAAGGCGGCGGCGATCTAGTCGCGGAATTGGTGTCGCTGCGGATTGGCGTCCGCGCATCGGAATCCGAGTCGGGGATATGTCATGAGATTTGGCACGGAAATCGTCGTAATGTGCGTCTTCACCTTCCTGGCGCTCGTGGCGGCCGGCTTTGGTGTGGACGAGCCGTTTCGCCAGCACATGTGGGTGCTTTTCCTCGTGCTGCTTGGCTTCGTCGTCGTCCTTCTGCGCAACACCAGCTTTGCGCCGGCAGCGCCGGTCGATCCTTCCGCCTACATGGATGGGCCAGTCCGCTACGGCGCCATCGCCACCATGTTCTGGGGTGTTGTCGGCATGCTTGTCGGCGTGGTCATCGCGCTGCAGCTTGCCTACCCGGATCTCAACATCGAGCCCTGGTTCAACCTCGGCCGCCTGCGGCCATTGCATACGTCTGGCGTCGTTTTTGCCTTCGGCGGCAATGCGCTCATCTGCACGTCCATGTACGTCGTGCAGCGCACCAGCCGCGCCCGGCTGTTCGGCGGCAATCTCGCCTGGTTCGTGTTCTGGGGCTATCAGCTATTCATCGTCATGGCTGCGACCGGCTACCTGCTCGGCATCACCGAGAGCCGCGAATACGCCGAGCCCGAATGGTATGTGGACCTGTGGCTGACCATCGTCTGGGTCGCCTATCTCGCCCTGTTCCTCGGCACCATCCTGAAGCGCAAGGAACCGCATATCTACGTCGCCAACTGGTTCTATCTGTCCTTCATCGTCACCATCGCGATGCTGCATGTCGTCAACAACCTGTCGATGCCCGTCTCGCTCCTGGGCTCGAAGAGCTACTCCGCTTTCTCCGGCGTACAGGACGCGTTGACGCAATGGTGGTACGGCCACAATGCGGTCGGCTTCTTCCTCACAGCTGGCTTCCTCGGCATGATGTATTACTTCGTGCCCAAGCAGGCGAACCGGCCGGTCTATTCCTACCGCCTCTCCATCATCCATTTCTGGGCGCTGATCTTCCTCTACATCTGGGCAGGTCCGCACCACCTCCATTACACCGCCCTGCCCGACTGGGCGCAGACTCTCGGCATGGTGTTTTCGATCATGCTTTGGATGCCCTCGTGGGGCGGCATGATCAACGGCCTGATGACGCTGTCCGGCGCTTGGGACAAGCTGCGCACCGATCCGATCATTCGCATGATGGTGATGGCAGTCGCCTTCTACGGCATGTCGACCTTCGAAGGTCCGATGATGTCGATCAAGGCGGTCAATTCGCTGTCGCACTACACGGACTGGACCATCGGGCATGTCCATTCCGGCGCGCTCGGCTGGGTAGGCATGATCTCATTCGGCGCGATCTATTACATGGTGCCGAAGCTCTGGAACCGTGATCGCCTCTATTCGCTGCGGCTCGTCACCTGGCACTTCTGGCTGGCGACCCTCGGGATCGTCGTCTACGCCGCGGTGATGTGGGTTTCCGGTATCATGCAGGGCCTGATGTGGCGCGAGTACGACGAGCAGGGCTTCCTGGTCTACTCGTTCGCCGAGACTGTGGCCGCCATGCATCCCTACTACGTCATGCGCGCGGTGGGTGGCGCGATGTATCTCGCCGGCGCCGTGATCATGGCCTGGAACATCACCATGACGATCCTCGGCTACCAGCGCGAGGAGGAACCGATAGCGGGCTCCGCCCCCGCCCTTCAGCCTGCACAATAAGGAGCCAGAGAATGGGCTTGATGGACAAACACGCGATCATCGAGAAGAACGCCACGCTTCTTCTCGTTGGTTCCCTCCTGGTGGTGACGGTCGGCGGCATCGTCGAAATCGCACCGCTCTTCTATCTCGACAACACGATCGAGAAAGTCGAAGGCATGCGGCCCTATTCGCCGCTCGAACTCGCTGGACGCAACATCTATGTGCGTGAGGGCTGCTATCTCTGCCACAGCCAGATGATCAGGCCGTTCCGCGACGAGGTCGAGCGCTATGGTCACTACAGCCTGGCGGCCGAGTCGATGTACGATCACCCGTTCCAGTGGGGATCGAAGCGCACGGGGCCGGACCTCGCCAGGGTCGGTGATCGCTACTCGAATGAGTGGCACGTTCAGCACCTTGCCGAGCCGCGCTCGGTGGTGCCGGAATCGATCATGCCGAGCTATGCCTTCCTGAAGGATACGGCGATCGACGTGAAGGACTTCTCGACGCACCTTATCGCAAACCGGCGCGTCGGCGTCCCCTACTCCGATGACATGATCGCTCACGCCGGAGATGATCTGACGGCGCAGGCCAATCCCAATGCCGACACATCCGACCTGGAGGGCCGCTACCCGAAGGCCAAGCTCGGCGACTTCGACGGCAACCTGCAACAGGTCACCGAGATGGACGCCCTGGTCGCTTACCTGCAGATGCTCGGCACGCTGGTCGATTTCAAGACCTACGACGAAGCCGCCGGCTACCGCTGAGGAGAAAGACGATGGATTACAATTTGATGCGGGAGTTCGCCGACAGTTGGGGCCTGCTTGCCATGGCACTTTTCTTCGTCGGCACGGTCGCCTTCGCGTTCCGCCCCGGGAGCCGCAAGCAGGCCGATGAAGCCGCCCGGATCCCTCTCAAGGACGACTGATCATGAGCAACGAGCATATCGACGAAGTGTCGGGCGTCGCCACCACCGGCCACGAGTGGGACGGCATCAAGGAACTCAACAACCCACTTCCGCGCTGGTGGGTCATAACGTTCTACATCACCATTGTGTGGGCGATCGCCTACACCATCGCCTATCCGGCATGGCCGATGCTGACCTCGGCGACCAAGGGCGTGCTCGGCTATTCGAGCCGCAACGACGTCAAGATCGAGCTTGCCGCTGCCGAACTCGCCAAGGCCAAATATGCCGCGGCGGTACAATCGAAAACCGTCTCGGAGATTGCCGGCGACGATGCGTTGCGCGAATTCGCTGTTGCCGCCGGCAGCGCTGCGTACAAGGTCAATTGCGTGCAGTGCCACGCCTCCGGAGCCCAGGGGTCCAAGGGCTTTCCCAACCTCAATGACGACGACTGGCTGTGGGGCGGCACGGTCGAGCAGATCCAGCAAACGATCACGCACGGCATCCGCTTCGCGTCCGCTGCGGAGACACGCCTGTCGGAAATGCCGGCTTTTGGCGAAATTATCACCGGCGACCAGATCGCACAGGTCAGCGCCTATGTCGCCAGCCTGTCCGGCCCGGTTCAAAATGCAAGTCTGGTTGAGCCCGGCGCCCAGGTTTTCGCGGAAAACTGCGTGGCCTGCCATGGCGATAATGCAAAAGGCAACAAGGAGCTCGGTGCGCCCGATCTGACCAATGCGATCTGGCTCTACGGATCCGGCGAAGCAGCCATCGCCGCGCAGGTCCGCGCTCCCAAACACGGCGTGATGCCGGCCTGGGCGGACCGCCTCGGCGAGACCAAGGTCAAGGAGCTCACGGTCTACATTCATTCGCTAGGTGGTGGAGAATAGAAAAAGGGGGGCCTATTCTCGGCCCTTCACCACCAAGGCGACGAGGCCCGGCTTGCCCGGGCCTCGACTGCGTTCCGGCGTCCAGCAATTGACTTGCATCAACGCGCGGTAGCCTGCCCTGCGGCAAGGATTGTCCAACGCAGCATTTCGCGCACCGGCCAGGATTCGACTGCGCGCGCCCCGAATTCGTAAGCTGCGCGACTGGAGATGCTCGTGCTGGATAACACGCAGGTAGAACGGCTCGAAGCCGAGGCGGTCAACTCCGCAAAGGTCCGCCAGCCGCTGTATGCACCGCGCAAGAAGATCTTCCCCAAGCGGGCTTCGGGCAGTTTTCGCCGCTTCAAGTGGCTGGTGATGGCGATCACGCTGGGCATCTATTATCTGACGCCCTGGCTGCGCTGGGATCGAGGTCCGTTTGCTCCCGATCAGGCCGTGCTGATCGATCTTGCCAACCGCCGCTTCTATTTCTTCTTCATCGAGATTTGGCCGCAGGAATTCTACTATGTGGCCGGCCTTCTGGTCATGGCCGGCATCGGCCTTTTCCTGATCACATCCACGGTTGGCAGAGCTTGGTGCGGCTATACCTGCCCGCAAACCGTATGGGTCGATCTGTTTCTGGTTGTGGAGCGCGCGATCGAGGGGGATCGTAACGCCCGCATGAAGCTCGACGCCGGACCGTGGACCGCGCGCAAGCTTGCGCTGCGTGTATCGAAACACACCATCTGGCTGATCATAGCGGTAGCGACCGGTGGCGCCTGGATCTTCTATTTCGCCGATGCGCCAACGCTGATTGGCGAGGTCTTCACCGGCACCGCCGCGCCCGTGGCCTACTTCACCATCGCCGTGCTGACGGCGACCACCTACACATTCGGCGGACTGATGCGCGAGCAGGTCTGCACCTACATGTGCCCATGGCCGCGCATCCAGGCGGCCATGCTCGACGAAAATTCGCTTACTGTGACCTACAACGACTGGCGCGGCGAACCTCGGTCGCGTCACGCCAAGAAGGTCCAGGCCGCGGGGCAGTTGGTCGGAGACTGCGTCGATTGCAATGCCTGTGTCGCCGTCTGCCCGATGGGGATCGACATTCGCGACGGCCAGCAGCTCGAATGCATCACTTGCGCGCTCTGTATCGATGCCTGCGACGGCGTCATGGACAAACTCGGCAAGGAGCGCGGCCTGATCTCCTACGCAACGCTGTCCGATTACAATGCCAACATGGCGGTGGCGACCGCAGGCGGCTCTTGCTCGGTGAACCCGTCGCTCGTCCGGACCGATGGCGGCGCTTTCTCCGACAAACTAGCCCATTTCCATATCCGCAAGATATTTCGGCTGCGCACCTTCATCTACATGGGCGCATGGTCGGCGGTCGGCCTTGCGCTGCTCTATTCGCTGCTGACCCGCGACCGGCTCGAGGTCAACGTTCTGCACGACCGCAATCCGCAATTCGTTACGCTGTCAGACGGTTCGATCCGCAACGGCTATACCGTCAAGCTGCTCAACATGATCCCCGAGCCAAGGACGATCGTCGTCACGATGCAGGGCCTGCATGGAGCCGAAATGAGCGTCGTTGGTGTCGACCTTCCCGCAGACCGGTCCTTCGCCGTCGCGGTCGAACCCGACCGGCTGAAGACGCTGAAGGTTTTCGTGCGCCAGCCGGCGGACCAGGCCGGAAGCGCAACGCAAACGTTCAAATTCCGCGTCGAGGACAAGGCGAGTTTCGAAACGGACGAATACACAGCCACTTTCAACGCGCCGGAGACCGCCAGATGAGCGCCAACACGCAAAAATCCCGCGAATTCACCGGCAGGCACATGTTGGTCACCATTCTCGCTTTTTTCGGCGTGATCATCGCGGTCAATCTGACGATGGCGACACTCGCCAGCACGAGCTGGACCGGCCTGGTCGTCGAGAACACCTATGTGGCCAGCCAGCAATTCAACCGAAAGGCCGAGGAAGGGCGCGCGCAGGCGGCGCTCGGCTGGACCGGCAAATTGACGATCGCTTCGGGCGAGGTCCGCTACAGCTTGAGCGATGCCACCGGCAAGCCGGTTCCCTTGCATGGCGTGAAGATACTGTTTCGTCATCCCGCCTACGAGGCCGGGGACAGGGCCGTCACTCTCGCCCTCGCCTCGGACCAGGAATTTGCCGCGCAGCACTTGCCAAGGGATGGCGTCTGGATCGTCGAAGTCGACGCCGATGCCGGTCTGACGGAGCCCTATCGCGACGTTCGCCGGATCATGATTTCGCAAGGAGCGCTGCAATGAGCTGCTGTGCGCCGGGCGCTGAAATAGCGCTGGATCTGAACGGGATTACATCCGCCCTGCCGTCGAGCCAGGAGATCAGGCTGGCAAGCCGCTCGCTTGGCGGCGACCTTCGCCAGACCGATCTGTCAGTACCGACGGTTCACTGCGCAGCTTGCATCCAGACGATCGAGACGGCTCTCGGAAAGCTCGATCGCGTCGAGGGCGCTCGTGTCAACCTGTCGACGAAACGGGTATCGATCCGGTGGCGTGGAGATGAGGTTCCGCCATTCGTCGCCGCACTTGGACGGATGGGCTACCCGGCGCATCTGTTCGACCCCGAGATTGGCGAGAAGGATAAAACGCTTTCGGAGCTGATCCGGGCCGTGGCGGTCGCCGGCTTTGCGGCGGGCAACATCATGCTGCTTTCGGTCTCGGTCTGGTCCGGCGCCGAAGGCGCGACCCGAGACCTGTTCCATTGGGTCTCGGCGCTGATCGCCATCCCGGCGCTCGCCTTCGCCGGTGGCATCTATTTCCGCTCGGCTTGGAATGCGTTGCGTCACGGCCGCATGAACATGGACGTGCCGATTGCGGTTGGAGTCTCGCTTGCCTACGCGATGAGCCTCTACGAGACCATCAACCATGGCGACCACGCTTATTTCGACGCGTCGGTATCGCTGCTGTTCTTCCTGTTGATCGGCCGCACACTGGATCACGTGATGCGGGAGCGTGCGCGGACCGCGGTCAACGGCCTGTCACGGCTGGCAGCGCGTGGCGCCATGGTGCTGCGCGGCGACGGTTCGCGCGATTATCTGCCGGTTGACGAGATCGAACCAGGCATGCATCTGCTGATCGCGGCCGGCGAAAGGATTCCCGTCGACGGCAAGGTCATTCAAGGCACTTCGGACCTCGACTGTTCCCTGGTCTCCGGTGAGAGCACACCCAGAACCGTGACGTCGGGGGAAGCCGCGCAGGCCGGCACGCTCAATATCACCGGCCCGCTGACCATCGAGGCCACAGCCGCCGCGAAGGATTCCTTCCTGGCCGAAATGGTTCGGCTCATGGAAGCCGCCGAGGGCGGTCGCGCGCATTATCGCCGTATCGCCGACCGCGTTTCAGCGCTCTATGCTCCGGTCGTCCATCTGACCGCCTTCGTGACGTTCCTTGGCTGGATGGCGGCCACCGGCGACTGGCACCGGGCAATGACGATCGCCATCGCCGTTCTCATCATAACATGCCCATGTGCGCTCGGCCTCGCCGTGCCGATCGTGCAGGTGGTCGCGGCGCGGCGTCTGTTCGAAAGCGGCGTCATGGTCAAGGACGGTTCGGCCATGGAGCGCCTGGCGGCAATCGATACGGCGGTGTTCGACAAGACGGGAACGCTTACGCTCGGACAGCCCCGGCTCGTCAACGCGACGTCCATCGATCCGGCCATGCTGGCAATCGCGGCTGCGATGGCCGCGCATTCCCGCCACCCGTTTTCAAGGGCCATAGCCGGCACTGCGGGCTTTGCCGGTCAGCCGAACCTCGAATCCGTCAGCGAGCACCCCGGCTTTGGGGTCGAAGCCACCGCCGCGGGCAGCACCTGGCGGCTTGGCCGGCGCGGCTGGGCCGGGTGGAAGGCTCGAACCGGTGGCGAAAGCGGGCATGGCGGAACAGTCCTGGCGAAAGACGGGATCATTGTCGCGTCCTTCGTTTTCGAGGATGCGCTGCGTGCCGATGCCGGGGCCGCCCTAGCGCAGTTGAACGAAGCTCAAGTGTCGGTGGAAATGCTGTCGGGCGACACTGCGGCCGCCTGTGGCGAAGTCGCCGGAATGTTGGGTATCGACCGCTTTGTTCCAGCGCTGCTTCCCTCCGGCAAGGTCGAACGCATCGAAGCGCTGGCGCGAGCCGGCCACAAGGTTCTGATGGTTGGCGACGGGCTCAACGATACGCCCGCGCTGGGCGCAGCACATGTCTCGATCGCTCCAGCCACCGCCGCCGACATTGGCCGCAACGCCGCGGATTTCGTGTTCCTACGCGTAAGTCTCCTGGCAATACCCCTTGCCGTGGACGTCTCGCGCAAGGCCGGAGGGCTGATCCGCCAGAACATCGCCATCGCGATCGTCTACAACGCTGTTGCCGTGCCGATCGCCATTCTGGGGCATGTCACGCCGTTGATCGCCGCGATCGCGATGTCCGCCTCGTCGCTGCTGGTCATCGGAAATGCGCTGCGCCTGCAAGGCTTTGCGCCAAGCGCACCGGAAAGGATTGCGCCGCAGGACAGATATTCCAACGTCAGCTCATTGGCACAATCCTCATGACGACGCTCGTCTATCTCATACCGGTGGCTCTGTTTCTCGGCGCGCTTGGGCTGTTTGGCTTCCTGTGGGCCTTGAGGAGTGGTCAATACGAGGATCTCGACGGAGCCGCCGAGCGGATCCTCATCGATCCGGATGACAGGCCGAGCTAAGGAGCGAGGCTATCCTGCGAGAACGGCTTACGCTCGTCTGGTTGTGTCGTCGGCCGATCCCTGAAATGACTCAGATCAAGGCACGTAGCGCACAAGACCTCGATAAACAGGGAAAGGCATCTGTGGAGGTTGGCGTGCAAGCCGAAGCCATAATGACAACACCGGTTATCGGGATCAAACCGTCGGCGTCGGTCGCCGATGCGGCAGCGCTGATGCTCTCGAAAAAGATCAGCGGCCTTCCCGTCATTCGCGATGACGGCGCGCTGGTGGGGATTGTCAGCGAAGGCGATTTCCTGCGCCGGGGAGAACTCGACACGCAAGCCAAGCGCTCGCGCTGGCTGGAGTTTTTCGTCAGTCCGGGAAGAGCTGCCGATGAGTATGTCCACGCCAATGGGCGGCGAGTCGATGAGGTGATGTCAGACGACGTCGTCACCGCATCCCCCAGCGCGTCGCTCGGAGAGATCGTCGAGCTGATGACGCGCCATCACGTCAAACGCGTCCCGGTCGTCGACGGCGGGAAAGTTGTCGGCATTATTGCCCGCTCCGATCTTCTCCGTGCCTTGCTTCGCGCCCAACCGAGCACGGCCTCGACGGCCATGGGCGACGAACAGATCCGCCAGAACATCATTGCCGAACTGGCGGCTCACAAATGGGCCAGTACCGAGATGATCAGCGTCACTGTGGACAAAGGTGTCGTGGAGCTGAGCGGCGCCATCTTCGACGAACGCGAGCGCCATGCAGCCATTGTCGCGGCCGAAAACGTCGCCGGCGTCAAAGCCGTGAAAGACAATCTCTTCTGTGCCGGGCCGGTGTCCGTCATTTTGGTTTCTTAGGCATTGCGATCAAGCACGACCAAGCTGACGGGAGGAGTCGGCCTTGGGGCTTCTAGACGGACACCACAAGCCGGTCGAGAAAGGGCCGCTGGCCGACAAGCATCTTTTCCCGAGCCACATCGAGGCCGTACCACTCTGCGCGATCGATCTCCGGAAAGAACCGCATGCGGCCGCTGCGCGGCGGCCATTCCATCTCGAACATATTGCTTCGCAAAGTGCCGGTGTCGAAATCGTCTTCGACGCCGAAGGCCGTAATGAGCTTGCCTCCGCGCTGGCGCAGCTCTCCCAGGGGGAGCAGCGCTCCCTCGAGCTTCCAGCCGGTTTCCTCCACAAATTCGCGACGCGCCGCGGCTTCAGGCTGTTCGTCGTCGCCATACTCGCCCTTGGCAATGGACCAGGCCCCGAGATCGCGGTTTTGCCAGAACGGGCCGCCCGGGTGGACAAGCAAAACCTGCAACCCGTTCGTTGACTTGCGGTAAGGCAGGATGCCCGCACTTTTCTTCGCCATCGCCTCACGCCTCCGTCATGCAGCATATCATCGGAGGCAGGCTGAACGGGACATGTTCCGTCTGTCGATGCCCCGCCCTCTGTCGAGCGACCGGCTACACCCCATCAAAACGACATGAAGCGATTGATGCCGCTCTGTGCGATCAGCGTACGGGTTACGCCGCCGAACGCCCATTCCCGCAGACGGCTATGACCATAGGCACCGGAGACGATCAGGTCCGCCTGAATCGAGCGCGCGAGTGTCAACAGCCGGTCGCCATCGGCCTCGCCGGCAATCATTTCGGTTCGCGCCTTGATGCCGTGGCGTTCAAGAAAGACCGCGACATCGGCGAGGCTATCACGAATGCTTCCGTCGCGGTCGGTATCTATCGTGGCGACGACGACCTCGTTGGCCCTGGTCAGAAAAGGCAGTGCATCCGCCATCGCCCGTCGCGCCTCCCTGGTGTCTTTCCAGGCAACAAGCACGGTTCTTGCCGGAACGTGTTCGATGTTGTTCGCCGCGACCAAGACCGGCCGGCCGGCGCCGAGAGCAAGGCTGCCGATATCCACAGCGCGATAGACATTTTCTCCATCCCCGCTGCCGGTAACGATGAGGTCGGCTGCCCGGGCGGAAACGCTGAGGAGGCGGGTCGGGCTGCAGACGGCCTGCCTCCATTCGCTCGTGATCGAAGCCGGAACCAGCCTCTCGAATTCAGCACGCAGTTCGGCAAGCCGCTTTTCGATCTCGGTTCGCTGGATCTGCATGATCTCGCCTTCATAGACCATGCCGTCGCCGGTCGCGACCAGCGGTGGGACATCCGCTGCCGCCAGGCCCATAAGATGGGCTCCAAACCGTTCCGCAAGCTCGACCCCGACCTTCACCATGGCCGCGGGAGGTGCATCCACGGCGAGGTTCACGATGATCGACTTGTAGGACATTGCGGACACCTTTCGATGGAGCGGTTGAATGCAATGATGAAATGCATCGGCTGGCGCTCGGCGCCTTGATGCGTGTCAAAAAACTACCTGCTTACTCAATTGCGACTCCCTGCCTTGATCGGTTTTGCATTGCGGGAAGAGAGATCAGTGATAATTAGACGCGGGTTCCCCGATCAAAGGATTTCATTTGGACAACAAACGAACACCTGACTTGTCGACCGGCGTTCGCGACGAAGAGCGGGCCGCGGCCGAGCGCGACCGGCTGGCCCTGATGTTCGAGCGGGCCCCGGGTTTCATGACGCTGTTGCGTGAGCCGGGTCACGTCTTCGAGTTGACCAATGCTGCCTATCAGCGGCTGATCGGCCACCGGCAAGTAGTTGGAAAGTCGGTGCGCGAGGCCCTGCCCGAGCTTGAAGGCCAAGGCTTTTATGAGTTGCTCGACCAGGTGTACGAAACCGGCGAGCCCTACAGGGGTCAGGGTATCAAGATCGCCCTCCGCAACACGGACGAGGGACCGACCGAAGAGCGCATCCTCGATTTCGTCTATCAGCCCATCAAGGCCGACGATGGCCGCGTCACGGCTATTTTCGTCGAAGGCACTGATGTCAGCGAGCTTTCCTTTGCAAATGCTGCCCTTCAATTGCGCGAAGATCATCTGCGCTCGATCCTGGCGACGGTGCCCGATGCAATGGTCGTCATCGACGAACAAGGTTGCATTCAATCCTTCAGCACGGCTGCCGAAACGCTGTTCGGTTACCAGTCGGGCGAAGTCATCGGCCGCAATGTCAAAATGCTCATGCCGCCCCCTATCGCGACGAGCATGACGCCTATCTGCACCGCTATCTGACGACCGGGGAGCGCCGGATCATCGGGCTCGGCCGCACGGTCACCGGAATGCGTAAGGATGGCTCGACCTTTCCTATGGAGCTTTCCGTCGGCGAGATGCATCCTGGCACCGGCCGCTTCTTTACCGGCTTCTGCCGCGACTTGACCGAACGCCACAGGGCGGAAGCCAGAATACAGGAGCAGCAGTTGGAGCTTCTCCACATGGCGCGGTTTACCGCGCTCGGCGAAATGGCTTCGACATTGGCGCATGAGATCAACCAGCCGCTCACGGCCATTACGAATTACCTCAAAGGCAGCCGACGGCTTCTCGAAAAAAGCACGGATGATAATGCACCGATGCTGCGCGAGGCCGTTGAAAAGGCGGCCGACCAAGCCTTGCGGGCCGGAGACGTCATTCGCCACCTTCGGGACTTCGTCGCAAGAGGCGAGAGCGAGCGTCAGGTCGAACGCCTGCCGTCAGTGATCGAAGAGGCCGCGTCCCTGGCCCTGGTCGGGGCAAGAGAAATAGATGTGCGCGTCAGCTACAGGCTTGATCCCGCCGCCGAACTGGTCTTGACCGACCGCATCCAGATTCAGCAGGTTCTGCTCAACCTGATGCGCAACGCCGTGGAAGCCATGCACGAAGCGCCTCGCCGCGAGCTGCACGTCACGACTGTTGCCAGGGATGATGGCATGGCGGAGGTGAGTGTGATCGACACCGGCACCGGCCTCGCGCCTGAAGTCTCGGCCCAGCTGTTTCAACCATTTGTCACAACAAAGAAGCAGGGTATGGGTGTAGGCCTTTCCATTTGCCGTACTATCATCGAATCGCATGGCGGCCATATCTGGGCCGAAGCAATGCCGACAGGAGGAACCGCTTTCCGATTCACCTTGCGCATCGTTGAAAAAGAAGAGGTCGCCGATGGCCGATAATCTTGTGCACGTGGTCGACGACGACGTGGACGTTCGCAAGTCGCTTGGTTTTCTCCTGGCGACGGCTGATTTCGCTGTGCGCCTGTACGAATCGGCGACAGCTTTTCTGGCTACGGCGACAGGCAATCTCGATGGGTGCATCGTGACCGATGTGCGTATGCCCGGCATCGACGGCATCGAGTTCCTGCGGCAGCTCAGAACCCGTGGACATACGCTTCCGGTCATTGTCATGACGGGTCACGCCGATGTCGCGCTCGCCGTTCAGGCGATGAAGGAGGGTGCTGCCGATTTCATCGAAAAGCCGTTTGACGACGAGTTGCTGATCGATGCGATTCGCTCCGCATTGGACAACCGCAACCCGGTGCATGCGGTTCACCCTCAATCCGCGGAGATCAACGGCCGTCTGTCGACGCTGTCGGAGCGGGAGCGACAGGTGCTGGATGGCCTTGTGTCAGGCTTGGCTAACAAGACGATCGCCTATGACCTGGGCATCAGCCCGCGCACTGTCGAGATCCACCGCGCCAATGTGATGAGCAAAATGGGCGCGAGCAGCCTGTCGCATCTCGTGCGCATGGCATTGGTCGTGGAATCCAAATATTAGGGAAATTCGCCGAGGGACTTGTCGGCGTTTGCCGGCACCTTCTCCGACGTCCAGTCGCGCCAGTGGGTCGGGTGGATGTCTACCCGCGCGCCGGTCGCGGCGTTCTTCCAACCCTCCCGTCCCCTTATGCAGGGAAATACAAGCGCGTGTTCGCCGTCTTCATTGAGGACGGCGAGTTCGAGATCCCGATCGAACGGAGCGCTTAGAATTGGTTTCCACATTGTCGCATAATGCGTAGAGGCGGCAGGTCCCGCCTTGATTTGAATCATTTCCGAAATTGCTTAGCCGAGATCGACCTGCAGCTATGCGTGTCGCCGCCTGGGAATGCCGAACCGATACCTTGATCGTGATCAATGACCGCCTCGGCGGGTGGGATATGGTCCCGGTTCAAAGGAGAACCGCTATGCAGGATATCAAGATCGATGAAGCACTATGGGCATCAAGCATGCTGCCGGAGGGCATCGTGGAGCGGTGGTTCATCGCCAGCGGTGCTGCGATCAAGGCTGGCGAGCGCATAGCGGAAGTTCGAATTGAGGATGCGCTGCACGAGATCGTCGCGCCGGCAACCGGACGCGCGACGATCGTCGCCACCGTGAATGCCATTATCGAGCCTGGCTCGGTTCTGGCAACATTGGACGACAGGCCGCGGCCGGGCTGAGGGCGCTCGACGTCTGACAGCTCAGGACCATGCCTTATCTCAACAGCAATCCAAGGACGTATCAACATGCAGACTCGACATGCCGTCGCGTGGCTGGACCATCGCGAAGCCAAGGTATTCTTCTTCGATCGCGAGACCGCCGAAAGCCTGAGGCTTGCAACCACGCTGACGCATCACCAAACCCACAACAAGGCGGGAACCATCGATGGAAAGCGCGCGCCGGAAAACCAGTCTTTTTACCATGATATCGTCAGCGCCCTGCAACCGGCAAAGGAGTGGCTGATCGTAGGACCGGGATCGGCAAAGGACGAACTGGTCAAACATGTTCGCAGCCATCATCCACATATGAAGGGTCGCATTGTCGGCGTCGAAACGGCGGACCATCCCACGGAAGCGCAGATCGTGGCGCACGCACGGACATTCTTCCGGGCCGCCGACCGTATGTTGCCATAGCCCAACGCTTGCGGCTGTGCTGTTGGCGCCGCAAACAGCCGCAGGTCGATCACGCATCCCGGGGCGGGTGTTTCTGCAAAGTATCGACCAGAACGGCCCCGCCCTATCCGCTTGCTCTGCCTAGGCAGCGGTCACGGTTGCTGCAGGCTCCCGATATAGGCGACGATTGCCTCAATCTGATCGGGGCTAGCAACCCATTCGGGCATGTCGGGATGGCCGGTCGAAATGCCTTCGGCGAATGCCTCCTCCAGATCGGTGAGCGGATAGCGCTGCGAGAGCGTACGAAATGCCGGTGCGTCGGGATGGCTGCTCTTGTCTGTTTTTCCAATCGCATGGCATCGAGCGCAATTGACTTCAAGCAACGCTTTTCCGCGCGATATAGGATCGGCGTTCGCCCACGCGGTAAGCAGCCCAAACGCTGCAGTAAGGATTGCCGAACGCGCAGCGTACGCCGGAACAGAGGTCGGGAATCTAAGCTTCATCGAGAACGCCTGCCCGGCTGGCTATCGACGGCTTGATCTCCATCGGTCAGCCCACCGTGCTTGCGGCCAAATCCTCAATCGTGGTCTCTGCTCCCCTACGAACGTGCCTGGCTGTTTCCGAGGCAAGTTTGGAGCCGATTGAGGCGACCTTGCCGGCCTCGATCACATAGTCCGAGGTGGCGTTCTGAAAGAAGGCGCTGAGCACATCAAAGGCGTCGTTGAATTCGTTGCCAGCGACGAGATCGTCCGCCAGTTTGACGTTCTGCTCGCAGCGATGTTTCAAGAAGGAATGCGTCTCGATCTGGTAGCGCATCACTGCCTTGAAAGCCTGAGCCTGAAGATCCACTGCGGCAAGAAGGAACCGGTGGCCATTGCTCGTCGGCGAGGGCTGCAGGGCGAATTGCGACCGCTCGGGTTGAGTCTGCATGATTGTCGCTCCGTTGTGGTCCGTGGCTACGGGACGTGGCTGTTTGCCCGACAACACTAACGCCAGCCCGCGACGCGTCGTTGATCAAGGTCAACATGCACCGACCTTTGCCAAAGGCACTGAACAATCAGCACCACCCTGATCTCTTGCCCTTTTGACACGCATCAAGGCCGTTGATCCTTTTTCGTGGCGTTCTCGTGCCAGATGCAGAAGGGGCCAGGGCGATGTCTTTCAAGACGATTATGGTTCAGCTGGATGTGGACGCCATCGCCGCACCGTGTATCTCGTTCGCTTGGGATCTGGCCCAAAGGCATGAGGCCGACGAAGTCGATTTCAACGTCGCGAGCAACGACGCGGTGTTCAAGCGCCTGGGCCGCCATATATCTGTATCCCGTGGCGAGATCGTGTAGGTAAAACACGCTATGAAGACGTCGTTTCGTCAACTCTGGCCGGCGGACTGATCGATGTTCCGCGACAGGCAGGAAGCCGGGGATAAGCTCGGCACCGAACTGGGCAAGCTTCAACTGCGCCAGCCCGTGGTGCTGGCGCTGCCGCGAGGCGGCGTTCCTGTCGCCGTGGAAGTGGCCAAAGCCCTGGGGGCGCCTCTCGACCTGCTCATCGTCCGCAAGGTTGGCGCACCGGGCAATCCGGAACTGGCTGTCGCAGCGATCGTGGACGGCGATCCACCCGACATAGTGCTCAACCGGGAGATTGTTGAGGCCTACTCGCTGGACAATGCCGATCTTGATGCACTGATCGCCGTTGAACGCCCTGAACTCGAACGCCGTCGCACTGCATATCGGGGCAAATGCAGACGCTTGTCGGTCGCCGGAAAGACCGCGATCATCGTGGATGACGGGGCCGCGACCGGCACGACGATGAAGGTCGCGATCCGCGCGCTCAAGCGCCGGTCACCTCGGGAAATCATCGTAGCGGTTCCTGTTTCGCCGCGGGACACGGTGGCTGAGCTCGCTCGGGAGGCCGACCGTGTTGTTTGCCTCAGTCAGCCTGGGCAGTTCCGCGCGCTTGGCTACCATTATCTGTATTTCCCTCAGCTTTCCGACGACGAGGTCATCGCCGCGGTGGACGAGGCCGTCCAGTCGCGAAAAGCCGGCCAGCACCGAAATCAGAAGCGCGCCTCAGGCACGGTCAGAGAAACAACGACACGGATAGCCGAGAAAAATAGGAGATCGCAACGATGCTGATCCGCACACTTTCTGCCTTGGAATGCACGAAATTGCTGGCGGCCAATCGTGTCGGCCACTTGGCATGCGCGAAGGACGGGCAACCCTACGTCGTGTGCGTCAACTACGCCCACGCGGACAATCATCTCTATGCGTTTTCCATGCCGGGCAAGAAGGTCGACTGGATGCGGGCCAATCCGTTGGTATGCGTCCAGGTCGAGGAGCACGGCCAAGGGCGCGGCTGGAGAAGCGTGGTTGTCGATGGCCGGTACGAAGAGCTGCCGGATCGGATCGGCCATAAGGTTCAGTGCGATCATGCATGGTCGGTGTTGAGCAAGCACGCGGACTGGTGGGAGCCTGGCGCCCTCAAGCCGGTTACACCCCCGGTTTCGGACAGCATGCCGCCCGTTTTCTACCGGATCCACATCGAGCAGGTGTCGGGCCGGGAAGCAATCGAGTAGCTGTTTTCCAGTTCGAGGCCGCAGAACAGCACGTGACGAATCCTCCAAAAACAAGGGCCGGCAGCAGATCGCGCCAGCCCAGCCGTTTTCAGTCCTCGATCGTCACCGCGCCATAAGGATCGGCATCGACGGATCTTCAAGCATCGAGTTGGTGACGCCGCCGAAGATGCGCTGGCGCAACCGGGAATGACCATAGGCGCCCATGACCATCAGGTCGGCGGCGATGTCGACGGCGTGCCGACGAAGCACGTCGGCTACTGAATGATTCAAGCTCGGCAGCCGGTCGACAATGACTTTCACGCCATGCCGCGCGAGATAGGCAGCGGCATCGGCTCCGGGTTCCGCCCCATGGTGGTATTGGTCCTCCACCGGATCGACCATGACCAGGTGCACCTCATCGGCGCCTATCAGCACGTCGAGAGATTCGCGGACGGCACGCGATGACTCCAGACGGGCGTCCCAGGCGATCAGCACGCGTTTCGGCTTCAGCGTCGGGCGCGCGCCCTGCGGGATGAGCAGCAAAGGCTTTCCCGAAGAAAACAATGCGCCTTCGATCGTTTTGCTTTTCAGCGTTTCGCCGGCAAGCAACTCCGGCCCAACCACCGTAACGTCGGCGTAGCGAGCACGGCGGCCGATTGTTTCGTCGGCCCAGCCGGCTTCCGGATATTCGCTGGAGACATCGGCCGAAAGCCCCCGGCCGGCGAGAAGAGCCGACACGGCAGCGGCTCGCTTCTTCAACAGATCCTCGTCGGCCTGACGCTCCTCGAGCCAAGCTTGCGAAACGACCGCGGCATACTCTCCGACTGGTGGCGGCGCAGCAATGGCAACGACGAGAACAGCAAGATGGGCGCCGATTTCGTTGCACAGATCGGCGGCGAGTTTGAGATCACCGTCACCCTGGCTCGGTCCCGTAACCGCAAGTATCGTTTTTTTGAAAGCCATGGTGGCTGCTCCCGTTTTCGCATCAAGATCCAATCGCAATTGCAACAGTAACGAGACGGCTCGGTGGGGTCATTGCGCTGAGTCAAAGAACGTCGCAGCGCATCATTTGATCCGTATCAACGTGACCAGGTGCCGACACTATAGGCTTCAGCCCATCAACCGGTGGACACGCAGATGAAACTCCTGATCGCGGCAGCTCTCGCAACCTTGGCTTGCCAGGCGTCCACGGCACAGGAAATGAGCTATGGCGAGGCGGAGTATCTGAACTCCTGCGCGGTCTGCCACGGTCCCGAGGGCAAAGGCGACGGCCCCTTGGGCGATGAGTTGCTGAAGCGTCCAGCCGACCTGACACAGCTCTCCAAACAAAATCGCGGCGAATTCCCCTATTGGCGCGTTTTTGCGGTGATCGATGGCCGTTACGTCCTACCTGAGCATGGCCAGCGCGACATGCCGGTTTGGGGCCGCCAATTTCTCCCCGGGGACGCCAAGAAATATGGGCCAAACGCCGGAGAAATCGTCACCACGGAACGGATCCACGAACTGGCCGGTTATGTCCAGAGACTGCAGCGATAGGCACAGGCGGAGCTTCTTCCGATATCGCCTTTGGCCGGCGGCCGCACGCCAACAGGAGACAGACAATGATCGTTGACGACCAAAAGGCCACGATCGCGTTTCTGCTCGATCCCGCCGCATATGGCGAGACCGGGCCTGTCGAGACGATCGAAACCCATATTTCGCGTATCTTCCTGATTGGCCGGCGCGCCTACAAGATCAAGCGAGCCGTCGAGCTTCCCTATGTCGACTTCTCGACCCCGGCCCTGCGGCTCGCCGCTTGCGAGAAGGAGGTGGAGCTCAACGCCAAGACCGCGCCCGGCCTCTATCTGGGTGTGCGGCGCGTCACGCGAGAGGCCGGCGGCAAGCTCGCCTTCGACGGAAGCGGCGAAGTGGTCGATGCGGCGATCGAAATGGTTCGCTTCGATCAGTCGAAGCTCCTCGACCGAATGGCAGCCGGCGGCGAACTGACGCCTGCGCTGATGACGGCGGTCGCGCGCATGATCGTGCGCTATCATCGCGGTGCGCCGGTGATCCACAGCGGCAGCGGATCCTCGAACCTGGCAGGCGTGCTCGACATCAACGAAGCTGGCTTTGCCACCAGCCATGTTTTCGATAGAGCCGAAATCAAGGCTTTCACAGGGGCCTTCCGTACTGCCCTCGCCCGTCATTCCGAGCTGCTCGACCGGCGGGAGGCAGCAGGCAAGATCCGGCGATGTCACGGCGATCTGCATCTGCGCAACATCTGCCTCTTCGATGGAGAACCCCGCCTCTTCGATTGCATCGAATTCAATGACCAGATCGCCAGCATCGACATGCTTTACGATCTGGCCTTCCTGCTGATGGACCTTTGGCATCGCGGCTTTCCGGAACTCGCCAACCTGGTGATGAACCGCTACCTCGACGAAGCAGACGACGAGGACGGCTTCATCCTGCTGCCCTTTTTCATGGCAGTGCGGGCCGCGGTGCGCGCGCACGTCATCGCAACCCAGATAGAGGAAGGCAGTGCTGTTTCCGGCGGGCTGACTGCCGAGGCCAGATCCTATTTCGAGCTCGCCCGAACGCTTCTCCAGGCAAAGTCACCCCGGGTGATCGCCATCGGAGGCTTGAGCGGCTCCGGCAAGACGAGCGTCGCCGAGGCACTCGCCGCACATATCGGCTCGCCGCCCGGTGCGCGCATTGTCGAGAGCGACCGCATCCGCAAAGCCATGCATGGGGTCCCTGCAGAAACGAAACTGCCGGACAGGGCTTACCGACCGGAGGTGTCCGATCGCGTCTACGGCGAAATGGCATGGCGCGCCGGCCTGATCCTTTCCGAGGGTGGTTCGGTGGTCGCCGACGCCGTATTCGACAGGCCGGCAGATCGTAACCGAATCGAGAAGGCGGCCAGCGACAGGGCCGTCGCTTTCGCCGGATTCTGGCTGGAGGCCGATCCGCTCGTTCTTTGGCGACGGGTCAGCGAGCGCAGTGGCGGTCCTTCCGACGCAACCGTCGATATCCTGTCGCGGCAATTGCAACGAAATGCGGCCCCATCCGCCTGGCGCAAGGTCGACGCCGATCGAAAACTCGCCGACATCGCGGCGGAGTTGGCGGACTTTTCGGACGCGGCCGCTTCTGCTTCCGCACGGGGCGATCCAATCAAGACAGCATCCTGACGGCGATAATGCGTGCCGCCCAAAAGCCTGCCCTCGGGCCTGACCCCGAGGGTGCGCAACGGTCCGCTATGCACTTCAGGCTTCAACCGATGTCCAGCGTCGCCAGCGACAGGCCTGACTGGCTGGCATGATGCGCGATCGAAAACCCGAATTCGCGGCACATGGCCAGCATCCTGATGTTTTCGCTGAGCACCATGCCTTCGATCCGACCGATCCCGTCCGCCTTTGCATAATCGACGATCTGGCTGAGCAACTCCCAGCCAAGACCATGGCCTTGCAGGTCCGTGCGCACGAGCAGGGCGTATTCGGCGACGGTGCGGTCCGGATTGCAGGAGAGGCGACTGACACCCGCCAGCGCGCCGCTGCTCGCTTCCAGCGCGACGAACGCCATGTCGCGATCATAGTCGAGTTGGGTGAGCCGTTTCAGCATCTGGTCCGAAAAATTCTTGCGCGGCGACAGGAAACGCAGGCGCAGATCGTTCGGCGATATGCTGGCGAGGAATTGCGGATAGAGCGCAATATCGGCCGGCTTGATCGGCCGGATGTAATAGTGGCCACCGTCCGCCGAAAACGCCCTTTCCCAACCTGACGGGTAGGGCCTGATCGCGAGCGCGGGGTTAGGCCCCTGCTCCTCCACGCGCTCCGGCTCGATCTCGATGCGGGCATCGAGCGCGATGACGCCGTCGGCGTCGGCCAGCAATGGATTGATGTCCAACGAGACGACGCACGGAAAGTCGACAATCATCTGCGACACCCCATTGAGCGCCGTGACGATTGCCCCACGATCCGCCGGCTTGCGATCGCGGAACCCGGCAAGCAAGCGGCCGATCCGCGTCTGCTCGATCAAGTCGCCCGCAAGCACATCGTCGAGTGGCGGCAACGCCATCGTCGTATCGTCCATCACCTCGACCGCGACGCCGCCTGCACCGAACAGGATGGCCGGACCGAAGATCGGATCGTGACTCACGCCCAGGATGAGCTCCTGCGCCTGTTTTCGCGCGATCATGGGTTGGACGGCATAGCCTTCGATAGTGGCTTGCGGAGCTTGCTTGCGCACGCGCGCCTCGATCGATCGGGCGGCCTCGCCGACTGCGGCGGCGGTCGCGAGGTTGAGCACCACGCCGCCGATGTCGGACTTGTGCGAGATCGCCTTCGACAGCAGCTTGACGACGACCTGATCCGACTCCTTCAAAAGCCGGCCTGCAGCCTTTTCCGCTTCGTCAGCGGTTTTGACGACAACGGTCTCGGGAACCGGAATGCCATAGGCGGAGATCACCGCCTTGGCTTCGGGCTCGGTCAGCATTCGTCGGCCCTCCGTGGCAACCTGCCTGAATATGGCAAGCACGGCTTTACGATCGCTGATCGTGTCCTCGCTGCGGCTCGACGGCGTGCGCATCAGCGACCGCTGGGCCCGCGACCAATCGCTCAGGTAGGAGATCGCGGTTGACGCGTCGGCAGGCGTCTCGAAACTGGCCACGCCGGCATCCTGCAGGATTCGTCGTCCGTCGCGTGCCGTGCTTTCCCCAAGCCAGCAGGTCATGACCGGTTTCCCGCCGATTTTGCCCTCCCCGGTGAGTTCGGCGACCGCCCTCGCCGCGGCCAGCGGTGAGCCGAGCCCCGTTGGGCAGTTCATCACGAGAACGACGTCGGTTCCCGGATCGGCCGCGACGGCTTCAACCGCGGCCTTGTAGCGCTCGGGCGGGGCATCGCCAATGATGTCAGCCGGATTGGCATGCGACCAGGTCGGCGGCAGCACGGCGTCCAGACATGCCATCGTTCCCGGTGAAAACGCGGCCAGTTCGCCCTTGCAGTCGATGAGCCGATCGACGGCGAGCACGCCGGCACCGCCGCCATTGGTCACAATGCCGACGCGGGCTCGTTCGAGCGGAGCAAAACGGGCGGTCGTTTCAGCGGCATCGAACAACTCGGCCAGTCCCTTGACGCGCAAGATGCCGGCGCGCTGCAGTGCTGCCTCGATGACCCGGTCGGCGCCCGACAGCGCGCCTGTGTGGGTCGCCGCGGCTTTCGCGGACTGCTCGTGCCGGCCCGACTTGATCGCGATGACCGGCTTGATGCGCGCCGCCGCCCGTGCCGCTGACATAAATTTGCGCGGATTGGTTATGGTTTCGAGATACATTACGATGGCCCGCGTCCGCGCATCACCCGCCAGCATGTCGAGGCAGTCTCCCACATCGACATCGGCCATGTCGCCCAGCGAGACGATCTGGGAGAAGCCGACATTGTTGTCCGCCGCCCAATCGATCAGCGATGTGGCGATGGCGCCGGATTGCGACAGCAGCGCGATGTTGCCGGGCCTGGCTGCCATGTGCGCGAACCCGGCGTTGAGCTTTACAGGCGGGATCATCAGTCCGAGCGTATTGGGACCGATGACGCGCAAAAGAGTGGGCTTGGCAGCGTCGAGCATCGCCTGGCGCAATCCGTTCTCGCGCGTCAGGCCGGCGGTGATGACGACCGCCGCCCGTGTGCCCTTTTCACCGAGTTCGCGCACGATGCCGGGAACCGTCTCCGGCGGCGTCACGATGACGCCGAGGTCGGGAATTCCTGGCAGGTCGGCGGCCGTCGCGTAGCAGGGCCGACCAGCCACTTGCGAGTATTTCGGATTGACCGGCCAGATCTCGCCTTCGAAGCCGCCATTGACGATGTTGTCGAAAACGACACGGCCAACGGAACCGTCACGCACGGACGCGCCAAAGACGGCAACCGACTTCGGGCCGACCGCATATTCGAGATTTCGGATGGTCACCCTCTGGTCTCCCGTTCATGGTAATAATCGCCAAACGATCTTGCCCGTTCATTGCGTTGGATCAAAGCCTCTTCCGGCGATCTCGACTAGCGGTTGCGCAAGCTCGAGGCCACGTGCGCTCGCAAATTCGGATCTCAGGCAGGCACCGATCAGAATCGAAAGGTATCGTATGAACGAGTCGGCCCTGCGGCGCGCGTTGCTGGCCATCGCCTTGCTGGGCCTGGCCATTGGAATCGGCGTCTGGCGAACCGGCTATGGCTCCATTCAGGCCAGCACTATCTGGACGACGGCTACCTTGCCCGTGGTGGTGGCGCTCGCCATTTCCATATTGCGCGACTTCTGGATCGGGCGCTTCGGCGTCGATGCGATTGCGCTGGTGTCGATGTCCGCGGCACTGCTGCTCGACCAGCCGCTGGCCGCGGTCGTGGTGGCGATCATGTATGCCGGCGGCACGGTGCTCGAGGATTTTGCCCGTGGCCGGGCGGAGCGGAATCTCAAGGCATTGACCGACCGGTCGCCGCGTGTCGCGCACCGCAAATCGACACAGGGAACAGACACGATTTCCGTGGACCAGGTTGCTGTCGGCGACGAACTTCTGGTGCGCGCCGGCGAACTGCTGCCTGTCGATGGGATCCTGCTCGATGCTTTGGCCTCTCTCGACGAGTCAGCGGTAACTGGCGAGCCGCTGACGGAACGGCGGCGCGCGGGCGATATGCTGCGCAGCGGCACCCTCAATGCCGGAGAATCCTTCAGCATGCGCGCTTCGGCCTTGGCCGAACAAAGCACCTATGCTGCGATCGTGCGCATGGTCGCTGCGGCGCAGACCGCGAAAGCACCGTTCATCCGCATGGCCGACCGCTTTGCCTTGTTCCTGCTGCCAGCCACTTTGTTGGTTGCCGGCACCGCCTGGTACGTCTCCGGCGATCCGATCCGAGCGCTGGCCGTGCTGGTGGTCGCGACACCCTGCCCGCTTATCCTCGCGGCTCCCGTTGCCTTCATCGGCGGGGTGTCGCGCGCCGCGCGGGCCGGCATCCTGATGAAAGGCAGCGCGGCTCTGGAGGCCCTCGCGCAAGTTCGGACCGCGATTTTCGACAAGACGGGCACCTTGACCGTTGGCGGCGCCGAGCTCATCGAAATCGATGCTGCACCGGGCGGTGACGCCAACACCCTATTGCAGCTTTTGGCATCGCTGGAACAGGCCTCGCACCATGTGCTCGCCGACTCGATCATTCGGGCGGCCCGTGGCCGAAATCTGGTGTTGTCGCATCCATGCAGTGTTCACGAGTATCGCGGTGCCGGCCTGAAAGGCCGGGTCGACAAGGTATCGATCGCGGTGGGATCGAGAGCACTCGTGCTGGCCGACAAACCGCTGCCTCGTTGGGCGGAAAGCGGTGAAAAGCGATACCGGGACGAGCCAGTGCTCAGGGTTTTTGTAGCGCTCGATGGGCAACTTGCCAGTATATTCACTTTCGGGGACGCTCTACGCGTGGATGCCCATGATGCACTCCGCAACCTGCGCTCGGCCGGCATCACACGTATGGTCATGCTTACAGGCGACGATAGCGTGGCGGCGAAGCGCGTTTCCGCCCTGCTCGCCCTCGATACCATCGTCGCAGATGCGATGCCTGCCGAGAAAGTGGCGGCGGTCGAGGCCGAGAAAGCGTTGGCACCAACGATGATGGTCGGCGACGGCATAAACGACGCCCCCGCGCTAGCGGCCGCAACGGTCGGTGTCGCCATGGGGGCGCGCGGTGCCAGCGCATCCTCGGAGGCCGCGGACGTCATCGTACTGACCGACAGGCTGCAGCCGGTCGCCGATGCGGTCCGGATTGCGCAGCGCACCCGTATGATCGCCCTGCAGAGCATCATAGCCGGGCTGGCACTCTCAGCCGCGGCCATGGCCGCGGCAGCCATGGGGCAGATCACGCCTGTGGCGGGAGCATTGCTTCAGGAGGGCATCGACATAGCGGTGATCCTCAACGCGTTGCGCGCTCTTGGCGATGGGCGTCCCGAACGCGCATAATTGATGATACGAATGGGTGAATGGCCATGGTGCAGGAAAATCTGGTGGTTTGCAGCAAATGCGGCGGGGTTAATCGCCTGCCGCCAGCGCGCAATGCCGGGGACGCGAAATGCGGAAAGTGCGGCGTCAAGCTGTTCTCGGGTCAGCCCGAAGACGTCGACGCACAGACCTTCGATCGCCAGGTCAAGCGAAGCAGCCTCCCCGTTGTCGTCGACGTCTGGGCACCGTGGTGCGGCCCTTGCAAGATGATGGCGCCGGCATATGAGGCGGCAGCAAACGAACTGGAGCCGCATGTCCGCCTGATCAAGCTCAATTCCGACAACGAGCAGGCTATAGCATCCAGGCTCGGCATTCGCGGCATCCCGACCATGATCCTCTTCCATGGCGGACGCGAGCTTGCGCGCACATCCGGCGCAATGACGGCGGGGCAGATCGTCAGGTGGATTCGCGATCACATGCCGACAGCCGCGACCTGAAGGCCCAATACCATGGATTCGCTTATCGCTCGGCTCGGACTGGCGCTGGCAATAGGCCTCCTCGTCGGGTTGGAGCGCGGCTGGCGCGAGCGGGACGAACCCGCTCACAGCCGGACGGCCGGAATTCGAACGTTCGGCATATCCGGCCTGCTCGGCGGCATCCTCGCAGCGCTGGCCGAGGCGCTTGACTCAGTTTCCGTGCTGGTCGGCGGCTTCATCGCCTTCGCGGCGATCTTTGCCTGGTACAAGGCGCGCGAGGCTGCTCATGACGAGGATTTCAGCGTTACGGCCGTGATAGCGGGCCTTGGCGTGTTCGCGCTCGGTGCGCTCTCCGTCGCCGGCGATTACCGAGCCGCGGCTGCCGGAGGGGCAGCACTCGCCGCAGTGCTTGCCAGTCGAGAGATCCTGCACGGCCTCTTGAAGCGACTGACCTGGATCGAACTTCGTTCGGCGCTGATCCTGGCAGTGATGACCGCGATCGTTTTGCCCTTGCTGCCAAACCGGACGATGGATCCGTGGGGCGGTTTCAATCCGCGGGAGGTCTGGTTCCTCACGGTGCTGATGGCGTCGATATCGTTCGCGGGCTACGTTGCGGTTCGCGTCCTGGGAACCACGCGCGGTCTGCTCGTCAGCTCGCTTGCAGGTGCCATTGTCTCGTCCACCGCCGTGACCATGGCGCTTGCCCGCAACGCCACCTCCGCGAGCAATCCACTGCCGCTTGCCGGCGCTGCTTCGCTGGCTGCCATGGTCTCGGTGCTGCGCGTTTGCGCTGTCGTGCTGATCGTCGAGCCAAGCGTGTTCGCTGGGGTCGGCATTCCAGCGATTGCTGCGTCGCTTGTCTTCGCAGCCTGCGGAGCATTCCTGTTGGCCCGCACCGGCGGGGATCCCAAAGGTGGCGCACTGCACGCAATCCGTTCGAATTGGGCCCGTTGCTGCTGTTTGCCCTGCTCTTTGCGATTGTCGCCACCGCGAGCGCTGCATTGGCAGTTCAGTTCGGCGGGCGAGGCCTGCTGGCGAGTTCGATGCTTGCAGGCACGTTCGATGTCGATGTCTCGGTGCTCAGCGCGTTGCGCCTGGTCAAGCAATCGATCCCGATCGAGACCGTCGGCCAGGCGGTGCTCGCGGCGCTGGCGGCAAACGCGATCGGCCGCCTGTCGCTGGCGGTATTTGTCGGCCCGGTCAGATTTTGGTTGCCGCTGGCCGGCGCAACCCTGATCGCCGCAGTGGCCGGCTACGGCGCGATGTTGCTGCCGTCGATCCTCTGACAACGCCATCGCAGCCTCCTTTGATGCGGATCAAGGCCAAGTCTGGTCGCCGCGCTAAGAAGCTCCGTAAAAGGAGTTCGCCATGACCAATCTGAACGATCTTACCCCGAAATTCCGGCATGTCCGGCTGCTGCTTGCCCGCGAGAAGGACCACCCGGGCGGGGATCGCGAAGAGGGCTATGACGTGCTCGCTCCGTTGAAGAGCGACGGACGGATCGATGCGGAAGAATGGAAATCGCACCGGGCTTCCTGCCGCGTTCGCCGTTTTCGCACTGGAGAAGAAGACCTGGTGGGCCGGCTGCGGCGCAAGCCCGGCGGACAGTGGTACTTCGACTATGCCGAAGGCGACCGCGACGACGAAATCGGTTTCCATTTCGGCGACGAACGCTTCGTGACCGGTGAATACGTCTCGATCGAACGCAACGGCGCCATGCACACCTATCAGGTGGCACGGGTCGAACGGCCTTAGCGCCTCGAGTCGAACGCCTCGGGAGCGCCCATGCCGCGACGCATCCTAATTGTGGTTGGGCATCCCGACCCTTCTGCGGACCGGCTCTGCCGCGGCCTTGCGAAGGCCTATGCCGAGGGCGCGGAACAGGCTGGGCATGCCGTCCACCAAATCGATCTGGCAGCGCTCGATTTTCCGATGCTGCGCACGATGCAGGAGTTCGAGCACGGCGCGATCCCCGACAGCTTGAAGGACGCCGCCGAAGCGATCGTTTGGGCGGAGCATATCGTCTTTGTCTTCCCGCTCTGGCAGGGAACCATGCCGGCCTTGCTCAAGGCTTTTCTGGAACAGGTCATGCGGCCGGGAACTGCCTTCGCCTATCCAGATAAGGGTGGCGGCTTCCCCAAGGCACTGCTTCGCGGCCGCTCCGCCCGTTTGGTGGTAACGATGGGCATGCCCTCCGTTTTTTACCGGCTTTGGTTCCTCAGCCACGGCATTGCTGGCATGCGGCGGAGCATTCTGCGCTTTGCCGGCATCAGTCCGGTGCGCGAGACCTTGTTCGGCATGGTCGCGGATGCCAGCAATGCGACGCGCGCGAAATGGCTAGGACAAATGCGTGGGCTGGGTGAACGAGCCCGATAGTCCGGTTGAGTCGATTACGGCACCACGCGGCACCGCCCAGCCTCCCGGCGCGCAGATCGTCCAACGCCTGGTTTGCCCGTTCCAGCTGATGGACCTTTGTACGCGTGCGAACCTGCGCCCTCATCGCAATGACGGGCAAGCTCAGTGATGGATTCGGCGCCAAACCTCTTGGCTTAGACGAAAAGGTACCAGAACGGCGGGAAGGTTAGTAGGAATCCTAGCCCGAGCAAGACGAGCGCTGCGATGTTGACGGCGCGCATATTCACCGTTTCGTTTCGCCAAATCCGTGACAGCCCGTACCAGGCAACCAGCCAAACGATGATCGTTACGGTCGTCTTACCGGAGAGCGGGCCGACAGGATTGTAGAAATTCAATAGACCCCGCAGTCCGGGGGACAGCTCGGACGCGAAGCCTAGAACGCCGATGGCAGCACAACCGACGCCCGCAGCCAAGATGGCCGCAGCTCCGGGGCCATTCGGGATCGTCTCAGACGTTTTTCCAATCTCGACCGTATTTCGCAACGTGTTCATGGCCCTTCCCCCTGCATCAGAATGATCACATCGCCACCCCGAATCGGAGCGTATTTGTTCAGGAATGCACCGAACGCTCCGGCGATTCCCGTGGCAACGAAGGCAGCCACGGCGAAGGCCAGTACGGAGATTCGCATATTCCGGTGTTGAATGATTGCTCGTCCGTATTTCATGGTGACGTAGGCCACCATGGTCATGGCGATCGGCGCCAGCCAGGCTGCATGCTCTTTCCATTCCATGCCGACATTATGCCACTCGGACGTCTTCCCGCTCGACAGCAGCAATCGCCGCGGATAGTCCGCGAGATCGGTCACGCCTTCTGCCGGGACGGCTCGATACCAAGGATAGATGACGTAGGTGCCAGAGAACACAGTAAGCCACGCAAGTATCACCATCACCACGAGGTAAAGACCAAGCAGTGTTTGGCCCGCGCTCGTCGCCGACGATGTCCCGGGCGCGGAAATTCGGTAAAGTTCGACCAGTGCGCCGGAGAACGCCAGCATGAATAGGGCTCCAAACCCCATTCCGTGCAGCACAGTCATGAAGTCGTGCGTTGTAATTTCCATAACACACCCCTTTCATGCCTAGCTAATTTAGTGATTATGCATGCAATGCCTTTGATCTATATCAAAATCTCCTACTTACGGGCGTTACAATCCGAGTGCGCAACTGTTTGACCCGCGTCAAAGTTGCCCGCCGCTTTTTCCTGTTCATTGCCTCCCATCGAGATCTTCAAACTCAGGAGAGCATCATGACGACGGCCGGGGTAAATATCCCTATCGGGAAAGTGACGACCGCAGCTGCGACGAAGCTTCGATTAGGTTCCCTCACGGCACTGGTGATCGGCTCGATGGTCGGCTCCGGCGTGTTCAGCCTGCCGCAGAATATGGCGGCCGGCGCCGGTCCCCTTGCCATCCTGATCGGCTGGGCCATCACCGCGGTCGGCATGCTGGCGCTCGTCTTCGTCTATCAGTCGCTTGCAACCCGCAAGCCCGAACTCGACGCGGGTCCCTACGCCTACGCCAAGGCCGGCTTCGGTCCCTTCATCGGCTTCAACAGCGCCTGGGGCTACTGGATCAGCGCATGGGTCGGCAACGTTTCCTACGCGGTGATCGTGTTCAGCGCCCTGTCCTATTTCTTCCCGGCCTTCGGCGACGGAAACACCTGGCAGGCCGTGCTCGATGCATCGATCCTGCTGTGGCTGATCCACGCCCTGATTCTCGCAGGCATCCGGCAGGCTGCGGTAGTGAACCTGATCGTCACCGTGGCAAAGATCGCTCCGATCGTCTTGTTCGTCGGGATCGTCGCAGTCGCTTTCAAGCTGGATGTCTGGTCCCTTGACTTCAACGGGCTTGGCAACGCCGATCTCGGCTCGATCACCGCACAGGTGAAGAGCACGATGATGGTGACCCTTTGGGTGTTTATCGGCATTGAGGGCGCCAGCGTATTCTCCGGCCGCGCCGAGCGCCGCAAGGACATCGCCATGGCGACTGTCCTAGGCTTCTTCACTTGCCTTGCGCTCTACGCTCTTGTCTCGCTGCTGTCGCTCGGCATCCTGAGCCAGCCTGAGCTCGCCGCGCTGAAGAACCCCTCCATGGCCGGCGTCCTGGAAGCGGTTGTCGGCCCCTGGGGCGCCATCCTCATCAACACCGCGCTTGTCGTGTCGGTGATCGGCGCCTTCCTGAGCTGGACGCTGCTTGCCGCGGAAATTCCGCATGTCGCCGCCAAGGACGGGACGATGCCGAAATTCTTCGGCCAAGAGAGCGAGCGCGGCGTGCCGTCGACCTCGCTGTTGATCACCAACCTGCTCGTCCAGGCGTTCCTGGTGATCACGCTCTTCGCGCAAAGCACCTACCAGGCGTTGTTCTACATCGCATCGGCGGCGATCCTGGTGCCTTACATCTTTTCCGGAGCCTATGCGGCCAAGCTCGCGCTGACCGGAGAGAGTTATAAGGGCGGCGAGCAGCGTACCGGTCCTCTTTTCGCCGGGCTGCTGGCGACGGTCTACGGACTGTGGCTGGTCTACGCGGCGGGGCCCGCCTACCTGTTCATGTGCGCGATCCTGTATGCGCCGGGCATCATCTTCTACGTCTGGGCACGTCGCGAAAACAACCAGCGCATCTTCCACCCTGCAGAAGCAGCGGTCGCCGCAGCACTTGTCGCCGCCGGTGTCGCCGCCGCCTATCTCATCTGGAACGGGAGCATCAGCCCGCTATGAACGCCCCTATCACCACGACCCGGCTCGGCACCTTTTCTGAAGTCGGCCGTCTGCGCGAGGTGCTGGTGCACCGCCCCGATCTCAGCCTGCAAAGGCTGACACCGGACAATTGCAAGGCGTTGCTGTTCGATGACGTGCTCTGGGTGAAGAAGGCACGTCAAGAGCATGACGTCTTCGTCGACGCACTGCGCGAACGCGGGGTGCTGGTGCATTCGTTCGGGGAACTTCTGGCCGAGACCATGGGTCTCACCAAGGCCCGCGACTGGCTTCTCGACCGCCGGATTCATTCCGGCGTCGTCGGGCTCGACATGGTCGACGAGATGCGGGGATCGCTCAACGAGATGTCCTCGCAGCAGCTGGCGGCCTATCTTATCGGCGGAATTGCTCGCGCGGAGCTGCCCTTCGAACCCCGGGGACTGACCGGAAGGACGCTTGCGCCTGAGGATTTCGTGCTTCCGCCGCTGCCGAACCAGCTTTTCACCCGCGACAGTTCCTGCTGGATCTACAGCTCGGTCTCGGTCAACGCCATGTACTGGCCAGCGAGGCGCCCGGAAGCGGCCAATGTCGAAGCCGTGTACCGTTTCCATCCCCGTTTTCGCGACAGCGGCGTCCCCTTCGTTTCGCCGGACCCGGGAACAGGCATCAGCCTGGAAGGCGGAGACGTCATGCCGATCGGCGGCGGGACGGTTCTTGTCGGCATGGGAGAACGCACCACGCCGCAAGCCGTGGGCGGCCTAGCCCGCAGCCTGTTCGCGGCCGGTGAGGCGACCCGCGTGATCGCGGCGCTGATGCCGCGGGACCGCAGTTTCATGCATCTCGACACCGTCTTCACCTTCTGCGACCGCGACCTGGTCACCCTATACCCGCCGGTGGTCGACCGCCTGCGGACCTTCTCGCTGCGGCCAGGTGATGGAGCGGCATCCGTCGAGATAACGGAGGAGACGGAGCCGTTTACGGCAGTGGTTGCCACAGCGCTCGGATTGAAATCGCTGCGGATCATCGCCACTGGCGGCGACCGTTACGAGGCGGAGCGCGAGCAATGGGATGACGGCAACAACGTCGTTGCGGTCGAGCCCGGCGTGGTCATCGGCTACGACCGCAATGTCTACACCAACACGCTTCTACGCCGTGCCGGTGTTGAAGTGATCACGGTCGAGGGCGCCGAACTCAGCCGCGGCCGCGGCGGCGGGCATTGCATGACCTGCCCGATTGCCCGCGACCCGATTTGACCTGAAAGGAAATCCCCATGTCGATCAATCTTCACGGCCGCTCCGTCCTGACCCTGGACGATCTCACGGCCAACGAAATCCGATTTCTTCTGAAGCTGGCCGCCGACCTCAAGGCCGCCAAGCTCGCCGGGCACGAGATACCGCGTCTCGCCCGGAAAAATATCGCGCTGATCTTCGAGAAGGATTCGACCCGCACACGGACAGGATTCGAGGTGGCGGCCTATGACCAAGGCGCCCATGTCACCTATTTCGGCCCCAGCGGCAGCCATATCGGCCACAAGGAATCCATGAAGGACACCGCCCGCGTGCTCGGCCGGATGTACGACGCGATCGAGTATCGCGGCTTTGCCCAGCATCAGGCCGAACTGCTTGCCGCGCATGCCGGCGTGCCCGTTTACAACGGTCTCACCGACGAGGCGCATCCGACGCAGATCCTCGCCGATTTCATGACCATGCGCGAGTATACGCACAAGCATCTTTCCGACATGACCGTCACCTTCGTCGGCGAGGGTCGCGACAATGTCGCGCTGTCGCTGGCGCTCGGGGCGGCCAAGGTCGGCATCGACATGCGCATCGCCTCACCCAAGGAACTTTGGCCGGATGAGGAGTTCTGTGCCCATATCAGGGAACTGGCGGAACACAGCGGCGGCCGCTTCAGGCTGGACGAAGACGTTAAGGGCTGCGTCCAGGACGCCGACTTCGTCTACACCGACGTCTGGATGTCGATGGGCGAGGATAAATCCGGCTGGGCCGAGCGCATTCGCCTGTTGACGCCCTACCGGGTCACCAGCGAAGTGATGGCTGCCGCCGGCAACCCTCACGTCAAGTTCATGCATTGCCTGCCGGCGTTCCACGATACCGATACAGAGGTCGGCGCCTTCGTCGCGCGGGAATACGGCATCGACTGCATGGAGGTCACCGACGAGGTATTCGAATCGGATGCCTCGATCGTCTTCGACCAGGCCGAAAACCGCATGCATACGATCAAGGCCCTGCTCGTCGCCACGATCGGCAACTGAGATGCGTATCATCGTTGCGCTCGGCGGAAACGCGTTGCTGCGTCGTGGAGAACCGATGACGGCCGAGAACCAGCGCGCCAACATCGTGCGTGCCGCGGCTGTATTGGCGGATCTGGTTGGCGAAGGGCACTCGATCGTGATCACGCACGGCAACGGCCCGCAGGTTGGCCTGCTCGCGCTGCAGGCGGCCTCGGACGGTGGAGCGTTTCCACTCGACGTGCTCGGCGCCGAAAGCGCCGGCATGATCGGTTATGTGATCGAGCAGGAGCTCAACAATCTCCTCAAGCAGAGGCTGTTTGCCACTTTGCTGACGCAAGTGAAGGTGGACCCTCGCGATCCGGCTTTCGCCCATCCGACGAAGCCGATCGGCCCGGTCTACGACGAGGCAACCGCCCGCCGGCTTGCCGTGGAACGCGGCTGGCACATCGCGCCCGACGGCGACAAATGGCGCCGCGTCGTGCCGTCACCCAGGCCGCTGGAGATCATGGAAGCATCTGTCATCTCGTTCCTTGTCGAACGTGGCGTCATCGTCATTTGCACGGGCGGCGGCGGGGTCCCGGTGATCGCGCGGGATGACGGCAGTCTTTGCGGTGTGGAGGCCGTCATCGACAAGGACCTGGCAAGTTCGCTTCTGGCGCGCCAATTGAAGGCCGACATGCTGCTGATGCTGACCGACGTCGACGCAGTCTATGTCGACTACGGAACCGCCGCCGCCCGCCCACTCCGGCGGGTCACCTCGACGGAGATATCAGGGCGGAATTTTCCGGCCGGCTCCATGGGGCCAAAGGTAGGCGCCGCAATCGAGTTCGCTGAAGCGACAGGCAAGCCTGCCGCGATCGGCAAGCTCGATCACGCCGTCGAAATTGTCAGAGGCGAAAGCGGCACATGGTTGGAAGCAGAGGCTCGCGTCGATCAGCCTGTCGACGGGATTGCCTGCGCCCCGGTCTTCCCGAAATAACCGGCTGCGTCTTTCGCCATCCGGCCAGTGCACCAGCGCGCGTATACGTCGGCAGAGATCAGGCCGAGCCAACGGGCCGGCGCCGTCTCCGGAAGGTCGTAGTCGATGAATACCCGAAGCTGGTAGGATCCCACCTCAGGGACGATCTCGAAACCCATACGATAGCGGCCGATCACCCACAGGTTTGGCGCGCCGATGGTTTGCCAAACCTTCAATCTGGGCGGCACCCGGATTACGATCGCCTGTTCCGCAGACAGCGCAATGCCGAGTATCTTGCCATGGAATCCGAACTTGGAGCCGACCGAACGCGCTTCGCCTGCATCGAACTCGTAGTCCATTTTCGAGCCGAGCATCATCCATGACGAGGCACTCATATGAGCCCCCAGATGCCTGTGGTCGTCGAGGTAGGCGAACACAGTTTCGGCCGCGGATTCTATCTTGACGGCAGTCTCGGTGGAACGCGGCATTGCCGGCATCACCTCATCTCCGGTTCATCCAGGTTTCGGGCCTGGGAAACCATCCGATCCGTGTCGGATGAGACCCGGCAATCTAAGCGCTCCCCAGGAGCCGTGGCTTTGATTTGCGTCAAAGTGGCGATGCGCGGCTATGTCACACTAGGAAAATGGAAATTGGACTGACCCAGCTTCGCGCTTTGCTTTCCATGCTCGTTCTGATCGCGGGCAGCGTCATCATGGGCGCTGGTCTTACCGGCCAGAGTACGGGTCTGGGCGCCGATATCGGCGCCATTGCCGAGTTTGCAGGTCTCCCCATAAGCGGCTTGAGCCAGGTGACAGACGATGTCACGGCAACGGGCCAGAATCACAACTATGGCTGTTGCGAGCACAGCGCCGACTGCGCGTACACGGCTGCGTCGGGCTGTTGTGCTGCAAGCATTTCCGCCTCAGGCGAATGTGGGGTCGTCAATTGCCCGCCACGTTCCGTCCGCTTCATCGCGGGCAAGGCGTTCCTGGCAACGGGCATCGACCCCGAGGCCCTCCTGCAACCTCCCCAGATCCCAGCCTGATATCGCGCCGTCTGGGCGCTCAGCATCGCCCTTTACTGCTTCGAAAGCCGCGCCTCGAACGCCGTGGCCGGCAATGACAATCGCTGACAATCAAAAGGAATCCAACCCATGAACTCCAATACGCACCGCTTGTCCGATCCCCCGACCGGCTCCAAACCAGAACAGGAGACCGAGGCGGGTGCGCGCGGATTCTGGACGTCGAAGACCGGCCTGGTCACGATCGCCTTCCTGCTGATCGCCGCGTTCTTCCTGCTTTCCGAGCACCGGGCACATACCCTCGGTGCCCTTCCCTTTCTGCTGCTGCTCGCCTGTCCTCTGCTTCACATGGTCATGCATGGTGGCCACCACGATCACGGCGGGCATTCCAGGCACACGGAACAGGCCGGGCGCGAGGAACAGGCCGGGCACAGGGAAACCGAGCCGGGCGCGCAAGACGGCCCCACACACCACAAAGGAGCATGACCATGGTCGAGCAATCTTCCGCCTACGGGCTCTGGGGCCTGGCTATAATCAACTCGGCGATTTTCATCCTGTTCGCCTTCAGCTTCTTCAAGCCGCGAACCGGCCGTGACTGGCGCTCCTTCGGTGCATTCAGCGCCTTCCTGGTGGCGCTGTTTGCCGAGATGTACGGGTTCCCGCTGACGATCTACCTGTTCTCGGGGTGGCTGCAGAGCCAATACCCCGGCATCGACTGGCTCTCGCATGATGCCGGTCATCTCCTGGAGATGATGTTCGGCTGGCGGCTCAATCCGCATTTCGGCCCCTTCCACGTTCTCAGCTTCTTCCTGATCGGCGGCGGCTTCGTGCTGATCGCAACCGCGTGGCGCGTGCTTTACGAAGCGCAGCGCCACAACCGCCTCGCAACAGGCGGCCCATATGCCTGCGTCCGGCATCCGCAATATGTCGGCTTCATTCTCGTCATGGCGGGCTTCTTCGTGCAGTGGCCGACGCTGCTGACGCTGGCGATGTTCCCCATTCTGGTCGGCATGTATGTGCGGCTTTCCTTCATTGAGGAGCGTGAAGCGAGACAGGAGTTCGGCGACGCCTATGATCGCTACGCCGCCCGCGTACCCGCCTTTTTTCCGCATGTGGCCAGGCTGTTCGGTTCCGCCGGCGCGCGCCGTGCGCCCTGAGAGCGAGTGGCGTTTGTGCGTCGATGGAGAATGATGATGAAGAAGATCAATCTGGAAGTGCGCGACCTTGTCGGCATGATGGATTTCGCGGCGGTCGAAAAACGTCTGGCGGCTTTGCCGGGCGTTGCCAGTGTTACCATGAACGCGGCATCGACCACCGCAACCATCGAATTCGACGAGAAGCGGACGAGCCCGCAGGCCCTTGCCCGGGAAATCGAGGCTTGCGGCTTCCATTGCCGCGGCGAGGTCGTGCCGCGGCATCTGTGCACTCCCGACGGAACGACGATTTCGCCGGGCCATCCGCGCGCGACCTCCGGACACGCCGGGCATGGTCACGCCGCCATCATCGAGCCGGCTCCAGCGGGCCAGGGCAAGGTTGCCGCCAAGCCGCAGCACGACGCCATGGCTCATGAGATGGGGCACGGCGCCGGCATGGACATGCAAGGCATGGTCAAGGACATGCGCAACCGGTTCCTTGTGAGCCTGGTCTTCACGCTGCCGGTCTTTGCCATGGAGCCGATGGGACTGGGCGAGCCCTGGCTGCGCCCGCCTTTCGGACTGAGCGAAGATGTCGCGATGTTTTTCCTCGCCAGCGCCGCGATCCTCTATCCGGTCTGGCCGTTCCTGGTCGCCGCCTGGCGGGCCTTGCACAACGGCGTCCTCAACATGGCGGTGCTGGTGGTGCTGAGTGTCGGAACCGGCTACCTGTTCAGCGTCGGCGCGACCTTCTTTTTCGAAGGACAGCAGTTCTACGAGGCGGCGAGCGTGCTGCTCGTCTTCATCCTGCTCGGCCATTGGCTGGAGATGCGCGCCCGCGCCGGGGCTTCGGCCGCGATCAGGGCCCTGCTCGACCTCGCCCCACCCAGGGCCACCGTCTTGCGCGATGGCAAGGAGGTCGAGGTTGCGACTGCGGACGTCGTGCTCGGCGACATCGTGGTCCTGCGGCCCGGCAACAAGCTTCCTGTCGATGGCGAGGTGATCGAAGGCACGTCGACCATCGATGAATCGATGCTGACCGGCGAGTCGATGCCAGTGACCAAGAAGGTTGGCGACAGGGTCATCGGGGCGACGATCAACAAGAGCGGGACGCTGCGCTATCGTTCCACTAAAGTGGGCGCCGACACGGCTCTTGCCCAGATCGTCAAGCTGGTCCAGGAAGCCCAGAATTCGAAGGCGCCGGCGCAGCTGCTCGCCGATCGTGCCTCGCAATGGCTGGTGCTCGCTGCGATCGTCATCGGGCTTGCGACCTTCGCCGTCTGGTTCTGGTGGCTCGGCCAGCCCCTGCTGTTCGCGATGACCCTGACCATCACGGTCTTCGTCATCGCCTGTCCCGATGCGCTCGGCCTCGCCACGCCGATGGCCGTCATGGTCGGCACCGGCCTTGGCGCCGCAAACGGGATCCTGTTCAAGAATGCCGCCGCTCTCGAGGAGGCGACCAGGCTCAATGTGATCGTCTTCGACAAGACCGGCACGCTGACCATGGGGCAGCCCAAGGTCGTCGAAATCGTCCCGGCTGTCGGCGTCTCACCCGACGAGGTTCTACAGGTCGCGGCCGCCGTGGATCAGGGTTCGGACCACCCGCTGGCCGTCGCCATCGTCGAGCGGGCCAAGGACCTGAAGCTTCCCAAGGTTTCGGGTTTTCTGAACATCGAAGGCAAGGGCGCCAGCGCCGCCATCGGCGGAAGTCCGGTTTTCCTCGGCAACCGGCGCCTCATGGACGAGCAGAAGATCGATCTTCTGGCGCTCGGTGAGAGGGCCGAGACGCTCAAGGGCGAAGGCCGCACCGTCATCCATGTCGCACGCTCCGGCAAGCTGCTCGGGCTGATCGCGATTGCCGACACGCCGCGCCCGACGGCCATCGCGACGATTGCCAAACTGCACGAGCAAGGTGTGCGCGTGGCCATGCTGACGGGCGACAATGCCGGCACCGCCAAGCGCATCGCGGACATGCTCGGCATCGACATCGTCCTGGCCGACGTGCTGCCGGGACAGAAGGCCGAAAAGATCAAGGAACTGCAGGGACAGGGGCTGAAGGTCGGCATGGTCGGCGACGGCGTCAACGACGCGCCGGCCCTGACGCAAGCCGATGTCGGGTTCGCCATCGGTGCGGGCACCGATGTCGCCATTGAAAGCGCCGACATCGTGCTGATGAAGAGCGATCCCTACGACGTGGTCGGTGCGATGATGCTCTCGCGCGCCACGCTGCGCAAGATGCACCAGAACCTGTGGTGGGCGGTCGGATACAATGTCATCGCCTTCCCGATCGCGGCCGGCGTGTTCTACCCGCTCCTGCTGAGCCCCGAGATTGCGGCGCTGGCAATGTCGGGCAGCTCGGCCCTCGTGGCCGTCAATGCGCTTTTGCTCAAGCGAACCAGGTTCGAGGGCATCCGTCCTGCCGCCGGGCCGGCGGCCGGAAGCCCGGCGCACAGGCACCCGCGCGATGCCCACGCATGAGCGTATCGCACACGCGTGCCTCGCGGTTGGACCTGGACGGACATGGAGACCGTCGTCGCGAATCCAGGGCTCCATCGGTGGGCCATACGCGACGCTTTCTCTTCCTTCTGGCTATCCCGCTTTATGAAGCGGTCGAGTGGCTCTTTACTCGCCTTGACCTGGCATCGAATTTCAACGGCAACTCAAGGGGTCGCTTCCGGCAGACGCGCTCGCCGTCACGTCCTCAGAACCCGATAGATGGCCGGGATGACCAGCACCGTCAGCAAGGTCGAGGACGCGAGGCCGAACAGCAGCGAGATCGCCAGGCCCTGGAAGATCGGATCGGTCAGGATCACCGCCGCGCCGATCATGGCGGCAAGTGCTGTCAGCAGGATCGGCTTGAACCTTATGGCACCGGCCTCGATCAGAACCTCGCCCAGCGGCCTGTCCGGCGAGGCGGCATGCCGGATGAAATCGACCAGCAGGATCGAATTGCGCACGATGATGCCCGCCAGCGCGATAAACCCTATCATCGAGGTGGCAGAGAACGGCGCGCCGAACAGCCAATGTCCGCCGAGGATGCCGATGAAGGTCAGCGGGATCGGCGTCAGGATCACCAGCGGCACCTTGAACGAACCGAACTGGGCGACGACCAGGATATAGATGCCGAGCAGCGCGACGCCGAATGCCGCGCCCATGTCGCGGAAAGTCACCCAGGTGACTTCCCATTCGCCATCCCACAGCAGCGTCGGCTTGCTTTCGTCCTCCGGCTGGCCATGCAGCGCGATCGAAGGTTTTTGCAGCCCCGTCCAGTCCTGTGCGTCGATTGCCTGGCTGACGGCGAGCATCCCGTAGAGCGGCGCCTCGAAGCTGCCGGCAAGTTCGGCCGTCACCATTTCGGCGGCGCGGCCATTGTGCCGGAACACCAGAAAGGAGGCGCGTTCGTCAGCGACCCGCACGACGTCCCCCAGTTCGACCACGCCGCGATCGCCGGGGAGCACATTTGCCGGAATGGGCGTGGTCAGGAAACGCTCGTCCAGCGTCCTCTCGCCCTTCGGTCGCTCGATGCGGATCGGTATCGGCTGGCGGCCGCCGCCGCGATGCGAATAGCCGACGGTCTCGCCGCCGTTGAGGATGGCGATCGTGTCGAACACGTCGCTTTCCTCGACATGGAAGAACTCGGCATCGTCGGTGGAGATCGTGGTGCGCAGCCGGCGTGCCGGCTGTCCGTAGGAATTGTCGACATCGACGATGAACGGAACGGAGCGGAACGCCGCTTCGACCTTTGCGGCAACCTTGCGTCGCGTCTCGCCATCGGGTCCATAGATCTCGGCCAGCAGTGTCGCCATCACGGGCGGGCCGGGAGGCGGCTCGACGACCTTCAGGCTGGTGCCGGCGGGAACGGCGATTGATGCGATGCGCCGGCGAATGTCCAGCGCGATATCGTGGCTCGAACGGATGCGCTCCGATTTCGGCGAAAGATTGAGCGCAACATCGCCCTGCTGCGGCTCGCTGCGCAGAAAGGAGTGTCGCACAAGCCCATTGAAGTTGAAGGGCGCCGCGGTTCCGGCATGCGTCTGGGCCGATCGCACCTCGGTCAGTTCGAGAACCTTGCTGGCGACCGCCTGCGCCACCGCGTCAGTCGCCTCGACGGAGGATCCTTCCGGCAGGTCGATCGTCACCGCGAGTTCGGACTTGTTGTCGAAGGGCAGCAGTTTGACCGTGACATCCTTGGTATAGAACAGGGCCAGAGAGCCAAGCGTGAGCACGCCGATCGCCAGCAGAAATGCCCAGCTCGCCGTCTTCGACGACAGTATGGGCCGGGCGACGGCAGTGTAGATGCGGCCCAACATGCCGCCGCCGGCCTGGTCCGTATGGGCATGCACGGGCGCCCGTCCGGCAAACTTCAGCATCAGCCACGGCGTCACCATCACCGCGACGAAGAAGGAGAAGATCATCGCCGCCGACGCATTGGCGGGGATCGGGCTCATATAGGGGCCCATCATTCCCGAGACGAACAGCATCGGCAGCAGCGCGGCGACCACGGTCAAGGTGGCGACGATCGTCGGGTTGCCGACTTCCGCCACCGCCTCGATCGCCGCTTGCCGCCGATCGCGTCCGCCGCCCATTGCCCAGTGCCGGGAGATGTTCTCGATCACCACGATCGCATCGTCGACGAGGATGCCGATGGAAAAGATCAGCGCAAACAGCGAAACGCGGTTCAACGTATAGCCCATGACGCGCGAGGCAAACAGCGTGAGCAGGATGGTGACGGGAATGACGATGGCCACCACCATGGCCTCGCGCCGGCCGATGGCGATCCAGACCAGCACAATGATCGAGATCGTCGCCAGCCCGAGATGATAGAGAAGCTCGTTGGCCTTCTCGTTCGCCGTCTCGCCGTAGTCGCGCGTGACCTCGACCGACAGGTCGGCGGGGATCAGGCTGCCTTTCAGCATCTCGACCCGGTGCAGGATCGCCTCGGCGACCGACACCGCGTTGGAACCGGCGCGCTTGGCGACGGCGACGGTCACTGACGGCACGCGCGTCACGCCCGTCGCGGATCCTGTGAGCGTCGAGACAAGCACGTCGCCGGTATCGGTCGCGAAGGCGACATCGGCCACGTCGCGGACATAGACGGGGCGGTTGTCGCGCGAGGTCAGCAGCAGGTTGCCGATCTGGTCCGGCGAACCCAATGTCTCGCCCGCCACGATGTCGATCTGCTCGCCCGTATTGCGCACGCGTCCCGTCGGAAAGGCCTTGTTCGCACCGGAGACCTTTGCTGCAAGCTGTTGCAGCGTCACGCCGTGGAGAGCGAGCTTTTCCGGGTCCGGCGCGACGCGGATGATCTCTCCGGTGTCGCCAACCAGATAGGTCAGCCCGACATTGTCGATCTTGGCGATCTCGGTGCGCAACTCGCGCGCGATACGGGTCAGATCGTTTGCCGTCAGGCGGTCAGCTGTCTCCGGTTTTGGCGACAGCGTCAGCGTGACAATCGCGACATCGTCGATGCCGCGTCCGACGATGAGCGGCTCGGGCACGCCGACGGGAATGCGGTCCATATTGGCGCGGACCTTGTCGTGGACGCGCAGCACTGCGGCGTCCGACGACGTGCCGACGACGAAGCGCGCGGTGACCATCACCTGGTCGTCGCGGCTTTGCGAATAGACGTGCTCGACACCGTCTATGCCCTTGACGATCGTCTCCAGCGGTTCGGTGACCAGCTTGACGGCATCCTCGGCCCTCAGGCCGTCGGCTCGGACGAAGATGTCGACCATCGGCACCGATATCTGCGGCTCTTCCTCGCGCGGCAGCGTGAGCAGGGCCACCAGCCCGAAGGCGAAGGCGGCAAGCAGAAACAGCGGCGTGAGCGGCGAAGCGATGAACGCCCGGGTCAGCCCGCCCGCAATACCGAAACCAGCAGGACCTTTCATGGCGTGACCACGACATCGCCGGGCGCAAGACCGGTCATGATCTCGATATAGTCGCCGTCGGCGCGCGCCATCCGCTCGCCAGTGACCACTGCCCGTTCGACTTCAACGCCGGCGGCAGCAACGCGCACGAAATCGATCCCCGAACGGGTCTCGATCGCCGCTGCAGGCACCAGCAGTGCCGAACGTTCACCCACCGGCAATTGGACCAGCACCCGGGCGTCGATGAAATCTGTTTCGAGATCGTCGACCTCGACGTCGGCGATGACGCGGCCATTGTCGATCTGCGGATAGATCTTGGCGAGGCGGCCGGCAGACACCTTGCCGCTTGCATTGATGCGGATGGCGGCGCCCTGCTTCAGTGTCGCCGCATACCGCTCCGGGACGGCCAGCCGCAGGAACACGCCGCCACCGCCGATGGTCGCCACCACCTCACCGGCCATGACCACGGCGCCGCGCGTGACCGGCACGGTCAGCACGCGTCCGCCGCCGGGCGCGAACACATCTCCTTCGGCTCCTTGCTGCACGATCACCGAACGCTGCGCCTCGGTCGCGGCAAGCTGGTTGCGTGCGACGTCGACTTCGGTCCTGAGCTGATCGAGCCGCTGCACGGTCACGACTCCCCTGCCGACCAGGGTCTGGCCGCGGGCCAGTTCGGACTGCGCCGTTGCCAGTTGCGCCTGCAGGGCGCGAAGCTGAGCGTCCAGCGCCGCGACCTGAAAGGCGATCTTGTCGTCCTGGACGGTCGCGACCTTCTCGCCCGCTTTGACCAGATCGCCTTCGGTGACGGCCAGATCAACGATGAGGCCGCCGATCCGCGCGCGCGCCGGAATGGTGTTGCGCGCCTCGACCCGGCCATAGACCGCCTTCCATTCGGTCACCGTCGTCGGTGCGAGCGTGAGCGTGCCGGCCAAGGCCGGTGAGCACGCCAGCAGCGCGCCGAGGAAAAGGAACGTGCGCATTCTGCTGCTCCTAGAATGCGCATCCCGGCTTGATGCCGAGCTTGCGGAAGATCATCGCCGCCGGGCAGAAGCCGGTAAACGCCGACTGCAGCATGTTGAGCCCGACGAAGACCGTCAACCAGACAAACAGCGGCGAAACCCAGACGGTGAGCACGACGGATAGCAGCACCATGAAGCCTGCGAACGCAAGAACGGAACGGTCAAGTGACATTGTCATCTCCATTTGTATATGATCATATCTAAATATAATAATGCTTCCGCTCGCCGCAAGAGGCAATGTCGATTTTGTCGTTCGCGCTGCAGGCCGTTATGCCCCGCCCGTCGCCGTTAAGCGAAAAGCTGGCTGCGCTTGCTGGGTTCGATCAGGCGCCGGGTACGCCCACATCCGCCTCGATCTTGATTTCCTTGAGCTTGTCGATGCCGAGCACCTGCAGCGCCAGGCGCTCATAGAAGGGCTCGGACTTTCCTGACCTGATCTTGTGGAGGAAATACTTCTCGAAACCGACCTTGGCGGTGTGCACCCATTTGCCGGAGGATGACCAGTTGACGTTGCGCGGCGGAATTTGCGGCTGCGCCACGAAGGCGACGCCGGAATCGCCGAAATCGGCGAGGCAGACCGCGTTCCATGTACCCTGCGCGTCGGGTTCCATCCCCTTCGCCAGCCGGCCAATGTTGCGGGCCGTCGCGGTGACCATGGATTCGATCATGAAGCCGGTCTTCGGGACGCCCACCGGAACCGGCGTCTTGCCGACCGGCGGAATGGCGACACAGACGCCAACCGCGAATATCTCGGGGAAGGCAGGATTGCGCTGATGCTTGTCGACGAGGATGAAGCCGCGCGGATTGGTGAGGCCTTCGATGCCGCGCACCGCCTCCACGCCGCGAAATGCCGGCAGCATCATCGCATAGACTTGCGGCAGCTCGTGCGCCTGCTTGATGGAACCGTCTTCGGCGATCTCCGATACGAACATCTTGCCCGGCTCGACCTTGTCGACCTTGGCGTTGCAGATCCACTTGATGTGGTGCTGGCGCATCTCGCTCTCGAGCAGGCCCTTGGTATCGCCGACCCCATCGAGGCCGAGATGCCCGATATAGGGTTCCGAGGTGACGAAGGTCATGGGAACGCGATCGCGCACCTTGGCGTCACGCAGCGCCTTGTCGAGGATGAAGGTGAATTCATAGGCCGGTCCGAAGCAGGATGCGCCCTGGACCGCGCCGATGACGACCGGACCCGGCTTGGCAACGAGTGCGTCGAAGGCCGCCCTCGCCTTGAGGGCGTGATCGATATGGCAGACCGATTGCGTGTTGTGCTCCGGGCCGAGGCCGTCGATCTCGTCGAAGGCGAGTTCGGGGCCTGTCGCGATCACCAGATAGTCGTATGACACCCTGCCCCCGTCATTGAGTTCGATGGCGCGCTCGCCTGGATGAATGCGCCTTGCCCCTTGCGGATGAAACGCAATGCCGCGGCGTGCCAAGACGGGAGCGAGGTCGACTTCGACTGCCTTCTTGTCGCGCCAACCGACGGCAACCCAGGGATTGGACGGCACGAACGAGTAGTGGCTGCCGTTGTTGACGACGGAAACCTCATGTTCCTTCGCCAACTCGTCGCGAAGCTCATAGGCCATTATGGTGCCTCCCAGTCCGGCACCCAAGACGACTACATGCGCCATGCTCTTTCCTCCTTGTGCGGTGTGCTCGAAGCCCCACGCCAGCGGTCACCTGTTCTCAACGGCAGCGGGCGAAGTTGTTTAGTCTTGAGCCGTCCTTGCCGACCGCGTCTTGATGCGGGTCAATCAACCAGCCGGAATACGGCCTCGATTTGCAGCGGTATCGATGCGTCGGCTTGACAACCTCCGGCGATGGGCCAATATTATTTGCAGCTATTAATATGATAATGTGTTCATATGCGCAATAAGAAAATCATCGAACTGGACAAGATGGCGCGCGAAGCGTCCGAACTGCTTGCGGCGATGGCCAACGAGAAGCGCCTGATGATCCTGTGTCATCTGCTGGAAGGCGAGACGAGCGTCAATGAACTGGCGGAACTGGTCGCGATGAACCAGTCGGCGCTCTCGCAGCAATTGGCGAAGCTGCGGGCGCTGAAGCTGGTCGATACCCGTCGCGACGCCCAGCAGGTTTACTATCGGCTGGCTTCGATCGAGGTGGAGCGCATCCTGCAAACGCTCTACGGCATCTATTGCGATCCGCAGACGAAGACGGCGAAGATCAGGTCACTGTAGCTTCGCGCTTTCGCCGATGAGCCCGGTGGGGTCGATGCCGAATTAGATGCCCAATGACGGGACCAGGACCGCGGCGCCTTTGAGTCTGCCGGCGCGCAGATCGTCCAGCGCCTGATTGGCCTGTTCCAGCGGATAGGCCTTTGTGTGCGTGCGAACCTGCGCACGCTTGGCAATGGGAAAGAATTCTTCCGCGTCGCGGCGTGTAAGGTTTGCAACCGACACCAATTCCCGTTCCCCCCAAAGCAATCCATAGGGCATCGCCGGAATGTCGCTCATGTGAATGCCACCGCACACCACCCGGCCGCCTTTGCGCACGGCACGCAGGGCAGTCGGCACCAGATTGCCGACAGGAGCGAAGATGATCGCAGCATCGAGCAGCTCGGCTGGACGTTCGTCCGAGCCGCCGGCCCACTTCGCGCCGAGCGAGCGTGCAAATTCCTGAGCTTCTCTATCGCCGGGACGCGTGAACGCGAAAATCTCACGACCTTGCCCGTTCGCGACCTGGGCGACGATATGCGCGGCAGCGCCGAAGCCGTAGATTCCGAGCAGCTTGCCGTTGCCTGCTTTCTTCAGGCACCGCCAGCCGATGAGGCCGGCGCAAAGCAGCGGCGCCAGCGATATGGGATCGGCGTCCGCATCCAGATCGAAGGCGAAATGTTCGTCGGCGACAACATGGCTGGCGAAGCCGCCATCGCGTGTATAGCCGGTGAACAGTGGCTCATCGCAGAGGTTTTCAGTGCCTGCGGCGCAATAGCGACAGCAGCCGCAAGTGTGCCCGAGCCAAGGCACCCCTACTCTTCGACCGAGCCGGGACCGCGCGACGCCTTCACCAACCAAATCAATGATGCCAACAATTTCATGACCTGGGACGAGCGGCAGTTTTGGATGAGGCAGATCACCGTCAACGACATGCAGATCGGTCCGGCAGACCGCGCAGGCCTCGACCTTCAGCCTGATCTCACCAGGCCCGGGTATGGGATCAGGCCTGTCGACCGGCTTCAAAGGGGTGCCGACGCTTTCGAGCACCATCGCCTTCATGACGCTTCCCACCACTGCAAACGGAAGCGGTTCACGATCCTCCTCCCTTTGGTGTCCAATACATTACCAGGCGATTGTCATGCGGTCTTCGACCATGCGCATACATGGCATGTGAGCCAGTCGCCAGGCACTCGTTGAAAAGTCGATGTCTCGCCCGAAATTCGATTGCCTTCCTTGTTTTGAGTCAAACCCTTTTCGCATGATCCTGAAGCGCTGGACCCACCGCGCGTATATTTGCCGAAGGCCCCGGATATCACCCCGCCGATATCAGCGGCCGCGGGGCCGCCCGGTCGAGGTCTAGGTAGTTTCCCGTAGGGAGATAACCGAATTTCGCGACCCGCCGATTCACGCGATTGCTGTGTCACGGATCAACCGGGAAAACAGCCATGCACGCCTACACGACCTCAAGGATTGCCCTGCCCTCGCACGCCACCCAGCCGAGCCAGCCGGCGGCGTTCGACACCGCACCGCTGCAACCGGTCAGCTTCTTTCCCGCCGGCGCCGAAATCTATGCCCAGGGCGAAAAGGCCGGCGCCTTCTACCAGGTCGAGTTCGGCGCCGTCCGCGTCTACCGCCTGCTTGCCGACGGCCGCCGGCAGATAAGCGCTTTCCACCTGGCTGGAGAGACCTTCGGCTTCGAAGCCGACACCACGCATCATTTCTTCGCCGAAGCGATCAACGCCACCGGCGTGCGCGTCTTCCGCTTCGCTGCCGGGGCTGACATGTCCCATCAGTTGCTGCCCTTGGCGCTCAAGGGACTGACAAGGGCTCAGGAACACCTCCTGGTGCTCGGCCGCCAGAACGCCATCGAACGCATCGCCGCGTTCCTGGTCGACATGGCGGAGCGGCAGGGCGGATTGCGGCAGGTCGAACTGCCGATGTCGCGCATGGATATCGGCGACTATCTCGGCCTCACCATCGAGACCGTATCGCGGGTCTTCACCAAGCTGAAGGACAAGGGCGTCATCCGCCTGCTCAACCTGCGCAGCATCGAAATCGTCAAGCACGACGCGCTTCGCTATATGAGCGAATGATCTGCGGCCTCGACAGCATCGGCGGAGAGAAGCGCGCGAAGCGCTTCGGGAGGCCTTGCGATTTCCAAAGCCTCCCGGTGTGGTTTGTCATTCGCCCCGCATGGTCGCCTGGAACGCCGGCAAATGCTTCTTCTGCGCCTCGAGCATCCGCTCGCGATAGACGCCGTAGATGACGTCCGTGTCGTGCAGCGTGACGCCCGCAATCGTCGGCGAGGCGAAGACCGGCGCCTCGATGCCGCGCTTCTATTTATTTTAGGCGCATTTCTGCGACGCCAAGTGATTCCACTTAGCTGCAAAATGTCTAGCGACCCTGTTGTGCGCGCCACGCCTTGAAGGCTTCGGCGTGCTCGTCTCGCGTACAGGGATAGAGCCCGATGATTGGAGCCCGTCCTTCACCCGTTCGACCACGAAATCCTCGTAGGCTGTCATCTCCACCGCCTCGTTCGCTATCTCGCCGGCAATTCCCTGAGGAATCACTATGACGCAGTCGTCATCCCCGACGACGATGTCGCCGGGGAAGACTGCGACGTCGCCGCAGCCGATCGGCATGTTGAGGTCGAGCGCCTCGTGCAGGGTCGCGCAGCCAATTCAACCGGATTGGAATGCCATCTCGCCGTTGGCGCGACATGAAGCTGGCGTCCGGCGCTGGCGCTTGCGTCCTCACTATCATTAAGGTGATCGATGAGTGGCTCCAGTCAGGAAGCGCAATTGAAAGCTTATCGCCACGGAAGGCGGATAACAGCGTGCGCTTCGCTAGGTCATCTGGCGCTCCATTTCCACCTCGGCCCCTAGACTTTCGATGTCACGGAAGATCGAAGCGACAGCCAGCGTGCGCCCTTCGCGCTTGAAGCGGAGCAGGCAATCCTTGGCAATGATGTCTCCATCGACCGCGATCTCGTCCCATTGCCCGGCATGGCCGACATAGTTGATGGGAACATCGTAATGCTGACTCCAAAAGAACGGCACGGCGACGAATTTCTCGCGATGGCCGAGCATGTTGAGGGCCGCGGTTCGCCCCTGCCTCTCTGCGACCACCCAATGCTCGACCCGAATGTTCTCGCCACTGTGAGGATCTGGCCACCGCGCAATGTCGCCGGCCGCGAAGATCCCTGGTGCGCTCGTCTCCAAAAAGGCGTTCACGACGACACCGCGGTCAAGGATGAGCCCCGCCGTTTCGGCAAGCCCTGTCCGCGGTCGCACGCCGATGCCAGCGACGACGAAATCCGCCGCCAACGTATCGCCACTGCTGAGTTTCACCTTGCTGTCGTCGATGCTACTTGCGGTGTCCTCGAGATGGAATACGACACCATTCTCCTCATGGAGGACGCGGATGAAGTCGCCCATTTGCGGGCCCAGGACGCGTTCCATAGGCCGTTTTTCCGGCGCCACGACATGAACTTCGATATCGCGCGAGCGCAGGGCCGCGGCAACTTCCAGACCAATGAAACTGGCGCCAAGCACGACGGCGCGACGCGCGGTCGTGGCTCGCTTGATGATCGCCTTGCAATCTGCGAACGAGCGCAGCGTGTGAACGTATGGCAGGTTGGCGCCGGGTATGGTCAGGCGAACCGGTTCGGCTCCGGTCGCAAGGAGTAGCCTGTCGTAAGGAGTCCGGGCCCCGTCTGCGAGTACAACCTCGCCAGAACGTGCATCGATGCTGGCGACGTTGGCATTGAGGCGCAGGTCGATATCGTTCTTTGAGTAGAAGCTTTCTCCGCGGAGCGGAATCCAATCCTCCGGTGCTTTGCCGGCGAGGTAGTCCTTGGAAAGATTGGGTCGATCAACCGGCGGCGCTTCATCGTTGCTAAGCATCACGATGCTGCCTTGATAGTGTTCGCGCCGCAGTCTTTCGGCCGCTGCAAAACCGGCCGCGCCGCCGCCGACAATGACGATCTTCTCCGGAACCTGGCCGGAGCCTCCATCGCGCTGCTTCGGTGCCGTCCGTTTGCGCTTCTCGCCCACGAATATCCGATCATCCCGTTGTTCCACCGGCCAGCAAGCGAGTGGATTAAAAGCAGGCGCGCGCAAGGCTTCGCCTGTACGCAAATCGAAGCACGCGTGATGCCAGGGACACCGGACGGTGTCTTCCACCACGAGACCGTCGACGAGCGGCCCGCCATAATGTGTGCATGTCGCCCCGATCGCGAAGACCTCGGCCCCGCGGCGCACCAGCAGCACCTGCTCGTCGCCGCAATGGCCGAGGAGCTTTCCTCCATCGGGAAGGTCGGATAACGCGATGCCCTCGACCAGATCCGGCCCGTTTAGTTTGGTATGACCTTCAGCCATTTTCCTCTCCTTGGCGCGATCCAGTGTCAAAATCGCCTGTACGGCCGAGAAACGGGAAATCTTCAGGTCACCGGCCTCGGAATACCTTCTGCCTGGCTAGCGCGCCTTCAGGTTCTCAACACCGCTTGTGCCCAAACGTCCGGCCGCGTCATTCGTTGCCAGTTGGGCAGTACGCGCCGTCGATTTCCTGGCGTCTTGGGTTCGCTGCGATCAAGAACATTCAGCGCATGCTGCCAATTGGAGGCGCGATTCTCATCGGCGCTTTGTCGAAGACTGGATGGCGCTCGTCACTCGTTGTCGCAGCTGCAACGGTCGCTTGTCGAATGCATCGCGGGACTGAGGGAAGGAATGATGCCGTGGCGTAAACTTTTTCGCCTGACATGCGTTGTTCATTCTCCAAGCCCAGGAGGCAGCCATGCAGATGAAATCCGAGATTGCCGGCGAAGCTGCAAAGCAACGCCATATCCAGCGTCGGATCGATGCCAAGGACAAATCGAAATCCACCGCCAAGCAGCAAGGCGCCATGCAGGCCGGAGCACGCAAATATCCCGAGCCGCCCTTTCCCGAACAGCACCAGCCGAAGCCGGGGCACGAATGGGCGATTGAGCCGGCGCCCCTTTACGATGCGCCGTTCTATATCGGGTCGAGAAAGCTCGACGGCAAAGTGGCACTGATTACCGGGGGCGATTCAGGCATTGGCCGGGCAGTGGCCGTGCTCTACGCGCGCGAAGGCGCGGACGTGGCGATTGTCTATCTGGCCGAGGACAAGGATGCCGAAAAGACAAAGGCGGCAGTGGAAGCCGAAGGCCGGCGCTGCATGCTGGTCAAGGCCGACGTCAGCGAGCGCGACCACTGCCGCAATGCGGTGGCTGAGGTGGTGAAGGAATTCGGCCGGATCGACGTACTGGTCAACAACGCCGCTTTCCAGATTCATTCCAGCGAATTCGGCGACCTGACCGAAGAGCATTTCGACACCACGCTGAAGACCAACCTCTACGGCTATTTCCACATGGCGCAGGAGGCCGTGCCACATATGAAGCCCGGTTCGGCGATCATTAACAGCGGCTCCGTAACCGGAATCGAGGGTTCGAAGCAACTTGTCGATTATTCAATGACCAAAGGCGGCATTCATGCCTTTACGCGCGCGCTTTCGGGCAACCTGATCAGCAAGGGCATAAGGGTGAACGCCGTGGCGCCGGGTCCAGTGTGGACGCCACTCAACCCGTCGGACAAGGAAGCCGGCGACGTTTCGAAATTTGGCGCAGACACGCCGATGAAACGGCCGGCGCAACCGGAGGAGATCGCACCCGCCTATGTGTTCCTCGCGTCGCCGCACTGCTCGAGTTACATCACCGGCGAGATATTGCCGATTATCGGAGGCTATTGACGGCAGAAATACCGCTCACCCGGGTGGCGGGCCTGAAATCAAGTATCTCGTCGGAGACAACGCAAGGATCGACATGATGAGCATGTTTTACCGCGCGGCAAAAATCGCCGAACAGGCTCATGCCGGGCAGACCGACAAGACCGGACGGCCCTATATCGAACATTGCCGCCGGGTCGTTGACGCCGTCGAAACGCTCGACCAGAAGGCCGTTGCCTATCTTCACGACGTTCTTGAGAAGGGAGACGACTGGGACCGCGATCGGCTCGAGGCGGCTGGGTTTGGACCATCCATCGTGTCGGCAGTCGATGCCATGACACGCAGGCCAGACGAGGACGACCTCGCTTTCGTGCGCAGGGCAGCAGCCAACCCATTGGCGCTGCCGGTCAAGCGCGCGGATCTCGCCGACAATCTGTGGCAGGCACGGCAGATTGGCACCTCGACATCGAAATATGAAGACGGCCTGCGGATCCTCGACGAAGAATTCGCCGACTGACGGAAGATCGCCGCCCGCGGCGTGACCGGCCGATGTGGGAATTCAAGCGCCTCTACCCGCTGACGCGGGGCGTATGTCGCTTGTCCTACGCAGATTCGAGGGAACGTTACCGCCGAAGAGTTCGTTCCTTCGATGAACACCGAATCGGCGACGGGGCTTCGCAAACAAAGGGAGATTGCCATGAAAGTCGGCAACTGCATGACGAGGAATGTCCAGATCGCGAACCCCGAACAGTCCATTGGCGAAATAGCGCAGATGATGGGCAGGCTCGACGCTGGGGCGATGCCCGTGGGCGACAACGACCGGCTGATCGGGATGATCACCGATCGTGATATCGCGATCCGCGGCGTAGCATCGGGTAAGGGGCCTGACACCAAGGTGCGTGATGTCATGAGCTCGGAGGTCAAATACTGCTTCGAAGACGAAGACGTCGAGCATGTGCTCGAGAACATGGGCGACCTGCGGGTGCGTCGGCTACCGGTTTTGAACCGCGACAAGAGGCTCGTAGGCATCATCTCGCTTGGTGATCTCGCGACGAATGGCGAAGCGGCAGAAGCGGGAGAGGCTTTAAGCGGCATCTCGAAGCCGGGCGGCGAGCATTCGCAAACCGCTCACTGACTGACGCCGTGATGCATTAGCGCCAGGTCGACATATTTTGTCCGGCGGAGCGTCGGCCAACACTGGCGCTCCGCCGGAAAAGCTCGTCACCCGGGCGCGCCATGCGTGCCCCAGCGGCATCTCGCAGCCGGGGTGGCCCGCGGTTGCAGACGATAAGCATGAGCTCAGATGTTCTCCGACGATTGCAAGCGTCCCGCCAAGGCCTATGATAAAGGCGGCCTTTCGGAGTGGATAGATTGGGTTGGTCGCTGAACCTCGGGACGATCGCAGGCACGACCGTGCGCGTTCACTTCACCTTCCTGCTTCTGCTCGTCTGGATTTGGCTAATGCACTATCGGATCGGCGGCGCGCCAGCGGCCTGGGAAGGCGTTGCCTTCATCATTGCCGTCTTTGCCTGCGTGGTCCTGCATGAGTTCGGCCACATCGCCGCGGCGCGGTACTTCGGCATCAGCACACCGGACATTACTCTTTTGCCGATCGGCGGCGTGGCCAGGCTCGAACGCATGCCGGAAGAGCCGGGGCAGGAGTTCGTGATCGCGGTCGCGGGGCCGCTGGTCAATGTCGCGATCGCCGCGCTGATCTTCGCCTTGCTCGGCGGGTCGGCGGGTGTCGAACAGATGGCCGGGATCGAGGATCCGCGTACGAATTTTCTCGCCAGGCTTGCAGGGGTCAATGTCTTCTTGGTGCTTTTCAACATGATCCCGGCCTTCCCAATGGATGGCGGCCGTATCCTGCGCGCCGCCCTCGCCGCCCGCCTTTCCTGGTCGCGCGCGACCCAGATCGCCGCCACGATCGGGCAAGGAATGGCCTTCGTCTTCGGTTTCCTTGGGCTGTTCTACAACCCGCTGCTCATCTTCATCGGCATCTTCGTCTATCTCGCCGCGGCAGCGGAAGCGCAGAACGCCCAGATCCGGGACGTAGCCACAAGCGTCCTGGTCGGGGACGTGATGATCACCGAGTTCGCCCGGCTGGAACGGTCGGCGACGCTCGACGAGGCGATCGAGATGCTGCTCGCCACCACGCAGCACGAATTCCCTGTCATCGACTCCGCTGGCCACCTCCAGGGATTGGTGACACGCGACGACATGATCCGGACATTGAAGGAAAAGGGACCCGCTGCACCGGTTACGAGCGCAATGCGCAACGATATCCCGAGGATACATTACCGCAAAAGCCTCGAGGAGAGCCTGCGGCTCATGCAGCAGTCAGACGTGCCTGCTGTTGCCGTCGTGGACAATTCCGAACGGCTGGTCGGGCTCATGACACACGAAACCATAGGCGAGATGCTTATGGTCCGTTCAGCCGTTTCAGATGCCTTCCGTTTTGGCCGTTTGCGTGGAGGCAAGCCGCGACTCACACGGATCTGAGCACGAGGGCGATGCGCCCTGTCGTCGGCACAGAGCTGGAAGTCGAGCACAGGCCGGAACGACGCTGTTCCGGCCTGCCTGCCTTTTGCGTCTTAAGAACCTGCGACGTGAGGCAGAAGTTCAAGCACACCGCGATAGATCATCTCGCCAGCTACGTAGAGGATGATCACCAGCCCGACATAGGCAATCCAACGGTACTTCTGAAGCAGGTTGGCAATGAAGCTTGCGGCAACGCCCATCAGCGCGACGGAGAGGACAAGGCCGAAGATCAACACGTTCGGGTGCTCGCGCGCGGCACCAGCTACCGCCAGAACATTGTCGAGCGACATGGAGACGTCGGCGATGACGATCTGCCAGGTTGCTTGCGCGAGAGTCTTGCGTGGAGCTTTGCCGGCCACCATGCCGTCGTAGTCGACGTCACTTTCCGAAAGCGCTTCGATCGCTTGTGCTTCCTGCCCATGGTTCTGCCGGAGTTCGCGCCACATCTTCCAGCACACCCACAACAGCAACACGCCGCCGGCCAGCAGTAGGCCGACGATCTGCAGGAGCTGGGTTGTCGCAGCCGCAAAGCCGATACGCAGAACGGCCGCCGCGACTATACCAACGAAGATCGCCTTTCTGCGCTGCTCCTTGGGGAGCCCGGCCGCGGCAAGGCCGATAACGATGGCGTTGTCGCCGGCCAGCACCAGGTCGATCATGATGACCTGCAAGAGAGCGGTCATTGCTTCGGGACTGAAAAATTCTGTCATAGGGCACCCTTGCGTTCAGCTAGGGGTGACCCGGCTTGCGAGCATGACCGTAGAGCAACGCGGACACCGCGTATGACAAGAGAAATGCCGCTACAGCTGAAGAAATCTCAAAGCCAGGCCACCCGGATTGGAATTCCAGTCCGACATCACAGTCCTGTTGGACTGCCAGAGGGGCCCGGCCTGGTAGCATTTAGCTAATTGCAGGAAGCGAAAAACTCAAGGCTGAATCGTGGTCCCGGCCTATGCGAGAATCAGGCCTCACGCTCGTGGCTGCACGAGACGGCTATCCCGCCGGTGGCAGGCCGAATGCCCTTGACAAGATGGCGATTGCCCGCTCAACTTGGTGCATTCACCAGGGGAGTCCCGGCAAGGGGCTGAGATACTGCTGGCTTTTGCGGCGCAGTGACCCGTTGAACCTGATCCAGTTCATACTGGCGTAGGGACGGTGCAAGCGCTTTGCGGGAGTTCATGCCCGAAAACCTGTAAGCAGGCAGGCCAAAGCGTCTTTTCATCCTTCCGGCACAGAACTGGGTCTCCAATGCATGAGCAAAGGAGCCTCAAATGAATGCCATTACCCCTGCGGTGTCGACAGGACCGCTGCCTGCCTCCAGCAAGATCCACAAACCCGGCACGATCCATCCGCAGATCAGGGTGCCGATGCGGGAAATCGCCGTCCATCCGACGGCCGGCGAACCGCCTGTCACCGTCTACGATCCGTCAGGCCCCTATACAGATCCAAGCGTCGAGACGCGTATCGAGAACGGGCTTGCCCGGCTTCGGCACGCGTGGATCAAGGCGCGCGGCGACGTCGAATTCCAGGAAGGTCGCAATGTCAGGCCGGAGGATAATGGGTTCGTGTCAGGCGAACGGCTGACGCCGGAATTTCCTGTCCGCCACCGACCGCTCAAGGCCAAGCAAGGCAAGGCTGTAACCCAGCTTGCCTATGCCCGCGCCGGCATCATCACGCCCGAAATGGAATTCGTTGCCATTCGCGAAAATCTCGGCCGCGAGAGCTTACGTAGCGGGATGCAGCGCGACGGCGAGTCTTTCGGCGCGGCGGTCCCGGACTTCATCACGCCGGAATTCGTGCGCGACGAGGTGGCGCGCGGACGGGCGATCATTCCCGCCAACATCAACCACCCAGAGAGCGAACCGATGATCATCGGCCGCAATTTCCTGGTGAAGATCAACGCCAATATCGGCAATTCGGCGGTCACCTCGTCGATGGCCGAAGAGGTCGAAAAAATGGTCTGGGCTACCCGCTGGGGCGCCGACACCGTGATGGATCTGTCGACCGGCCGCAACATCCACAACATCCGCGAATGGATCATCCGCAATGCCCCGGTGCCGATCGGTACTGTCCCACTCTACCAGGCGCTCGAAAAGGTCGGCGGCATCGCCGAGGATCTGACCTGGGACGTCTACCGCGATACGCTGATCGAACAGGCCGAACAGGGGGTCGACTATTTCACGATCCATGCCGGTGTGCGCCTGCACTACATCCCGCTGACGGTCGACCGGGTCACCGGCATCGTGTCGCGCGGCGGTTCCATCATGGCCAAGTGGTGTCTGCATCATCACCGCGAAAGCTTCCTCTACGAGCATTTCGAGGACATCTGCGACATTGCCAGAGCCTATGACGTGTCCTTCTCGCTCGGCGACGGCCTTCGTCCCGGCTCGATCGCCGATGCCAACGACGCGGCGCAATTCGCCGAACTGGAAACGCTTGGCGAGCTGACAAAAATCGCCTGGGCCAAGGATTGCCAGGTGATGATCGAGGGGCCGGGCCATGTTCCGATGCACAAGATCAAAGAGAACATGGACAAGCAACTCGAAGTCTGCGGCGAGGCGCCCTTCTACACGCTTGGACCGCTGACGACGGACATCGCGCCGGGCTACGACCACATCACCTCCGGCATCGGCGCGGCGATGATCGGCTGGTACGGCACGGCCATGCTCTGCTACGTCACGCCCAAGGAGCATCTCGGCCTGCCTGACCGCAACGACGTCAAGACCGGTGTCATCACCTACAGAATAGCCGCGCACGCCGCCGACCTCGCCAAGGGTCATCCGGCAGCGAAGCTCCGTGACGATGCGCTGTCGCGGGCGCGGTTCGAGTTTCGCTGGGAAGACCAGTTCAACCTGTCGCTCGACCCTGAAACGGCGCGCTCCTTCCACGACGAGACCTTGCCGAAGGAGGCGCACAAGCTGGCGCATTTCTGCTCCATGTGCGGGCCGAAATTCTGCTCGATGCGCATCTCCCATGACATTCGGGCTGAGGCCCAGAAAGAGGGCATGGCTGCGATGGCGGCGAAATACCGCGAGGGCGGCGATCTTTATATGGCGGTGGATGGCGAACCGCCTGGGCCGAAGGTGTCGGAGCCGTCATGAGGGTTCTGGTCAAAGGGGCCGGCGTCGCCGGCCTCGCCGCCGCCTTCGAACTCACCGTCCGCGGTGCTGCGGTAACCATTGCCGAGATCCGGCATGGCCTTGGCGGCAACGCATCATGGATGGCCGGCGGCATGCTGGCGCCCTGGTGCGAGCGCGAAAGCGCCGAGCGGCCGGTGCTGGATCTCGGCCGCGACGCCTCCGACTGGTGGGATGCGGTGCTGCCGGGTCATGTCACGCGGGCCGGAACGCTCGTTGTGGCGATGCCGCGGGATGCGGGCGAGCTTGACCGGTTCGCAAGTCGCACGTTGGGGCATCGGCGTGTCGATGAAGACGAAATCGCGCTCCTGGAGCCCGATCTCGCCGGCCGTTTCCGTCGCGGGTTGTTCTTCCCGGGCGAAGCCCATCTCGATCCACGCCGTGCCATGGCGGCGCTGCATGAAAAGCTCGCCGGAAGCGGCGTCGAGTTCCGCTTCGGAGTGGCTGCCCAGCACATGACGGGATTCGACCGCGCGATCGACTGCACGGGAATGGCGTCTCGCGATGACAGGCTTCGCGGCGTTCGCGGCGAGATGCTGATCCTGCATGCGCCTGATATTTCGCTGTCGCGCCCGGTCAGGCTGCTGCACCCGCGCTTCCCGCTCTACCTAGTGCCGCGCGCCGACCACCATTTCATGGCGGGCGCAACGATGATCGAGAATCTGGTCGCGGGACCGGTCACGGCGCGCTCGATGATGGAACTTCTGAATGCCGCCTATTCGGTTCATCCCGCCTTCGGCGAGGCCGCGATCGTTGAGACGGCCGCCGGCATTCGCCCGGCCTTTCCCGACAATCTGCCGCGCGTCCAAACGAGCGGGAAGACCATCGCGATCAACGGGCTCTACCGTCATGGTTTCCTTCTGGCTCCCGCCATGGCGCGCCGGGCGGCCGAGCTTGTTTTCGATTCAGACAAACCAGTGGAGCTTGCCGATGAAACTAACGGTCAACGGCGAAGCGCATGAGATCGCCGCCGCCACCCTGGCGGAACTTCTCGCCGCGCTCGACTACGAGGGCAATTGGCTTGCAACGGCCGTGAACAGCGACCTGGTGCATGCGATGGAGCGAGCACGGTTCCAGTTGAAGGACGGCGACCGGATCGAAATTCTCTCACCCATGCAAGGGGGCTAGTAACGTGCTCGAGCTTTATGGAACCAAGCTTGCGTCTCGCCTGCTTCTCGGCACCGCACAGTATCCCTCGCCCGCCATTCTTGCCGATGCGATCAAGGCATCCCGCGCATCCGCGGTGACCGTGTCGTTGCGCCGCGAAATGGCAGGCGGCAGGGGTGGAGAGAAATTCTGGTCGCTCATCCAATCGCTGCGGCTGCACGTCTTGCCCAACACCGCCGGTTGTCACTCCGTCAAGGAAGCCGTCACCACCGCGAAGATGGCGCGCGAGATCTTCGGCACGAGCTGGATCAAGCTCGAGGTGATCGGCAATCATGACACGCTGCAGCCTGACGTCTTCGGCTTGGTCGAGGCCGCGCGAATCCTGTGCGAAGACGGTTTTGCCGTATTCCCGTATACCACGGATGATCTCGTCGTCGCCGAGCGGCTGCTGGAAGCCGGATGCAGGGTGCTCATGCCCTGGTGCGCGCCGATCGGTTCTGCGCTCGGACCGGTAAATATCACCGCGCTCCGCTCGATGCGCGGCCATTTCCCGAATGTTCCGCTGATCGTGGATGCGGGCCTCGGCCGCCCATCTCACGCGGCACTCGTAATGGAGCTCGGCTTCGACGCGGTGCTCCTCAACACGGCGGTGGCCAAGGCCGCCGATCCGGTCGGCATGGCGCGCGCGTTCGGCAAAGCAGTCGATGCCGGCCGTGAGGCCTATTGCTCGGGCCTGCTCGAGCCGCGCGACGTCGCCGTCCCATCGACGCCGACAATTGGCCGCGCTGTCTTTCAATGAAACTCGATCCTTTTTATCTGATCGTCGACAGCGCCGCCTGGATTGAAAGGCTGGCGCCGCTCGGCGTCAGGCTGGTGCAGCTTCGCGTCAAGAACCTGGACGAGACTGCGCTGCGCGCCGAGATCCGCAAGGCGAAGGCCTTGTGCGCCCGTTACAAATGCCAGCTCATCATCAATGACTTCTGGCGGCTGGCGATCGAGGAGCGCTGCGATTTCATTCATCTCGGGCAGGAAGATCTGCAAGCGGCGGACCTCACCCGGATAAGGGCTGCGGGCCTCCGTCTCGGCCTCAGCACGCACGACCATCGCGAACTCGAGACAGCCCTAGCCGCCAGACCTGACTATATCGCGCTCGGCCCAATCTATCCGACCATCCTGAAGCAGATGAACTGGGCGCCGCAGGGGCTCGAACGGATTGGCGAATGGAAGCGCCGGATCGCGCCGACGCCTCTGGTCGCGATTGGCGGTCTCAACCCCGACCGGCTCGAGGGTGTCTTCGGTGCCGGTGCGGACAGCGCCGCGGTCGTGACCGACATTACATTGAATGCCGACCCGGAAGCGCGAACGCGCGAGTGGACCGAAAAAACGGACCGATGGCGATGAGGCGCGAACCGCATGTGCTTGTCGTCGGCGGATCGGACTCCAGCGGCGGCGCCGGCATAGCCCGCGACATCGAGACGATCTCGGCCCTCGGCATGCGCACGTGCCTTGCCGTTACCGCCGTGACGGTGCAGACGCATGACGCCGTCGCGGAAATCCACAATTTGCAACCCGATCTGGTGGTCGATCAGATGCGCGCCGCGCTGCAAGCCAACGAGGTAGGGGCGATCAAAATCGGCATGCTCGCAACGGAGCAAATCATCGTCGCCGTCGCGGATGTGCTGCGCGAAAACCCGCGGATACCGGCAGTCGTCGACCCGGTGCTGGCCTCTTCTTCGGGCAGTCCGCTTCTGGAAACGGGCGCCATCGGCGTCCTGAAGCATGAACTCATCCCGCTTTGTCGCCTCGTCACACCCAACCTCATCGAACTGGCCATCCTTGCCGGCTCGGAACTGGCCATGGACGAGGACGGCGCATTGCAACAAGGTCGAAAATTGCTCGCCGGGTTACAGGCCCTGCTGATCAAGGGCGGCCACGCCGCGGGACGTCGATCCCCGGACATCTTGCTGCGCTCAGGTCAACAGCCCATCCGCTTCGATGCGCCGCGTCTTGCCGGATCGATGCGTGGGACGGGTTGCGCGCTGGCCAGCGCCATTGCCGCGCATCTGGCAAACGGAAGCCTGCTTGAAGAAGGCGTGCGCAGAGGCAAGCTGTTGGTTTTCGAGAAGCTTCGGAAATCGGTTCCTCGGGATTGAGGACTCCTGGAGATTGGAATGGCCCCAATAACGCCGTTCAGTCTCAACATTTAGCAGCAGGTCGTCGGTTAGCCACGCTATGCGAGATCGGTGTGGGCGAAATCATTACCCTTGTAGAGAAGTGTCACGCCCAGCACCTTGGCACACGCGTAGGCGAAACAGTCGCCGAAGTTGAGATCAGCGACATGCCCAACGGCTTTTCCATAGGCCACACTGGCGTTGATCGCTCGCTTCCCGATCTCCGGCGAGATCGGAACCTCTTGAACACTGAGGTCATCAACGAACGCCTCCACCGCAAGTTCTGCTTGCTGCAACAGGGCCGGCGACGGCTTGGTGTTCGGTGCGGCCACGGATGCCTTTTGCCGCGCCAGGGCCACCGATGCCTCGAACTTCACCAGAGGCGAAACGAAAAACGCAACGTCGGACACTGACAACCGCTTTTCTATTTCCTCGAATCCGGGCTCACGGCCGAGGATCGCGACGATAACGGATGCATCGAGGAACATCAGGCCTCGCCCCACATCTCGTCGGTATAGGCCTTCATATCGAAGGCGGGATTGCTCAGGCCCATGGCATCGGCCAGCGCCTTGGAACGGGCCAGGCGCTCGTTAACGGGGAGCATCCGCCGCGCTTGCGCGAGCTGCGTTCGCAGCGCCTGCCGCACCGCTTCGGTCTTGGTTTTCGCTTTGGTGAGCTTTCGGACCTCTTCCGCCAGCGCATCGACTTCGGCATCCCGAATGAAAAGAGCCATATGGATATCTCCTTTGGATATCAATATAGCTAATCATGGATATACGCGCTAGGCTTTTTCGAGCTCCCACGCAGCCGCAAGAGCAAAAAGCGCAGTGACCGCCGACATATGGCCGCCCCTTGAAAGCTTGTGCGGGCGACCGGCTGGTCGATGTCGGGATCGGCAATAGCTACAAAGACGCAACGCCCAAATCACCTCCGCTCGCCGTTGGGCACCCGCCACTGGAAACGATGGCGGGCGTTGCTGTGACGAACAGGAAGCCTATCTTGGCAGCAAGTCTGGTTGAGGAAAGCCCGATGGTGAAGCCAATGAACGAAGAGCATCTCGCGGTGCTGCGCAGGCACATGGTCGAGATGATTGCAATCCACACCGATCTTGCAAGCGAAGAACTTGGCAAGACTACGCTCGATAAGCGGGTCATGGCGGCGATGAGCCGGATACCCCGGCATCTCTTCGTGCCAGCGTCGGTTGCGCCTTATGCCTATCAGGACATGCCGCTGCCGATCGGCTTCGATAAAACCATCTCGCAGCCCTTCATCGTTGCTCTCATGACCGATCTCCTTGCCCCGCAACCGCACGAGGCAGTGCTCGAGATCGGCACCGGCCTGGGCTACCAAACCGCAATTCTCGCGGAACTCGCCGGGCAAGTTTGGAGCGTCGAAATCATCGAGGAATTCGCAAACCATGCGGAGGCTCTCCTGCGGGGCCTCGGCCTGTCCAATGTCGGCATTCGTGTTGGAGACGGGTCTCGCGGCTGGTCCGAGCATGCCCCATTCGACAAGATCCTGGTCACGGTGGCGGCTGAGCGGACACCGCCGGCCTTATTGAAGCAACTCAAGCCGGGGGGACGCCTGGTTCTGCCTTTGGGGTCTGAACAAGCACAATTCCTGACTGTCATCGGCAAGGATGCGGCAGGGCAACTCGAGACCAAGCAGTTTATCCCAGTTCGGTTCAGCCGGCTCGAAACGGCCTAATGGTAGGTGCAGCGACGGGGTTTCCCGTCACCACGCCAGATGCCGGGGATTCGGTCCCGTCTTCACGCTGTCGTCTAGGGGAGCCTGCGTCTGCATGATGCGGAGCGACCGCCGGCTCAAGGTTTACGGCAAGCAGTGCTCGCATCTCTTCAGGACGCTTTCCGAGCTGCTCGGAAACGAGCTTTCAGCCCGCCTGCTTGTGCACGATATCGGAGATTGCCACGTTGGATCGACCTCCGGCAAAGAGCGTGCGCATCGTCTCTTGCGGATCGAGGCCAAACGTTTCGGCGGCCGTCACCGCAATCAGCGCGTCGAGGTCGAGCGTCGGCGCAAGATCGCGTCCTTGGTGGAGCGCACCGGTGGATAGCCCCGGCCAGTCGGCCAGCACGCGCCCGCCATTCACCGCTCCTCCAGCGAGCAGCGCGGCCGATGCCGTTCCGTGGTCGGTACCGCCCGTACCGTTGGCGGCGGCTGTACGGCCGAACTCGGTGGCGACCAGCACGGTCGTGTCCCTCCAAACGTCACCGAGCCCAGCGCGTAACGCATCGATGAGCGCGTCGAGCGCTCTGAGCTGGTTGGCCAACCGGCCCTGCTGGCCGCTATGCGTGTCCCAGCCGCTGGTTTCGATCATGGCAACGCGCGGTCCGTCGGCCTTGGAGAGGAAGCCCGCGGCGGTGCGGCCGACGTTCGCCGCGTCCTTGCGCTGCGCGCTCACCGCGCCCAGCGCCCGTGTCTCCATCGCGCTGCTCCACAGCGCATGCAGCTGTTCGTCGGCGTCATAGAGCTTGCCGACGCGCATCATCAGGTCGTCCGGCGCCTCTGGCAGAGCGGATGGCGCATAGGAGGTGACGTCCGCCCGGCCTCGCAGCGCCAGCGGGATGGTCGGCGCGAAAGCGATCGCTTCGCCACGGGACTTCGGCAGCATACCGACCAGCCGGTTCAGCCAGCCGTCCTTGCGTTCATAGGGCGAGGCGCCGCCGCTTTCGAGCACGTTCTGACCATCGAAATGCGAGCGCTCGCGGTAGGGTGAAGCGACCGCGTGGACGAACAATGCCTGCTTGTCCCGATGCAGCTTGCGGAGCCCGGTGAGCGAGGGGTGCAGGCCAAACGTACCATCGAGCTTTATCGGGTTGTCGATGGTCAATGAGCCGCGCAGTGCGCGGTAAGCCGAGTCGGCATAGGGAACGATCGTGTTCAGCCCATCCGCGGCGCCGCGCTGGATGATGAAAACGAAGCGGCGGTCGGTCTCCACATTGGCAAAGACGATGCGCGGCGCGATCAGCATCGAGCCGAGGCCGACGCCGGCGAAGGTAAGGAATTGGCGGCGTTTCACCTTGGTCATCTCCTCTGGAAGTCATCTCCTCTGGAAGTCGGGCGACACCAACAGCAACGCGATGCCGGTGCGCCGGCTCTCGGCGCGGTCGACCTCGGCCACTGTCAGCTCGTTAAGTGAACCGGCAAAGAGCTTTCGCGCGAGGTCGCGCGGATCGACGTCGTCGCTCTGCGCCGCCAGCCGCTGCGCCGCCTCGACCCGGCGGACCAGTGCGTCGGGCGCGGCCCAGCTCCCGGCAACGTCGTCATAGCCCGCCGGCGAACGCGGCCGCCACACCGGTTGGCCGAGCTGGTTGAGCAGTGGCGCCAGGCGTGGCTTGCCGATGTCGCTGCGGCCCAGGCCACGCAGCGCCGAGATCGTCCATTCCCACGGCGTCTTGAACTTCGCCGCCGCCGGCTGCCAGGCTTCCGGGCTGTCGATGAGCGCGTGGTAGACGGCGACGAGATCGCCCTTTGACCGGCGAAAGGCTTCGGCGAGCCGCGTCACGACCGCTGCCGGCGGCTCGTCGGCGATGAAGTGGCGCGCCAGCTTGGCGGCGATGTGTGTTGCGGTCGCCTCGGCCGCCGCGAGGTCGCCGAGCACGGCGAGCGCCTGTCTCTTCCCGCTCTGATCGTAGGTCTTGCCCATGATCGTGCGTTCGCCGGGCTCGTGCAACCCGGGTCGAAAGGTGAAGGCGCCGGCTTGGTCTCGCTCTCGAGCGCGGCCGGTGCTGAAACCGGTCAGCGCCAGCGCGAATTCGGTCACATCGGCCTGGCTGTAGCCAGAGCGCACGCCGAGCGTGTGCAGTTCCATGATTTCGCGGGCCAGATTCTCGTTGATGCCGGGCTTGCGCTTGCCGCCACGTTTTGCGGCACGGTTGGCAAATCTTGAGTTGGGACCGATCGAGCGCACCTGGTCGAGATAGAGCAGCATCGCCGGGTGGCGCACGGCGGCGAGCAGCATATCCTCGAAGCGGCCGAGCACATGCGGGCGGATCGCCTCGCGTTCGAAGGCGCCGGCGATCAGGGTCAGCTGCGGTTTCTCCGCCGAGATGGCGAAATGGTTCGACCAGAAATGCACGAGCCGCTCGACGAAGGGGGTCGATGTTGCGAGCGCCGCGCGTGCTCGCATGTCGACCTCGTCGCGATAAAGCGCTTGAGCCTCCTGGCGCGCCGTCTTGCGGGCGGCCATCTTTGCGTCCGCGTCGGCGCCCTTGGCCTCGAGCATCGTCTCGGCGTAACCGTCACCGAGTGTGGCCGAGTCCGGCGCGCCGGAAAAGACGGCCGGGTTTGCGTCGTAGCTTTCGAACTGCGCCAGCAACCAGGATTTTGGGTCGGCCGGCGCCTCGTCTTCGGGCCGGGCGCCCAGGCCGAAGCGGTTGAGCGCAACCGCGACCTCGCTCGGACGTGCCAATCGTGCCTCCGTCAGCATTGCTTTCAAAGGCTTCAACGCGGCGGTGACAGGAATCCGTCGCTGTTTCCAGCTCTATTTTTCGCGTGCTCGGCGCAGCATGTTGGTGCGGCCGCGCAGGCCGTCGACAAGCCGAGCCCTGTCGGCTGGCGTCAGTTCCGTCGCGAAGGTCACGATCGCCTGTTCGAGCCGGCCGCGCAGCGCCATATCGGCTTGCCGGACCGAGGCGAGCGTCTCGTTGACCGCCGCTGCGTCGATCGGCTCGGCCTCGATCAGGCGCGCGACCTCCTCGCGGCCGGTCCGAGCCGCTTCGATGTCGGCAGCCGACTGGCGCCGCGCCTCAGCGAGCGCCTGGCGGAACGCCTTGCGCTGCTCGGGCGACAGGCCGGCTGCGGCGAAGCGCAGGCCGCGCTGGTCGCCCGCTCCGGCGCGCTGCCCGTCCTGTGTGCGCCACATGTAGCCAGCGCCGGCGGCGGCGCCGAGCACGAAGATGTTGAGCGCCAGCGAGACGGCAAGCAGGACCTTGATGCTGCGTTCGCTCATTGCACGTCCCCCTGCATGTCGCCGAATACGGTCAGCGCATAGGCGTCGCCATCGTCAGGGGCGTTGTCGAGCGGCAACAGCACGGCGACTGTCAGCACACCGGCCAGCGCGCCCGCCAGTCCGATGCCTGCCAACCCGGCGCACCGCCAGACGAGCCGCGTGCGGCGCCACAGCGCCTGCGGCGCCGTGGCGATGATCCTTCGCGCGAGCGCGCCGTCCGGAGCTGCAACGCGATGGCGCGACAACAGATCGTCGAGTTCCGCCGCCGGTGCAAGCGCGACTTCGGCTTGAGCCGGGTTGGCGGCGATGAAGCCCAGCGCCGCCGCCCGCTCGTTCTCGGGCCAGCGCCGCGGCGACCCGCCATAGGCGGCAACGATCTCGGAAAATCTTTCTGGAGTCATGTCATTTCGTTCCTGTCCCGTCCGAGCCTGGAGCGCAGCTGCCGCCGCGCCCGCGACAACAGGCTTTCCAATGCCTCGATGCTGATCCCCATGATTTCTGCCGCATCGCCGTTCGAAAGCTCCTGATAATATTGCAGCATGATCGCCTCACGCTGGCGCTCCGGCAGTTCGGCCAGAGCGCGCCGCACCTGGCGCTGATCGTCGGCCGCAAGCATGTCCGCTTCCGCGCCCGGGCGTTCGTCGGGGCGGTCGGGAAGTTCCGCCACCGGTGTTTCGCGCCGCCTGCGCAGCCGGTCGTAGCAGAGATTGAGTGCGACCCGATGCAGCCATGTGTCGAACTTCGCCTCGCCGGCGCGCCACCCCGGCGCCGCCCGCCAGATGCGCAAGAAGGTTTCCTGCGCGACGTCCTCCGCCTCTCCGCGGTCGCCCAGCATTCGCGTGGCGAGACGGATCAACCGCGGCAGCTTGCGCTCGACCATGGCCTCCACCGCTTCCGCATTGTTTTGCGCGATCAGCGCCAGCAGCCGCTCGTCGGTTTCGCCCACGCTCTGCCTTCTCGTTCCACCACGCCAGACCCGACACGACCGTCATCCTGCACCCGCTATATGGCTTCAACGAGTGTCGATGGGAAAACCCGTCGCCCGCCCGTGCATTTCTGGTCGATGGAATTGACCATGGTTTGGCGGCTCGTGTGTTTAGGCTTCCGTTCGACGTTGCCGACGAGCCGGCGCCGCGGATGCGGATCATCGCTATGTCGCCTGTCCGCCCCGATCCAAAGAAACCATAGCCTTGTTGCGGATTTGACGCATGGCGGACTCGTGGTCATGCTGGATCGATGACAAGGGGTGTGCTGCTGGACCTTGCAGGCGTCATCTATGATGGCGAGACCGCCATACCAGGCGGGGTCGACGCCGTCGCGCGTTTGCGCCAGGCCGGTTTGGCCGTACGCTTCGTAAGCAATACCACGCGCTCGTCGAAACAGAGGGTTCTCGAACGTCTGGAGGCGATGGGGTTAGCCGTTACCAAAGCAGATGTTTTCACGCCGGCGCAGGCCGCGCGTGAATGGCTGCTTCGGGATGGCCGTGCGCCATGTTTGCTGATTCATCCCGGCCTTGCGCCGGATTTTGACGAACTGCCGGATCACGACAGGCGCGCCGTCATCGTCGGCGATGCCGGAGACGCCTTCACCTACGCGGCGTTGAATGACGCGTTCCGCGAGCTGAACGCGGGGGCCGAATTGCTGGCCCTTGCCACCAACCGGACGTTTCGTGATGGCGACGGCGGGCTCAGCCTCGATGCAGGGCCATTCGTCGCGGCATTGGAATTTGCCTCCCTGAAACGCGCGACCGTTCTCGGCAAGCCCTCGTCGGCATTCTTTCTGTCGGCGCTGGCAAGCATGGACTGTCCGCCGGATCAGGCGATCATGGTCGGCGACGACGCCGAGGCCGATATAGCCGGCGCCCTGCGCGCCGGACTTTCGGGCGCATTGCTGGTGCGGACAGGTAAATACCGGCAGGGCGATGAGAAACGGTTTGATCCGCGCCCGACCGCAACCGTCGCCGATCTCGCGGCGGCAGCCGACTGGATCATTGCGCGCCGAGACTGATTGCGCCGGCTGAACCGGCCGTTCACTGCGCCGACAGCGCCCGCGAAAAAACTCATCGACCTGTTGCGATGCGTCGATCGCCTTAGGTATCCCAAACTCGCTGAATGGAGACCCCGCCACCTTCACCTGCACGATCCCTTGGAAAGGAAACGACGATGAGTGATATCGACAGCAAAACGTTCGTTCTTGCAGGCATCGTCATGAAACGCCTGCTGTCCGGAGAACAGACCGCGGGGCAGTTCTGCCTCTTCGAGAACAAAAGCGACGGAAACACGAGGACGCCGATCCATGTCCACGCCAAGGACGACGAGACGGTTTACATCATCGAAGGCGAGCTGACTGCGGTGATCGACGGCCAGCCTCGACGCCTGACCGCAGGCGAGAGCATCTTCCTGCCGCGCGGCATCACTTGCTCTCGGATTGGCCAAAGGCGGCGCTGGGCTCGCAAATGCGACCGTGACCTACCTCAACGCCGACGTTCTGATGCAGGTGAGCGATCACAACCCAGTTGCTCTTGGTTGCGCCAGAGGGAGAACCCCTCCTTCGAAAAGGGCCTTGCATTCTGGACAGTGTGCCATCATCTGATGTATAGATTGACTATCAAGTGATGGAGAAAGCCAATGCTCACCGCCGCGCGCGCACTTCCCATCCTGCCGGAACGACAGGACTTCTCTGCCGAAGCCGATCGCACCAGACTGTCGAAGGTGGCGCTCAAGGCCTACAAGCGTCTCGTCGAGCATTGGGGGCTTACGGGGCAACAGGCCGCGGCACTGCTCGACGTTTCGACAAGCACCTGGGAGCGGCTGAAGCAAGGGGGAAAGGACAAGTCCCTCAGCCAGGACCAGTTGACCCGTATCTCGGCCTTGGTCGGGATCTACAAGGGCCTCCACCTGCTGTTCGCTGACGATATGGCCGATCGCTGGCCCAAGCTCGACAACAAGGGTCCCCTCTTCGCCCGCATGAATCCCATCGAGTCGATGATGAAGGGCGGCATTCCACAGATGCTCGAGGTGCGCAGATATGTCGATGCAGTCCGTGGAGGACTGTGATTGTCGATCGACAGCGTGCCGGTCGTCACCGAGGCGTTCCGGAAGACTGTCCGCTTGGTGACGACGGCGCGCCTGCGTGCGGCGGTGCTTGTCCCATTGGTGGACGGCGATGAAGAACTCGATCTCCTCGCGGAAATTGAAGGGGCAACGAGCAGCCGGCTTATCGCCCAGGACCGAGGCATTTCAGGTCTTGCCGCCAACGAACTCGTCTACGACGTGCCCCATGCGCACTTCATCAATGCATCCTTTGCCTACGCCAAGCCGCAGCAACCCAACCGGTTCAATGGCGCCGACCGCGGTGCCTGGTACGCCGCCTTCGACGTCGCCACCTGCCTGAGTGAAGTAGGCTATCACCTGACGAACGCGCTGGCGGACGCGGGCGACTTCAACGCCACCGTCGAATATGCGGAAATGTTCTGCAGCCTCGCTGGCGATTTCCTCGATCTGCGACAGGTCCCTAGTCACCCATCGCTCGATCCGGATAAGGCGAAGGCTTATCCGGTTGGCAACGCGTTGGCCGACAGCGCCCGGGCCGCGGGTCTCAACGGTATTATCTATCCCTCCGTGAGACACAAGGGCGGCACCTGCCTCGTTGCGTTGAGGCCTGCTGCGGTACAGTCGGTTCGGCAGGGGGCCATCTATCGGATGACTTGGCGAGGTGATCCAACGCCAACGGTCCAAGGGCCGCTCTGACCGTTGGACCCAACGCTGCACGTTGGAAGGCAGTGTAGCGACCTTCCGCGCTCCGCAGCCACCCACCCGCAATCTCAGCCTCGCCCAGAAGACCGAGGCGGCACTGGAAGCCGGCATGTCGGCGTCAACCATATGATGGTGTCGACACCGGAAACACCGTTCGGCGGCGTCAATGAATCCGGCTATGGCTCAGAGAGCGGCATCGAAGGGCTTGACGCCTATCTGCGGACAAAATTTGTGACGGAGATGTAGGGTGAGGCGCGAAGTTGCTTCGGTAGCGGTGCCCACCTCCACTGCCAAGCAGTGGTGCGCTTGAACCGGCTAATCGCTGGAAGATGGCACGACCATACCGATTTCCTTGTCCCCAAGCGTGGGGCTCATCATTAGGCTGATTGTCCGTTAGGAAATCCGTATCAATCTCACCAAGGAGAGCGGGCTGCAGCAGAAACCCCTCCTGCCCTTCTTCGTATCTCTCAGGCCGGAATTCGGTGTGGCGCGCCAACGGTTTCGTAACTAGATAACGCGAACCTCTTACCTGACGCGGTGCCCTCATGAAGAATATCGGTTTTCTGTCGTTCGGACACTGGGCGCCCTCGCCCCAGTCACAGACGCGGTCGGCATCCGACGCATTCCTGCAGTCCATTGAGCTTGCCGTCGCTGCCGAAGAGCTGGGCGCCGACGGGGCGTATTTTCGCGTGCATCACTTTGCCCGTCAGCTCGGCTCGCCGTTTCCGCTGCTGGCGGCCGTCGGCGCCAAGACCCGTAGGATCGAGATCGGCACGGCCGTCATCGACATGCGCTACGAAAACCCGCTCTACATGGCCGAGGACGCGGGCGCTGCCGACCTGATCGCCGGCGGGCGTTTGCAGCTAGGCATCAGCCGCGGCTCGCCCGAGCAGGTGATCGACGGATGGCGCTACTTCGGCTACGCGCCGCAAGAGGGCGAGAGCGATGCCGACATGGCCCGGCGACACACGCAGGTGTTGCTCGAAGTCTTGCGCGGCAAAGGCTTTGCCCAGCCCAATCCGCGGCCGATGTTTCCCAATCCTCCCGGCCTGCTTCGCGTCGAGCCGCACTCGGAGGGTCTGCGCGACAGGATCTGGTGGGGCGCCGCCACCAACGCCACCGCGGAATGGGCGGCGAAATCAGGAATGAACCTGCAGAGCTCCACGCTCAAGTTCGACGAAAGCGGAAAACCCTTTCACATCCAGCAGGCCGACCAGATCCGGGCCTTTCGTGCGGCCTGGAAGGAGGCCGGTCACGACCGCAAGCCGCGGGTGTCTGTGAGCCGTAGCATCTTCGCGCTGGTCGACGATCGCGACCGCGCCTATTTCGGCAGCAGTGAGAGCGAGGATCATTTCGGTTACATCGAAGCGGACACGCGCGCCGTGTTCGGCCGCACCTATGCCGCCGAGCCGGACGTCCTCATCGAGGAACTGAAGAAGGACGATGCCATCATGGAGGCAGACACGCTGCTGCTCACCGTCCCCAACCAGCTCGGCGTCGATTACAATGCGCATGTGATCGAGGCGATCCTGACCCATATCGCCCCGGCCCTGGGTTGGCGCTGACACCTGCGGCCGAAAACGCCCCTGCCCTTGCGCGAATGCTTCATCGCCATGACAGCTGGCCGGGGTTAGGCGGCGCCCAGCCAAACAACGGCCTTCTCCTCCCCACCGGGCTTGCTCAATTGGTCACAGGCGGAGCTTCGACTGCCCAGGAAGGATCGGCGCCGAAAGGATGGTCAATGAAGAAGGCCCAAGTGCCGTCTGGCAGCTTCCGATGCACCTCCATCCCGTGATGATGCACTTCGATCGGTCTGCCCTGGTCGTCCTCACCCCTGATGAGCCACTGCGAACGGGTCATGGCGAAGCCGCCTGACACAGTGGTGTGATGCGTGACAACGTCCATCTGAGGCTTCATGCCGATATAAGCGGCCATCGTCTCGCGGATGCCGTCGCGCCCACGCGCTATCCTGGTGCCGCCATGGACTTGATCGACCTGAACGATCGACGCCTCGGGATGATACATCGCAGCGGCAGCCTCCACGTCCTGGGCATTGAAAGCTCGCGCAAGCCAAAGATTGCAAAGTTCAGGAGAAGGTGCACCCATTTCAGGCTCCTTATTGCTGACAATGTTAGACCCGACCAACTCCGTCGGGCTCGTCGGCAATCGCCCATCGGTTGGAAGTTGGCTCTCACAGCTCAAGATAGGATCCACGGGCATCGGGACAACCGATGGAAGCTGCGAGACAGCATCTCGGAAAGCGAGAGGGTCCATTCCGTTCCAACAGTGGGTCGGATCTTTATCGATCGGAGCTGTCGATATGCTGAAGCGGCAATAGGTAAGCGATGACCTTTTGATCGCCGAGAGCCGGGTCAAAGCCGATAATATCAGATGCGAACAGGTCATGGGAGGGGCGCCTCTGGAAGCCGAGGTTCTCATACAGCGTGCATGCCGACGTCATGAACGAGGCAGTGTGGAGCGCAAGGGCGCCTGCGCCCTGGTGGCGGGCCCGCATCACGCACCATTCGCAAAGCGCGCGGCCATGGCCGTGTCCCTGCGCCGAGGGAGCAACCGCGAGGGTCCTGAGGCCCGCCAGCCCAGGAGGCCAGCCCATGCCTTCGTGGGCGGCCTCCGCGTAGTAGCTGACTGTCCCGACGAGCCGTCCTTGGTGTTCGAGCACCGCCAGGTTCGCATCCTCCCATCGCCCCGCAAGATCGCAGGCATCGTTTACGTAAGGTTCAAAGATGTGCCGGGGCAGAGCGTGCTGGAACGATGCGAAGGCATCGGAGACCAGCGCGCTGATTTCATCCAGTTCCTCATGCCTTGCCAGGCGGATGCCTTGTTTCGAGACGATCGGCATTAAATCTCCTCACGATCGAGCGGCACGTAAGCATCGACATGTGCACCCGTGGCGTGGCCGTGATCGCAGCCGTAGGACCACAGGTATCTTGCAGACGGATCGACGTCCACGTCGCGCAGCAGCTCATCGGGGCGACGCCGCCCCAGACGCGCGGCTCCTGGCCGCTGACTTCCGTCGAATTCGTATTCTGATGCTGGTGCTGTCGTCTTCAAGTCGAGGTCGGAACATACCTGCTCCAAGTGTTAGAGCGCAAAGTGCGATCGAGATGCAATGCCGCAGCGCTTAGTCAATTGATTTTACAATGTTTTCCAAAGTTCTTCGCGCCGTCTGCAGGCGTTCGGCGATCGTTCATTCGCCGATGTCGCGAAGTGTCAGGTGCACCATGTCGTTGATCTGAATGGACACGACCGGCACGGGTTCGCTACGTTGAACACGGCTTGGAAAGACGGCGATCGCGGCAGTATCGAACCGCTGAGGGCGGGAGCATGAAACAGTTCGAAACATCGGAAGATACCCTCGCCTCCCTTCGCACCATCCCCACCGGAATCTGGGCGCTTGGTTTCGTCTCGCTGCTGATGGATGTCTCGTCGGAGATGATCCACGCTTTGCTGCCGATTTACCTCGTGACCGTCATGGGGGCATCGATGGTGACGGTTGGCATCATCGAAGGCATCGCCGAAGCGGCGGCCGCCATCACCAAGGTCTTCTCCGGAGCGCTGTCCGATTGGCTGGGAAAACGCAAGCTGCTGGCGGTCATCGGTTACGGTCTCGCCGCGCTCACCAAGCCGGTCTTCCCATTGGCCGCCTCGGTCGATTGGCTGGTGGCGGCACGTTTTGTCGACCGCATCGGCAAGGGCATCCGCGGTGCGCCCCGCGATGCGCTGATTGCGGACATCGCCCCGGCTCACGCGCGCGGCGCCAGTTTCGGGCTTCGGCAGTCGCTTGACACGGTCGGCGCATTTGTCGGGCCACTCCTGGCGATCGGCCTCATGTGGCTCACCGCCAATCAGTTTGTGACCGTGTTCTGGGCCGCTGTCGTTCCCGGCCTTCTGGCGGTTGCGGTGCTGGTCATTGCCGTCCGCGAGCCGGCTCGACCTGCAGACCTGCGCAAGGTGCGCGCGCCTTTGAGTCTGCCCGAGCTGCGGCGCCTGGGCTTGCCCTTCTGGCTCGTCGTCAGCGTCGCCACGGTGTTCACGTTGGCAAGGTTCAGCGAGGCCTTTCTCATACTGCGCGCGCAAGACACGGGTCTGCCGATCGTTTTCGCTCCCCTGGTGCTCGTGGTGATGAATGTGGTCTACTCGCTCGCCGCCTATCCGGCCGGCGCGCTCTCCGACCGCGTCAATCGCCTGACCATGCTCATTTTCGGCTTCTTGATCCTGATTGCTGCGGACCTTGTGCTGGCACTTCCTGAGAGTCTTGCCGGTGTCGCGCTCGGTGTGGCTCTCTGGGGTTTGCATTTGGGGCTTACGCAAGGGCTTCTGGCAACGCTCGTCGCCGATACCGCGCCACCGGAGCTGAGAGGCACCGCCTTCGGGATGTTCAACCTGTCAGGCGGACTCGCGCTGCTGGCCGCCAGCTTGCTTGCAGGCATGCTCTGGGACGCTTTTGGACCGCAGATGACCTTTCTGGCGGGCGCGGGCTTCACTGCGCTGGCCCTCCTTGGTCTTGGCCTGGTCCGCTGGCGTGTGCCGACACTAGGGCACAATCGGAAGGTGGAGACCAAAGAAATCGTGACGTCCAGTCATCCGAAACGCGGTCTCCGATCGCAGCGATGATGAAAGTAACATTGTTCCGCTTGCTTCAGAAACGTTGGAATCAATCCACTCCGTCGTGAGGCACATACCTTCGAAAGGATGTATTCGGTAATCAAAGGACGAACTTATAATACCCGCCGGCGGCATCTAAGCTTACTTTGACGCGCTCCGCCCAAAAACGGCTCTCCTTGCTGAGATCGCAATGGCGCAACGCAAGAGTTCACATCTCGAAGGCGACCAAATGAGTGATTTCGACTTACGAAGGCCCAACGCTCTAAGCTTTTTCCGACTATTATTTGCGTCACTTGTTATTATATCCCACTCGCCGGAACTTATAGATGGGAACTCGAATCGTGAGGTGCTGAAGAACATCTTCGGTACGTTGACCTCCGGCCAGGTGGCCGTTTACGGCTTCTTCTTCATTAGTGGCTTCCTCGTGCTCGACAGCGCTATGCGAAGCAGCTTCTACACCTTCATGTCCAGACGTGTACTTCGTATAGTTCCGGGATTCGTTGTGGCATACTTGATCAGCATCAGTCTGGTATTTTGGCTGGGAGGTGGTGACTTTGATGAATTATCTCCGAGCCGGTGGGCGGCTAAGCTTTCCAAAATGGCGCTCTTGCTGAACCCGGCGCAGGTAGGATCGGCGTTTGCCGGGTCCCATGCACCAGATGTTAATGGATCACTATGGACTATTGCATACGAGTTTCGCTGTTATGTGCTTGTGGCAATCGTGGTATTCTGTCTCGGTCGCGCCACGCTTGTCTTTTCGATCATGTCAGTTTCACTGGCAATAATCCTCGTTAGTTCCATTTCGCAAGGTGTTTACTTTCGCTACGATCTTGGAAATTTTGAGCCCATCGGTAACGTGGACGATGCCGTACGTTTTACGATGATATTTTCCATTGGGGCGTTGTTTCAGCTGCTCAAGGAGCATGTGAGGAGGAGCAATCGGGTAGCGCTTTTGTGCTGTATCCTTCTCATAGGCGGGATGTTCTCGGAGCGGCTAGCGCCCCTCGCAGTGGGCGTGTTTGGAGGTTATCTGCTCCTGTATTTGGCGTTTCTAAACGAGAACAGCGTCTTAAATTCGATTAACCGAAAGAATGATATATCGTACGGCGTGTATCTCTACGCATGGCCGATTCAGAAGCTAATGATCATGTATGTTCCGGCAATCACGCCTATACAGCTAACGATCTTGACCGTGCCTATAGCAGTCTGCGCGGGCTTTCTCAGCTGGCATCTTGTTGAGAAACGGGCGATCCATATGCGGCTGCCGATCCTCCGCACTGCATAAACGGCGCGATCGCCCGGGCCTTGCGCTGAAGCCCTCGCGCCTGGCGTCGTTACAGCCAGGTTCACTCGGCCTCCTTCACTCCGCCCTTTGGGCTGGGCGCACCTGACGGCCGTTAGTGAAGAGAGCGGCGGGCCTGACGGGCCTATTCCAATCCGACATGGGTTGGGCGTAGACCGATACCGGGTTGAGCGCTACACTGAGGATCGCCGCATGCGCATCACATCGGCCTACAAGCTGCGAGGCACTTGCGATCGCCGCCCACCGCTAAGGCTCAATGGCTGACGATCTTTGTGGAAACATGGACCCGCTTGCCTGGGCGCAGTTTCTGATAGACGGACTTGAGCCGTTCTGCGCGCGCCTCCCACGAATACAGCTCGACGGCACGCTTGCGCCCTTCGCTTCCCATTTCGCTTGCCCGGACCGTATCCTCCAGCATCGTCATCAATGCCTGGGCGAGCTCGCCAGGAGCATCGACTTCGACCAGCATCCCGGTCCTGCCAGCTAGAATGGATTCACACATCCCGCCCACGCTCGTTCCCACCACCGGTATCCCGCATGCCATGCCCTCCACGACCGATATTCCGAAGCTCTCGCTGAGGGACGGATTCACAACAATGTCGGCCTCATGGTACGTCGCTACGAGGTCCTTGTGGGGCACGTTACCCACGAAGTGAACTCGATCACGTAACCCGTGGCGCTCGATGAGTTCCTCTAAGTGTTCCCGATATTGGCAATTGCCCCAGCGATCGTAGAAACGGCTCAACGCGGTTACCCGCGGATCCGACGAGAGGCTGGTCAGGAAGTCCACCGGAAGCGGAGAATGCGGCCCTGCGATCCGAAGTTCCACGTCCGCAAACCTGGCCGCAACCTCACTGAAGGCCTCGATCAGTGTGTGAAGCCCCTTCTCTGGCGACACCCGCCCAACGAACAGAATGACACGTCGGGTTCTGGTGGATGCGGAAGCCCGCTGCCCGCTCGGCCGAAAGTAAGAAACGTCCACGCCGTTACCGACAGTGGCAACGACGCCAGGATAGTCCGGGAATGCAGAACGAAAGGTTGTTGCGATGTGGTCGCTGACGGCGACGACCGCATCCACCACTTTGAGCTGACGGGCCACCTGAGCGTGGTCACGCTGTGACAGCCACTCACACTGCATCTCAAGCACGAGCCGATGAGATGAGTTGGCTGCCTTCAGTTCCCGGCACCATGCCCAGTAATTCATCACATGGACGATATCTGGTTGATCGACGGCGAGGTAGCGACGAACCTTGCTACGATATTGCGAGTGGTCATCGGCCTTCCGATCCAGCCGCAACCAGCGCGCCAGACGCGGAAACTGGTGGATGACCCGCTGCAGCGCGCGGTCACGCCGCGCCGGAGCCCGCCGCACCGCGAACGGCAGGTCCGCGGGCACCGTGTCGTCTCGATAATGCTTGCCATAGAGCGTAATCTGCAGGCCTTCGCCGAGCCGCAGCGCCGTATTGTAGACGATCAGACCGATTGAGTTTTGAACAGGCGGAAAAAGTCTATCGTACGGCTGACCGACATATACGAGCTTCATGTCACTCCCCACCGCCAGCTCGTTCAGGCGACTCTTCTAAGTGCAGGGCGGTCTTCCGGTCGGGAGAGGTGATCGGCGAGGCGGCGAATGCCCTCTTCGAGCGGCACCAGGGGACGGTTCAATATAGCCTTCATCTTGTTCGTGTCAGGACAGCGGCGCGTCATGTCGCCCTCCGCAAGGGGCGGTCGGAATTCCAACTTCGATGACGAGCCCAGCACTTCGATGACAAAGTCGGCCAGCTGTCGAATGCTCATTTCCACGTCGCTGCCAACGTTGATCACTTCGTTCTCGTGCGCGCGCGTTCGATGAACCGCGATGCAAGCGTCAACCGTGTCGTCGACATAGCAGAAGGTGCGGGTCTGAGAACCGTCCCCGTAAATCGTCAGGGGCTCGCCGCGCAGGGCTGCACGCACAAATCGCGGCAGAACGAAATCCTCGCTCTGACGTGGCCCGTAGGTGTTGAAGAAGCGAAAAATGGTAAATGGCAGTCCAAACTCACGCTCAAAAGTGCGCAGATAGACCTCTCCAAGATTCTTCACCACTGCATACGGCAGACGTGAGTTAAGTGGCGTGGTGCTCTCGTTTTGAGGAATCTCGAAAGGTTCGCCATATACCTCCGATGACGAAGCGAAGTAGATACGCTCGGCGCCGGTGTTCTTGCATAGCCTCAGCACGTTCTCGATACCGGTGATGTCGCGCAGCACGAGCAACGGATTTGCCAAAGTCCGCTGCACACCGACCACGGCTGCGAAATGGAAGACGTGGGTGAAATGGAAGCGGTAGAACAACGATGAGATGTCGTCGAAATCGTTCGCATCCGCCTTTACTACGGTCAGATTGCCCGCGTCTATTTGTACCTTGTCTCGACTTCCGGTCGACAGGTTGTCAGCGACGACCACCTGGGTCTGAGGTAGCTTGACCAACGCGCGAGTGAGGGCACTGCCGATATTGCCCGCTCCACCAGTTACCAGGATCGATTGCGTCATAATCCACCTCAACCGAACAGTTTAATCGCTGATGCAATGTGCGTCCCTTCGCCAAACGCGGCGTGGCTCCGAGATCCTTAGGACGTCGCTTGAAAATCAAATGTGGCAGCGCAAGATTTATTTGACAACGTGGCTTGGGGTAAGCACTTCGGCTGTTCTCCCAATGGTGCAACCCATGCTATTTTCAGCTCTGGGGCTGGCTAAGCGCATACATTTTGCTGATTGCTGTGAACTGCTTCCCCGCGGTAATTGAGGCAATCCTTTATTGTCGACATTGAAGCGAAAGTTGCCAGCATCTCATGCAGACTGCTCCAGACCTTCAGGAACTGGTTAACCGCATCCGAACGCGGGACTACACCATTGGCATCATGGGCCTCGGCTACGTTGGTTTGCCGCTCGCCATGATCTCGCTGGACGCCGGGTTCAAAGTCATCGGTTTCGACATCGACGCGTCTCGGGTTGCACTTCTTAACCGCGGAGAAACCGGCATAGATCATTTGCCTGGTGCTGCCATCAAAGTGGCTGTCGACAGCAAGCGGTTTCGCGCCACCAGCGATTTCGCCGACCTAGGCGAACCCGACGCGATCTTGATAGCGGTGCCAACGCCGCTTACCAAAAACCGGGAGCCGAACCTGTCGTTCGTCGAAAACAGCGCACGTGCGATCGCGGAGCGGCTGCGCCCTGGTCAACTTGTCGTTCTGGAGTCGACGACCTGGCCAGGAACGACGCGAGAGGTCGTGCAGCCGCTGCTCGAGGCGACGAATCTTTCTTTAGGAAAGGACTTTTTTCTCGCCTTTTCGCCCGAACGGGTGGACCCAGGCAACGATGTCCACACCACCGCCACGGTTGCAAAGGTGATAGGCGCCGACGACCCATCGTCCCTACAGGTTGCCAAGGAACTGTACGACCAGATCATCGTGCAAACCGTTCCCGTTGCCTCCACCGCAACGGCAGAGGCTGTGAAGCTGACCGAGAACATATTTCGCTCTGTGAACATTGCGTTGGTCAATGAGCTAAAGGTGATTTTTGACAGGATGGGCATCGACGTCTGGGAGGTGATCGAAGCTGCCAAGACCAAGCCGTTCGGATATATGGCGTTTTATCCAGGCCCAGGCCTCGGCGGGCACTGCATCCCGATCGACCCATTCTACCTGACCTGGAAGGCAAGAGAGTACGAAATAACAACGCGCTTCATCGAACTTGCCGGTGAAATCAACACGAACATGCCGCATTATGTGGTTGCCCGCCTTGCGGAGGCCTTGGACCAACGAGCCAGCCGCGGCCTGAGCGGTTCGCGGATCCTGGTGATCGGGATGTCCTACAAGAAAAACGTGGGTGACACACGAGAAAGCCCATCGTTGAAGCTGATCGACATCATGGAGCGACGCGGGGCAGTCGTTGATTACCACGACCCCTATGTACCGGAAATACCCGGAACAAGAGAGTACGCCACCCTGGCAGGTCGCCGCTCTGTGGATATCTGCGCTAGCAGTTTGGCATCGTATGATGCCGTTGTCATCTCGACAGACCATGATGCGATTGATTGGCAGAACATCACCAAGCACGCAAAGCTGGTACTCGATACGAGAAATGCTTGTGCGCGTAGTCAGTCACGCACCGACAACGTCATAAAGGCATGAGCGGCCCGGCTTGCGCACTGGCTTGGTCAACCTGCCATCGACAATGTCGAATGGTTTAATACGTCGAGCGGTTGAATTCGTTCAGCGCAGCGAATTTTCCCGGACTTGAGCGTCGATGCACGAGCGCCCGCGCAGCGGTGTAAACAGGTGGTGCCGGACGAGGTCGCTACAGTTCATGCGGCGCGCCGGCCGATGCTCAGCCCTCCCCGTCAGCGGACCTTTTGGTCGCCATCAGCATCCTCGCCGACCGCGTCATTGCGCCAGACATGGATGGCTTCGAATGCGTCCCATGCGATCGACACGATGTCGAGATCCCCGTCACCGTCAAGGTCGACCGTCCTTGCTCCCAGATGGCTTTCCATCCCTTCGCCGACCAGCTGCTCGATGAACCGTCCCCACCCAGATTATGCCAGCTTGAGAGGCGAAGTGTGCCGCGATGCTCGCCGATGATAAGATCCGCCCTGCCGTCCCCAGTCATATCGGACACTGAAAGGCTATTAAGGGAACCGCGCGAGGTGATTTCGTGTTGCTCCCAGTCGGAGGAGCTGTCGCCGGGGTTGTGCCACCAATACGCCTTAGCGCTGTCGGCTTTGCCATTTTCCTCGGTCACGACGATGTCCGCACGTCCATCGCCATCAAGATCGGCGGCAGCCACGCGGTCGGGATAGACCATTTCAGGAACTTTTCCAACATGCCGAAGCTCCCAGTCTGGCGAGCCGTCACCTGGATTGCGCCACCATGCGGCCGTCTTTGCATCGCCGGTCGTGGCGACAAGGTCAAGTAGACCGTCGCCATCGATATCGGCGAATGCGATCCCTTCATCAGACGCTTCGACGCAGATGCGGGTGCGCGGCCATGGCTCGACTGTTGGATCGTCAGGAATCTTGAAATAGAAAACCCCACCGCCGCTCGAGACCGCCAGCTCCGGCTTCCCACCTTTTACGATCTGGGCTAGCGCATGGCCCTGAGAGCCGAGCTCATGACTGGCGGCGGGAACCTCTCCGATCCCGTGCACTTCAAAGCGGTGCGCCTCGATGTCCTCGGCATGGAGCCACACCAGGTGCAGCGCCCTGCCTCCGCCTCGCTGTGCTATGACCTCCCCGCGCCCATCGCCATCGAGATCCAGGGCTGCGACCGCGTCCACACCCTCAGCAAGCCGGGTCCGTTGCCATTGTGTGCTCCAGGCTTCGGACGGTTGACGGTACCAGAACGGACCCGAGATGATGTCTGTGCGACCATCACCATCCATGTCGGAAAAAGCGAGCCCAAAGGAGCGGACATGCCCGTTCGTTATGCGATGATAGGTCCAGCGGTCGATTCGGACCGATGCAGGCGGATCCAGCCGATTGATCCAAACTCTGACGGGCGGGTTGCCCACCCAGTTCGCCCCATAGATGTCGAAATCGCCGTCCCTGTCGACATCGGCGACGACGCCGTTGTGGAGACCCACATCGTCGATCACTTGACGGGCCCAGCGCGTTCCTTGCCCGTCGATATTGTAATGGATCGCGAGTTTGCGCTCCTCGGTCGTATGCATCTGCCCAACCACGACATCGTTGTCTCCGTCTCCGTCCATGTCGGCTGCCTGCAGCGTATGGGCGCCCGCGACAGATGGCTGAATGACATGGCGGATCCAGCGGCCCGTCGGTCCGGCGAGGGGCTGGAACCAGGCGACGTCGTCAGTGTGCTCGGAACTTGAAGTCAGAATGTCGGCGCGGCCGTCCTGGTCAAGGTCGGTGACGAGCGCCTTGAATGCAGGATTGAACGGACCAAGCTCGTAGCTGCGCCATAGTGCTGGATCGCGTGCTGCCGCTGCGCCTGGATTCGACGCCCATACTCCGTGCAGGACGAGATCGACATCAGCATCGCCGTCAATATCCCCGATTGCCATTCCCTCTTCGCCTAAGTTGAAGGAGAACAAGCCCACGCGGGTCCAGGAGCTGGGGCTTTCTTGGAAGAAAATCATCACTTCGCCAGGCGCCCGAACGACGATATCAACGAGGCCGTCCCCGTCGAAATCGGCCGCCTTGATGTCTTTGCCCCAGCCGCCGACTGCACCGATTTCCCGACGCTTCCAGCTGGTACCGTGGGTCGGGTTATCATTCGGCCGCGGGTTCTCGAACCAGACGAGATTGACAGCATCGGGCCCATCGGCCGTGACGATGTCGGGATCACCGTCCCCATCGATGTCGGCAAGCACGCCGTCGGTGGTGAACTCGACGTGGGGCCTCGCGATTACGGTGCGGACCAGATCGGGCCACCGCCACCAAGACATCGCATCCTCGGGGAAGCCGCCAAGAACGAAATCCAGTCGATTATCGCCGTCTATATCGCCAACAAGCTTTACGTCTCCTGAATAGGGGGCAATTTCTTTGCGTTCAAAAACAAGACCCGACTCTAGAATTTCTTCGGGAGGTCCCTGTCCCTGAGCGGCGTCGCAGCTTGCGAGGGTGCACCCGATCATAACGACCGCGATCAGGCGGCCACACATGCTAAATATTGATTTCGTAGCGTGTGAACATTTCGTAGTCGGCCAGCAACCGCCCGACGAAATCTCCCCCGACAAGTCCGACAGCGTCCGCCATTCATCTTGGTTCTCCAGGCGCTGCATCTGCGACGCATGCGCCGCCAGCGCTTCACGCTTTACGTCGATAACATCGCCAACATAGGCGAGGCTATTGAGCGTGAACGGCGCCCGCAGCCCTGCCGCCGTCTTGATCGTCTGCCGCAAAGTAACACGCCACATATTCGGCAAATCGCCCCACAGACTTGTCCATGGCCAATGGTACCAATACCAGACTGGATACTCGAATACCGTGACAGGGCGACGATAGGCACGAAGCGCCGCGCGAACTGCTGCATTGACGGCGACATGATCGGAAGTCGGATCCTTTGCATGGTTCACGAAAACGCTCTGCGGCCGCCATGAGTTGAGCCTCGACACGACCGCATCTGTTATCTCATGAAGGTGATGATTGGCCGCCCCGTCTGGAAGGCGTAAGAATGTAACACTTTCGGATGATGCGCCCAGACGACGAACTGCTTCTATGGCTTCGGCCTCGCGTGTCGCCCGCAAGGTTTCAGGATGCATAAGGTGGCGATGAGACGCGGCGCCATCGGTGACGAAAACAAAACGGACCTGGGCGCCCGAGGCAATCTTTTTGGCCGCAACGCCACCGCAACCCAGCGTCTCGTCATCCGGATGGGGCGCAACAATGACAGCAGACGCCGACCAGTCGCCTGCCTCAAACGGCCTAAGTCGCAGCCGCAATTGATTGTCAAGCATGGTGCTGAAGGTCCGTCTAAAGGTCCACATCGGTGCGCTTCCATCATCCGTTCGCTCGCGTCGTTGAACGCCGATCGCCCATGGTAACAGAACTCACGGGCGTTCGAGACCCGTGTTTGCTGGTGGGAAAGGCTTATGAACGTGGGTATCCTCGCGCAGGATTTGGGCCGCGGCTGGCCGACGAAACAGAGAGCTGTCCCAAGCCGATGGTCGAGATCGGTCTTCGATGCCGATCCTGTGGCACATCATGATGCACTACGACCGCTACAGGCCATCGCGCTCGGATCAGAGGGCGAGTACATCAAGCGCTGGTTCAGGGATTACATTCCTTGAACGGCAGCTTGACGGTCCACGGCGCAGCCCGGGGATGTGAAACGCCACGCTGCGTGACTGGCGTGCGCTCAAAGAGAGGGTCGAGCGGGAATATAGCTGGAAGGTCACCGCCAAGCGGACCGAGCAGCTTGTTGTTAGGCCAGCACGGCAAGAGACAGCTGCCAAGCCCGCTTCTTGATCGCCCGCGCGGATGGGCGTGCGGAACGCGGGATGGTCAATCGGTAATCAGGCTGCACCAAACAGACATACGCCGTTTGGGGACGTTTACGTTCCCACGCTCCGGCGTAAGGTCTGGCACGATGCACTCGAACGAATTCCAACCCCAGCAACGCGCCTGCGGCGATGACATCGGGATATCAGCCGTAACACCGCCTCATTTGATTGCGCTAGAAAGAGGATCTCCAGAGGAGCTGCCTATGACCAATAAGAACTGGATGCAGCCACCCTTCCTCTCCAACCACAGTATCCTCAGCCATGGGTGCTTGTGGGTGGTGGAATAGAATGACGAGCAAGCACGCTAAACGCTGTCCGTGGCCCGCGACTGCTCTGCGTTCGCGAGGTTCCAACTCGACAGACGATAGCTGGAGAGAGGTCGACGGCTCTCCTTTTTATTCACGTAGACCAAGCCAGATCGCTAGCGGCGCAGCCGTGGGACGAAGGCGGAAAGCCTTGGCTGCGCGATCGAAAGTCGCAGGCCTGTATGCCAACGGGCAAAGAGACGTGCGATGACATCGATCGGCGCGAAGATTGTCAGCGGCGCAGCCTGGGCAGCAGTCGAAACATGGGGTCGGCAAGCAGCCATGTTTGCCGTTTTTGTCGTATTAGCCAGGCATCTCGGACCTGAAGCATTCGGCCTCGCCGCCCTCTCCATGGTTGTACCCGTCATTTTTGCTGTTCCGGTGACGATCGGAATACCGGAGGCACTCATCCAGCATCCTAAAATCGAGTCCTCACACTTTGACTCGGCCTTCTGGCTTCTCGCCGCCACCGGCGCTGTGATTAGCGGGCTCATCTGGACGTCTGCCGGTTTGATTGCTGCAGCGTTCGGACAGCCCATTCTCGAAGATCTCATTCGCTGGAGCAGCGTGGTCGTCGTAATTCAGGCCCTCTCGTCGGTACCTGCGGCTGTGTTGAAGCGCCAACTCGAGTTCCGCTTGTTCGCGTTGCGTACAATTGCCGGCACCCTCGTCGGCGGCACACTCGGCATCGTCTTGGCAATAGCCGGTTTCGGCGTGTGGAGCATGATTTGGATGCACCTTGCAAAAGCGGTTGTGGAAACCGCTGTTCTTCTCCTTGGCAGTTCTTGGCGACCCGGTCTTACCTTCTCCTATGCAAAGGTTCGTGACCTATTAGGATTTGGCGGCCCGCTTATCGTCCAGACTTTTTGGAATTTCTTGAACGAGGAAATTCCAAAGGTTTTGCTCGGTACGTTCCTCGGCCCCCATGCGGTCGGAATCTATGCTCTCGCCCGTCGTCCGCTCGACCTTCTTGTGCAAGTATTCCTCAGTCCGCTGATGGCTGTCACTATGCCCACCGTGGCACGGATTCAAGATCAACCCGAAAAGATCGACCGTTTCTTCAACACGACCGTCCGCATGGCCGGGATAGCGGGATTTCCTGCATTCATCGGATTTGCCGCGATCGCACCGATCGCGGTTCCCTTTATCTTCGGCCCGCAATGGGCCAGCGGGGTCGTCGCTGTCCAGATTCTCATGCTGCTGGGCCTGCAACGCACTATTGACAGCCTCTGCGCGTTTACAATCCTTGCAATGGGTCACTCCAGGTTGATCCTGATGTTGAACATAGCTTACTCTGTTGTCGCAACGATGCTGTTGTCCGTCACTGCGCAGATCAGCCTTGAGATGACGATGGTGGCGCTCGTAGCCTGCAGCCTGGTCCTCCTACCAATCTTCCTCTTCTACGCCCAGCGCATCGCGCGTATCGACGTGCTGAGACCCCTTGAGATCTTCCCACGACTGGCTCTCGCCGCCCTCCTGATGTTCGGCGCCGTCAGCGCGTGGCTACGCAGCGCGCCTGAGCACGCCGCCCAGGAGACACTCCTTATTAGCGCAATTGTCCTTGGAGCCTCTGTCTATGGCACGGCCCTCTTCGTGCTGGTGCGTTCTGACCTGTTCAATGCGCGAGACTTGTTCCTCAGGCTTCGCGGCTAGTTTGGTGTTCGGGCGCGGCCTGTAAATCCGAGTGTAGGAGCCACAACGTAAATCCATAGCGTTCAGAATCTGAACGTCTGAGGCGTCCTGCCGGGACGTGAGCCGAGCCATTCCGCTGATGGGTTGCACCGCTGTCTCAGCAAAGTGCGTCGTCCACATTGAAGGCTCGCCCCGCGAAGCTCCATCATGCGGCGACCGATGTCGACCGCGAAGACAACCATGCACCCGGCAGCGTCGTTTCAATGCAACAAATGCTTGACGTCCCAACTGCGAAGACAACTCCATCAGATTTGACCACTGGAGCTATAGAATTGCTCCTGGGCTATTCGAAGGAATAGGTGAATCCTCCTTCGGAGGCTCCGACAGTCACCTTCGTCATCTTTTCGCCCTCGAGCGACCGGTTCAGCACGCCGCGGCTCAATTCGGGCAGAAGCGTGTTTGTCAAAATGGCGTCGATCATCCGCCCGCCGGATTCGATCTCGGTGCAGCGGGCCTTGACCAGATCCATGACACCGTCACCGATCACCAACTCGGCATCGTTGCTTAAGCGCAGCCGGCGGGCGATCTTGGCGAACTGGTGGCGGGTAATGGCTTCGATCATCGAATCCGATAGCGGATAGTAGGGAATGGTCACCACCCGGCCAAGGAAAGCCGCGGGGAAAACCTTCAACAGCGGTGGCCGCAAGGCGGTATCCAGATCGTCGAGCCCGGCTCGTACCGTGCCGTTCCCGGTCCGGTCCATGATGACCTCGGAGCCGACATTCGAGGTGAGCAGGATCAGCGTGTTCTTGAAATCGATCCGCCGGCCCTCGCTGTCGTCCATCATCCCCTTGTCGAAAACCTGGAAGAAGATCTCGTGCACGTCCGGATGCGCCTTTTCGACCTCGTCGAGCAGGATCACCGAATAGGGCTTTCGCCGGACCGCCTCGGTCAGGATGCCGCCCTTGCCGTAGCCGACATATCCGGGCGGCGCGCCCTTCAAGGTAGAGACCGTATGCGCCTCCTGGAACTCGGACATGTTGATGGAGATGAGGTTCTGCTCGCCGCCGTAGAGCGTCTCGGCCAAGGCCAGCGCGGTTTCGGTCTTACCAACGCCCGAAGGACCGCAGAGCAGAAAAACCCCCACTGGTTTTTCGGGCGCGCCGAGCCCGGCGCGGCTGGTCTGCACGCGCTTGGCGATCATCTCCATGGCATGATCCTGGCCGACCACGCGTTCGGACAGAGTGGCGGCGAGCCGCAGCGCCTTTTCGGTCTGGCTCGACAGCATCCGTCCTGTCGGGATGCCGGTCCAATCCTGTACCACGGCAGCCACGGCGTTGCGGTCGACTGACGGCAGGATCAGCGGCGTCTCACCCTGCGCTTCGGCCAGTTCGGCCATCAACTCCCGCAACCGCACGAGATCGGCAGCCGGGTCGGGTGGAGAGGGACCGGCAGTGGCCGTTGCATCCGCATCGGTGTCAGGCGTTTCGATCTCAGGCGTTTCGATCCCAGGTGTTTCGATCGCAGACGTTTCGATCTCAGGCGCATCGGCGCCTGCTGTTTCGGCGACCGCTTCCGGGGTCTCCACAGCATCGAGCGACACACCCTCGCCGCGCAGTCTGGCGCGCAATTCGAGTATCTCGCCAACCAGCGCCTTTTCCCGATCCCAACGTTCCTGCGCGGTGGTAAGCGTGAGTTCGGTCTCGGCGAGCCCTGTTTCGACCCGAGCCTGCCGGTCGGCCACGTCGATGCCGATCGCTGCCTCGCGGCCGATGATGCCGCGCTCGACCTCCAGCGCCTGGCGGCGGCGCATGATATCCTCCACCTCGGCCGGGGTGGCATGCTGCGAAATGGCGACACGGGCACAGGCGGTGTCGAGAAGGCTCACGGCCTTGTCCGGCAGTTGCCGCGCCGGGATGTAGCGATGGGACAGGCTGACCGCCGCCTCGATCGCCTCATCGAGTATCTGCACCTTGTGATGCTGCTCGAGGATACCGGCCACACCACGCAGCATGAGAACGGCGACCGCTTCCGACGGCTCGTCTATCTTGACCACCTGGAAACGGCGAGTCAGCGCAGGGTCTTTCTCGATGTGCTGCTTGTATTCGGCCCAGGTCGTTGCGGCGATCGTGCGAAGCTCGCCGCGCGCCAGCGCCGGCTTCAGCAGATTGGCCGCGTCACCGGTGCCAGCCGCGCCGCCGGCGCCGATCAAGGTGTGAGCTTCGTCAATGAAGAGGATGACCGGCGTTTCGGAGGATTGAACCTCATCGATGACCGCCTTCAGCCTTTTCTCGAATTCACCCTTCACGCTTGCGCCTGCCTGCATCAAACCGACATCGAGCATGCGCACGCTGACGCCCTGCAGCGTGGGCGGCACGTCGCCCTCGGCGATGCGCAAGGCAAAGCCCTCGACGACGGCGGTCTTGCCGACCCCCGCCTCGCCGGTCAGGATCGGGTTGTTTTGCCGGCGTCGCATCAGGATATCGACGATCTGCCTGATCTCCGGATCGCGCCCGACGACCGGATCGATCTTGCCGTCGCGGGCGCGTTGGGTCAGGTCGGTCGCATACTTGGCCAGCGCCGAATCCCCGCCCGGAGCCCGCCGCGACGGTTCGGCGGAGGGAACCGCAGTCGAGGCACCAGCTTCGAGTGAGCCCTCCACCACATCAGCGAACCGCGCGATAACCGCGTCCGCATCGATCTTGTCGAATTCGCCGCTGATCTTTGACAGCAGGCCTTCCAGCACCGGCGTCTTCAGGCATGCGAGCAGAATATGCGCACTGCGGACTTCCTCGACGCTGAATTCCAGCCCCGCCAGGCTCCAGGCCTCCTGGATGGCGTGAAAGATGTGATCGGAAAATTCCTCGATCGAAGTGGCGCCATAAGGCAGCTTGTCGACGGCGCGGGTCATATCGGCCGTCAGCCTGCTCGCATCCACCCCGGCGTCTGCCAGTATCAGTTGAACATCAGAGCGCTCGGAAAGCACCAGTTGTTCGACGAAATGAACGAGCTCGACGTAGGGATTGCCGCGCAGTTTGGCGGTGTCGGCCGCAGCCTTGAAGGCGCGCAAACAGACGGGATTCAGCTTGCCGACCAGTTCCTTGCGTTTGAAGCTCTGCGACGACCGGCGCTGTTCCATCGAACTTGCTCCTGCGATCTGCCAGTCAATAAACTGCCACATAAGCAGCGACTTGACAAAGCGTGTGATGGATCAGGCGTCTGAGTGCCCGATTAGGCCGACTTCGCACGTCCCGGCAAAAGCCCACGCCATCGGCCGAAACAGCCATGGAATGCCCATCTCTTTGCGATGCATTCACATTCAGGGTTCGACAATTTGTGCCGCCGATTTCGGACTCAGGGCCGGGTTTGCAAGCTTCCATTAAGATTGAGCGGCAACTAAATTGTGGTAAAGTGTCGCAGTGTGCTAACGTTGGGTCACGCACGGCACAGGGGCCGCTTGCTGGGGGTTGGTGTGATTGATCTCGCACTCTGGCTGAATCCGCTGGACGGTGAAAATCCGTCAGGGGAGGATTTGCGCAATGATCCAGCCTTTCATGAGCTGGAGCGCCTGACAGAACAGCAGAAAAAGGTCGAGTTTCAAGGAAACAAGAACACAGAAGTTGATGTTCCGATCGACTGGCCTACCGTGCTCGCCAAGGCCGAAGAGCTGCGCCCACACGGCCGGGACCTGCGCCTCCTCGTCATAGTTACGCGTGCTCTGGCCAACGAGTATCGGCTGGCCGGGCTGGCTGAGGGTCTGACCCTCATTGCGCAGAACTTCGATCAGCATTGGGCAACCATGCACCCGGCCCTGCGATCCGGTGCTACCCCGCGCGACGCCGCCCTGCGCCGCATCAATGCGCTGACTGACCTCCAGAATAGCCAGAATGGCCTGCTCAAGGATTTGCGGAAAATGACGTTTTTCGCGCCGCGTGCAATCGGCCCGATCCTCGGCGAGGATCTGGAGAAGGGCGCGCTCGACGAGCGTGTCATGCTTCAGGAAGCAGCCTCGGGACTGAACGCGACCGAAAAGGCGGCTCTGGCGAGCGCGCACAGCCAGTTGGTGAACCGGGTGCGTAGCGCATGCGTCGCACAGATCGATCAGGCCAGCGCGGAGATGACGTCGCTCGTCGCCGATGCGCGCGGCGCGATCGCGGCCCTCGAGGTGGTGGAGACCGCCCTCAATGCCCGCATCGAGGGCAGCGGCGCCACCGTCCCGGAATTAAAACGGTTTCTGCAGCGTTTGCTGACAACCCTCGAACGAAACTCGGCCGCCGGCGCCACCGCGAATGGCGCCGCAAAGCCTGTTTCCGCGCCTGCAGAACCGGCAACGCCTGTTCGAAACGGTCACGGAGCCGATCCTATGGCAAGCATGGCAAGTTACGCGGAACCGAGCACGGGGCTCCCTGATCGGATTTCCTCGCGCGACGACGTCGTGAAATGCCTCGACCTCGTCGTGGCCTTCTATGACCGCACCGAACCGTCGAGCCCGATCCCGCACCTCGCGCGGCGTGTGCGCCGGATGGTGCATATGGATTTTGTTGAACTGATGGAAGATCTCGCCCCCTCGGGGCTGAAGGAATTCCGGCTTCTTGCCGGCGTTCCCGATGCCAAGAAGACGGCCCAGAAGGATGAAAGGTAACAAGCCATGGCAGCCGAAAGCAAAGCGAAGGTCATCGAACGAAATCGCGCGCCGCGCGTGCAGATCGCCTATGACGTGGAGACCTACGGCAGCCCGACAACGATCGAACTGCCGTTTGTCATGGGCGTGATGGCCGACCTTTCCGGCGCTTCACAGACCAGGGAAGCGTCGAAATCGGTGCTGGACCGCGCCTTTGTCGAGACCGACGCCAACCGCTTCCCCAAGTTCATGGAGGCACTCGGGCCACGCGTGAAAGCCCGCGTGAAGAATACGCTACCCCAGGCTGAAGGCGCCGAACGGGACGAGGAACTGGCGCTTGACCTCACCTTCACCAAAATGGGTGATTTCGCGCCGGACAAGATCGCCGAGCAAGTTCCGCAATTGGCCGAAATCCTCAAGATGCGTCGTCAGCTCGAGGAACTGCTCGGCTTCATGGACGGCCGTGTCGACGCCGAAAAGCGCATAGCGCAACTTCTGAACAACGAGCCGCTTCTCGGCAAGATCGCCAACCAGGCATTATCCGACGACGACAAGGTTCAGGAGTAAATCATGGCCGAACAACAAAAAACCGCAGCCGTCGCCGCTGAGGCGGAAGCCATCGACCTCGGAGAATTCAGCGGGCTCCTCGAGAAGGATTTCAAGGTCAAGAAGGACGACAGCGAGAAGCTGCAGCAACTCGTGCGCAATCTTGCGCTCGCGGCGCAGTCCCGTTCCGAGACCACGACCATCTCGTCCAACGCGATCAAGTCAATCAAGTCGCTGATCGCGGGCATAGACAAGATGCTGTCGGAGCAGGTGAACGAGATCCTGCATGCGCCGGAAGTGCGCGAAATGGAAGGCACATGGCGCGGCCTCTGGTATCTCGTCAACAACACCGAGACGGATCAGAAGCTGAAGATCCGGGTGATGAATATTTCCAAGGAGCAGCTCGCCGACACGCTTGAAGACTATGAAGGCCAGATGTGGGATCAAAGCCCGATCTTCAAGAAAGTCTATACGGACGAGTATTCGATGCTGGGTGGCGAGCCGATTGGCTGCCTGGTCGGCGCCTACGAATTCTCTAACCATCCGCGTGACGTCGGCCTGTTGCGCAACATCTCGGGCATCTGCGCCTCCGCCCACACGCCGTTCATCGCGGCCGCCTCGCCACGCCTGTTCCGCATGGACAGCTGGCAGGAACTGCCGAACCCGCAGGACCTGCAGATGATCGTCTCGAACCCGGCCTATGCCTCGTGGCAATCGCTGCGCGAGAGCGAGGACGCGCGTTACATCGGCCTGACCATGCCACGTGTTCTGGCGCGACTGCCGTATGGCTCGGAAACCGTTCCGGTGAAGGGCTTCACTTTCGAGGAAGAGGTGCAGGCCGATCACAACAAATATGTCTGGATGAACGCGGCCTTCCCGATGGGCGTCAACATAAATCGCAGTCACAAGCTCTACGGCTGGGGGACGCAGATCCGCGGCGTCGAGAACGGCGGCACAGTTATCAACCTGCCGGTGCACTCCTTCCCCACCGACGACGGATCGATCGCGATGAAATGCCCGACGGAAGTTGCCATCGACGACCGGCGCGAGGCGGAACTGGCCAAGCTCGGCCTGATGCCCATCCTGCACCGCAAGAACACCGATCTCGCGGCCTTTATCGGTGCGCATTCGCTGCAGGACGACGAAACGCGCGCCGGGCGGCTGGTCGATCCCGACGCCCAGTCAAATGAACGGCTGAGCGCCAACCTGCCCTATCTTTTCCCGGTTTCGCGCTTTGCGCACTACCTCAAGGCCATTGCGCGCGACAAGATCGGGTCGTTCAAGGAACGCTCCGACATGCAGATCTGGTTGACCGAGTGGATCAACCGCTATGTGCTGGCCAACCCGGCCTTCGCCGACGACAAGGCGCGCGCCAAGCGCCCGCTTGCCGCGGCCGAGGTCCAGGTCGACAGCGTGGAGGGGCGGCCGGGCTATTACAATGCCCGCTTCTATCTGCGTCCGCACTACCAGCTGGAAGGCATCAACGCCTCGCTCAGGCTGGTGTCGGAACTACCGTCCGTGAAGACTTGATTCGCAGCAACCACACCTTGTTCTGTTTAAAAGCGGTGGAGAAAGACAATGGCAGTGAAAATTGATGGTTTTCTAAAGGTTCCGGATATCAAAGGTCCAAGCGTTCGAGACGGCCACGAGGATGAAATCGAAGTCCATGGGGTCGATTACAAGATAATCGCGCCGTACGATCCGAATTCGCTTTCACGCCGCGGTCGTGTGTCCTTGGGGATGATCAAGTTCACCAAGCACTATGACAAGTCCTCGCCCTATCTGAAAAAGGCGCTGTTCGACAACAAGGCGCTGGACGAAGTCGTGTTCTCCGCCCGCCGGACCATCGATGGCGAGACCAGCGACTATCTGGTCGTTACCCTGACCGACGCCTCGATCATGGAATACGACATGTCGCAGGCCGAGGACGAGGAAGACCTGATCGAGGAGGAGGTCAGCTTCGCCTACAAGAAGATCAAGTTCGTCTATGACAAGGATGACGAAATCGAAATGGATGTCTATGTCGGCAAGTGAGGCGCGGCGGCCCGGCGCCGACAAGCTACAGGTCACCGGCAGTTCGCGAGCGAAGCGCGAGGCGGTCCAGCCCTCTCTTTGGGACCGCCTCGTCAATGACCTGCCGGGCGTGACTTCCGAGATCGACGGGCTGCGTCAGACCTTACAGGACGAACTTGGCGCGGACCGGCTGGACACCCTCCTTGCGGGCAGCACGCGGCTTATCGATGCCGACGTGGAGCTGACGTCCGATCAGAAGCGGCGTCTGCACCGCCTGGTCTTTCAGACCCGACACCGCGCGGAGATCGAAAGCCGCGGCGTGGTCGTATCGGCTCGCGTCCTCAGAGAGGCCGTGCGGCGCGATATCGAGGCCTTATTCAACACCGAGCGTTTCGAAGCTGTTCCGCTTCTTTCCGATTTCGAAAATGAACAGGCCGCAGACAATCCGCCATCGCTGGCCGACTTCCCGGAGGTGCGCCGAAGCGTCGTCAACTACGGCGTGCCTTCCTTCTCGGGCCGTTCGTCCCGCGACTTTGATCGCGAGGCCCTGGCGCGCGAGATCCGCTCGGTCCTTGCCACGTTCGAGCCACGTCTCAAGGAGAGCGCAACAAAGGTAACGGTGACCCTTGGTGACAAGGTGGGCCTGAAGATCGAGATAGACGCTGTGCTGATCATGACGCCGACGCCGGAACGCATGCGCCTGCGCACCACAATCAATCTCGATAACGGCTTGGCGCGGACCGAATTTAGGGAAAGCTGAGATGGATCGGGTCTTCGTAGAATATTACGAGGAGGAACTGACCCATATCCGCGGACTCGCGGCGGAATTTGCCGACATGCATCCGGCGGTGGCACGCAATCTTTCGCTGGATACGGTCCCCTGCCCGGATCCGTATGTCGAGCGGCTGCTTGACGGCGTGGCTTTCCTCGCTGCGCGCACCCGGTTGAAAGTCGATGCCGAGCGTTCGCGGTTTTCACGCAGCATCCTGGATGTCCTCTATCCCGATCTGGTTACGCCGGCGCCGGCAACGGCGATGGCAGTGCTGAAACCCGGCCAGCAGGTCCAGTCGATGGTTGCCGGCCATGTCGTCAAGCGGAACACGCGGCTGGTGTCCAGCCTGCAACCCGGCCTGTCGACGCGCTGCACATTCACCACCGCGCAGGACATGACGCTGTGGCCGATAACGATCACGTCAGTCAGCTACTTCCAGGATCGCAGCGGGTTGGCGGCGGCCGGCATAACACCGATCGGCGGCGTGAGCGGCGAGGCGGCGCTGCGTATCACGCTGGCTCGGACCGGAAAAGGCAAGCTCGACGAACTGGCGCTCGACCGACTTGACCTCCATTTTGCCGGGCGCACCAAGGCGCCGTTGCTGTTTGACGCGATTTTCGGCGCATGCTCGGCCGTTGGTGCACGGGCTGAGGGCAAGGCCAATCCGCTATCGCCTTTGCCGGAACCCGAAATGGTCGGCATCAGCGACGACGAGGCATTGATGCCTCGTACCCGTCCGACATTCGAAGGGTACCGTCTGCTGCGCGAATATTTCATGATGCCCGAGCGCTTTCACTACGTGCGGGTCTCAGGACTGCAATCGGTCGTGCGCAGATGCGAGGCCGGGATCGAGATCATCTTCATGTTCCGGCGTCCGGTGCCCGAACTCGCCGATGTGACACCGGCGGATTTCGAACTTTTTGCGACGCCGATCATCAACCTCTTCGAGCGTGACTGCAACGTCATCGAGCTTGATCCGCGCAGAACGCGGAACGTGCTGCATGCCGACCGCACGCGGGCGCGGGACTTCGAGATCTATCGGGTGACCCGCGTCGAGGACGCCGACACGGAGGGCACCGACGCCGAAATTCCGGAGCTCTTCAGCCTGGGGCAAAACCGCAGCAGCGGCTGGGTCTATTCCACCGAACGGCGCCCTCGCCGGGCCGCCGAAGATGAGCGGCGCGACGGCTTGACCCGCACCTCATACACCGGAGACGACGTTTTCCTATCGATTTCACGGCCGGTTGGAAGCCCGGCGAACCGGCCGCTAAAGCGGCTCGACATCATGGCGCTTTGCACCAACCGCGATCTGCCGATCCTCGACGATACTCCTACCTTGACGCTGGAGACAGGTGACCCGGTCGAAACGGTCCGGCTCCTCGGTGCGTTGCGCCCGCCCCAGCCGGCCATCCCGGCTGCCCTGCCCGCGGGCGCAGAAGGCGAATCCCGAGCCGACAATCTCGCCTGGCGGCTGGTGGCGCAGCTGGCGCTCAACTTTCTCAGCCTTGCCAAGGAAGGTCGCGGTGTCGATCCGCTGCATGCGCTGCTTGATCTTTATGCCGACCGGGGAGATCCGAGCCTCGCCCGCAACGTGCACTCGATCGTTCGCGTCGACTCGCGGTCTGTCATCGAACGGCTGCAGATCGATGGGCCGATGTGCTTCGGACGGGGCACGGAAGTGACATTGCATGTGGACCAGTCGGTCCTGGCAGGGCAAAGCACATTGCTGCTTTCAGCCTTGCTTGCACGGCTGTTTGCCCGTCACGCCGGAATAAACGGCTTTGTGCGGACCCGTACGCGGCTGCTGCAGAAGCAGGAGGATGTGCCATGGCCGATGACGCCCGGCAATCGCTACCTGATCTAGAAAAATTCGACCTGGACCGGGTCGAAGGGCTGTCTGATACATTCGACTTCTTCGAACTGTTGCGCCGACTCGAACGGAGGGGCGGGCTGTTCGGCTATTCCGGCCACGCGGATCGCGAGCCGGCGAGGCTCGGACAGCATGTGCGCCTTAGCTTTTCCGCCAAGGACGTGGTTGAGTTCCGCGAAGCCACGGACAAGACGCCGGGGAAGGACAGGGCGCCGGCCCGGGTCACGGTTGCAAATCTCGGGCTGATGGGACCGGAAGGCCCCATGCCGCTTCATTTGACACGCTGGGTGCTCGATCGTCTGTCGCAGCGCTGGTTCACCGGCGCTGACGCACAGCAGACCAGCGACACGACGTTCGTGGACTTCGTCAATATTCTTCAGCACCGCATGATCGCCCTGTACTATAGGGCCTGGGCGGATGCGCATCCGGCGGTACAGGTCGAACGTGCGGTCGGCGGCCGCGTAAGGGCCATGCTTGAAGCCATGGCGGGAATCGGACTTCCTGGCACCCACAATCCCGATCTCGACGCTGTGAAGCTTCGCCAGGCCGCATCGCTCGCCAGCCAGGTCGACGGTCCGGAGCGGCTGACGCTATTCCTGGCGGAAGCGTTCAAAGTGCCGGTCCAGATCAAAGAGTTCGTTGCCACCTGGATGACCATACCGGCGACGCTCCAGACCCGCCTTGCCCAGGCGTTCGCAGTGCTGGGCCGCGGGGCGACGATCGGCCCGCGCGTCTTCAGCCGCCAAAGCAGGATCGAACTGCGCGTCGGCCCGCTGGGGTATGAGGAGTTCAAGGCGTTCCTGCCAGGCGGTCAACGTCTGAAAATGTTCAAACAGGCCGTTCGCGACATGGTGGGGGAATCGCTCGACGTCGATCTGCGGATCGTGCTCGCGCGAGAAGCAGTGCCGCAGCCCCGTATCGGGGCGGTACAGCTCGGCCGAACCACCTGGCTTGCGCGGCCCGCTGAAAGGGGCGATGCTGACGATATGCGGCTGCGGACAATTGTCGGATGGCGGCCGGAAATGACGGGGGTCGCGGCATGAGTCTGCTGCTGACGCTGGAGCAAGGGCCACGCACCCAGGCGGTACGGCAGACCCGGCTGGACGAGGGTGAGCTGGTGATCGGCCGCAGCGCGGACGCAGGCTGGCAGATCGACGATCCCGACATGTTCGTTTCACGCGCCCATTGCAGGATCACCGGCGGGCGGGATGGATATTTCGTCACCGACACATCAAGCAGCGGATTGTTCATAGACGACTCCGACAGCCCGCTCGGCGCTGGCACATCGGTCCGTCTTCAAAGCGGCATGCGGCTGAGACTGGGGGACTACATCGTATGCGTCGATCTGCAGACGCCGGTCGCTCAAGCTCCGGCAGCCAGCCAATCGATCCCGGAACGGTCGGCGTCGGCATCACGAGCGCCGGTAAGCATCGGCCGCGATGACTTCTTTTCAGCCACGGTCGAAGAAGAGCCACTGCGACCGCGTCCCGCCGATCTGCCGAACCCGTTCGAGCAGCCAGTTCCAGGGGCGTTTGAGCGGGCCAACCAGCGCAGTTCGCCCGCCTTCGACGACCCGTTCAGCCTCGACCCGGTATCAACGCCCGCGCCGAAAGGCGCCGCCTACCCCGAACCACGTGGTGCGCCAGGCCCCGCAGACCCCTTCAGCCTCGATCCGGTGCCTTCCCGCAACGGTGAAACCGAGGCTGGTCCAGGAAAGTCATCCGAATTCGATGACTTCGGTTTCGGGCCGGCTGCATCGCCCGATTTGAGAAACGGCGCCGGCTCGACCGATCAGCGCAAACACATCGCCGGAAGACCGCAGCCGGCCAATCCCTGGGATTTGCCTGGCCACGCGGCAGATATCCCCTCCCCGCCGCGTGCGGGCGCTGCTCCCAAACCCGCCGCCTCCCCGGCAGCGGCGCAACAGGCGAACACCGCACTTCGCACCGCGTTCTTGCGTGGCATGGGCATTGAGGAGGCCGATTTTCCCGGACGCGACAGCGTCGCGGAGATGGAGAAGTTCGGTCGCGAGTATCGGCTCATGATGGAAGGCCTGATGCAGCTGCTGCGCAAGCGAGCCGAGGAAAAGGGAAACGCTCGCGTCGCGCAGACGGTGGTTGGGGCCTCTGAAGTCAATCCGCTCAAGTTTCTGCCAACGGTCGACGACGCCATCGTGACCATTATCGCGGAGCGCAGCCCCGGATTTCTGGCCGGCGACGCGGCAATCGCGGACGCGATCCGCGATCTCGCGCAACATCACGTGCGCGCCTGGCGAGGCGTGCAGTCCGCCTTGCGGCGGATGATTGACCGTTTTGACCCGTCAGCGATCGAGGAAGAGCTGAAATCGAGCTCTGCGATCGGCACCCTGCTTTCGGGCGGGCGCAGCGCCAAGCTGTGGGAGCTATACCAGAAACGCCATCGTGAAATCGCCCAGAGCGCGGAATCGAGCTTCCTTGGCGAAATCGGCGCTGATTTTCGGGACGCATATGAGGAGGAGTGAAAAATGATCGATCGGCGCGAATTTATCGTTGCCCTGGGCGCAACGGGGCTGCTTGCGGCTTGCCAAAGCGGTCCGCCAAAACCATCGGCGATCACGGTCAACCTGACCGGCGCTGCCGGTATGAACCCGGGGCCAGGTGGCGGCGACCGGCCCGTGACGGTCCTTGTGATGCGGCTGCGCAGCACCGGTAAATTCAATTCGGCCGATTATTTCGCGCTGCAGGGGGACGCCGGCTCCGCACTCGCAGGCGATCTCATTGGATCCGACCAGATATCCGTCGGGCCGGGAAAGACCGCATCCAAAACCATCACGGTCGAGCCGGACGCGGCTGCGCTGGGCTTCGTCGCCCTCATCCGCGAGCCTGGCGGCCGGAACTGGCGGACAACCAAGTCGGTGTCGCCGGGATCGAAGTTTACCGTCAACGCCACGCTTGGCAGTGGCGGCATTTCCGCCTAGCGGCCAAGGTAAGAGGTGCTCAATGCAGAGAGTAGCGGCATGAGCGAAGCAAACAGGGTGCTGTGGTCCGAAGGCCTGTTTCTCCGGACCCAGCATTTTCAGCAGCAGGATCGTTTTTTCGAGGCGACCGTGCGCGGCGCGTTGCAGGCCGGGCAACTGCATACGTTCGGCTTTCAGCAACTGACGCTGGACCAGGCAATGCTCGATGCCGGCCAGGTCTCCATCCTGTCCGCACGGGGCATCTTTCCGGATGGAACCCCCTTCTCCATCCCAGACATGATGGACGCGCCACGACCGCTGCCTGTCACCGCCGATACGGGCGCCGGACCGGTGCTGGTCGCACTGCCGCTCGAGCCTGCTGGCGGTGTCGGCTTCGACCCAGCGCATGCCGCATCCACCGGCGCACGCTATCATGGGCGGATCGTTTCGGTCCGCGACGCCGTCCAGGGCGGTTCAGATCCTGAAGAAATCGAAATCGCCCGTCCGCAGGCGCTGCTGCTTGCACCCGGAAAATCGGTTGGCGGCTACACCGCCCTGCCAATAGCCGACATCAAAGGGGTCCGAGCCGATGGCGGCGTCTCCCTGGATGAGACGTTCCTGCCGCCGACCCTGGTTACCGGAGCGGTAGCCTGGTACCGGCAGTTGCTTTTGGAGGTTGTTACCGGCCTCGACCAGATCGCCGAGGCGCATGGCAAAATGGTCATGGGCGGGCCAGGACGCAGCGTCGAAGACCTGTTGATGCTCAATCTCGCCAATGCGGCGCGTCCGCGACTGGCCCACATGCTGGCACAAGACGTTTTCCATCCGGCCGAGCTTTACCTGGAGCTTGCCGGCCTTGCGGGTTCAATGGCGACCTATGGCTCGAGCGCGCGACGGCTGAGCGAGTTGCCCGCCTACGACCACATGGCGCCCGGCCCCGCATATTCGGCGCTGGCGGACGCGTTGCGCTCACTCATCCTGAGCCTGCGTTATATCGAGCCCAAATCACGCGCGCTGCCCGTCATGCGGCATTCGACCAATGTCTGGAAAATCCGCATCGACAACCCGAAGCTGCTGGTGGCCAGCCGGATCGTCATCCGGGTCGGCTCCGAGCTGTCGGAAGACGCCTTGCGCAAGATTTTCGTCAACCAGGCGACTGTCGGTTCGGCCGATCAGTTCGAGGGCCTGTGGAAATCCCGTCTACCCGGCATTCCGCTGAAACCGCTTCATTCCCAGCCCCGCGAAATCCCCTACGATGGCGATCGGCTATGCCTTGAGCTGGATCAGAAGAGCGAGCACTGGGCCTCGCTGCTTGATGCCCCAGGCTTCGTCATTGGCGTGTCGGGCGTACTGCCGAGCGAGCCGCAGGTGGACTGCTATTCGGTAAACAGGTGAGACCATGAGCCGGGATGATCCTTTCGGACTGTCGGAGGATCGTGAACGTACCCGCATCCGGCTGACCGGCGCGCCGATGCCGCGACCGATGACGCCACTCTTGTCGGGCGCACCGGTGAAACGGTCGCGTACGCATCCCAACACACTTGTCAACGCATTCGCGCCCCTGCTCGAGTTCGCACCCGAGCTGGAAAGCGCGCTGCCACCGGAAAACCCGGAAGCTCTGCGCACCCGGTTGCTCGATGAGCTGGTTCGGGCACGCGACGCGGCAATGTCGGCGGGATCCTCGCTGGAGCGCGCCGACCAAGCAGCCTGGGTGGTGGCGGCGTTGCTCGACGACCTGGCCTTGAACACGCCATGGGGCGGCGCCAGCGCATGGCCGCGCCAGCCGCTTGTGGTCATGCTTCGAGGCGATGTCGATGCCGGCACGCAGTTCTTCACGCGTCTCGACGAACTGGAGCGCCACCCGAATCGGGATCGCGAACTGCTCGAGCTGCAGTATCACTGCCTGGCGCTCGGCTTTCGCGGCAAATATCGTGTGCCCGGCCGGTCGGGCGACCGCTCGCTCAATGCCGTTCGCGTTGCTGCGGCGCGCTTCTTGCGCGATGCCGATGCCGACGGCGCGCCGCTGTCGCCGAACTGGAAAGGCGTGATCGCATCCGACGAGCCGCAGCGCTTCATCGTTCCGATCTGGGTGATGGCGCTCGGTGCGGCGGTTATCGCCACTGCCATCCATCTCGGGCTTTCGATGGGACTGAGCAGTCAGGCGGTCGAGCTTTCCGCGCTCGTTCGTGCCTTGCCGCCGCCCACGCGCGGCGATATCAGCCGCACGTCGCCACAGGTCGACGCGCCGCCCCCAGAGGCGGTGGATTTCGCGCTGTTGCCGGAATTTCAGGCCGGAGCGCCGGCGAATCTCAGAGCCGCGCTCAGCGGCACCGAGAGCGTTTCGCTGGCCAAGCTGATCATTCAGGCCTCCAACCCCGAACTGTTCCAGTCGTCGCGGCCGAAACTGACGGAAGGCTTCGAACCGCTGATCGGTTCAATCGCGAAAGTGATCCTGGCCAATCAGGAGCTGATCGGAAACATCACGGTGGTCGGCCATACGGACAGTGTTCCTTTGCAAAGGTCCAATCCACTTTCCACCAACCAGCGGCTGTCGGAAGCGCGCGCAGCGACGATTGCCGACATGCTGGTTCAGAACGGTGTGCCGCAGGACCGCATTCATTTCGAAGGACGTGCAGCTACCGATCCAGTGGCCGACGACAGCACGCGCGCGGGGCGGGCCTTGAACCGTCGCGTCGAGGTGCTGGTCGAAAAGAGGCTGTGAGATGTTCATCCTGCGCTTCCTCTGGGCGGTTCTGACATCGCGCTGGCTCTGGACGCTGATCGGCATCGCGCTGCTCTCGCTGGTTATCTGGGTGTTCGGCCCGATCGTCAGGGTCGGTGCTTACGAACCCTTCGCCTCGGAAAATGTGCGCATCGTCATCATTGCGCTGCTGGTCATCTTCTGGCTGATCTGGCTGATCGTCGCCCAGCGCCGGGCGATCCGAGCCAATCGCATGTTCGTCGCCGAAATCGCAGCGCCGGCGGTTGAGAAACCGCTGAGCCCCGGCGAAGAGAACGTCGCCGCCGTTGGTGCCAAGTTCGCCGAGGTGATGGCCGAATTGAAGCGCCGCAAACTGGGCGGACGCAAGTTCCTGCGCGAGATGCCCTGGTACGTGATCGTTGGGCCGCCGGCCACAGGCAAGACCACGGCTTTGCGCCAGTCCGGCCTGAACTTTCCGATCGATCTCACCGACGACCTGCAGGGAGTTGGCGGCACGCGCAACTGCGACTGGTTCTTTTCTGAGAACGCGGTTCTGATCGACACGGCGGGCCGCTATGTGCAGCAGGAGAGCCAGCCCGACGTCGATGCGGCGGAATGGCTGGGCTTCCTCGACCTTTTGAAAAAGCACCGCGGCCGCCGGGCGCTGAACGGCGTGATCGTCGCGTTGTCGATCGACGTACTTTCCGAGGGCGACGAAGCCATCAAAGCTCATGGCCGCAAGATCCGTCGTCGGCTGGCAGAGCTCAACGACCGGCTTGAAATCCGCCTTCCGGTCTATCTGATGCTGACCAAGGCCGATCTGATCAAGGGTTTCGAGGCTTTCTTCGGTGGCCTGTCGACGGCCTCGCGCGAGCAGGTATGGGGGACGACCTTCGCGCTGGATGCGCGTGTGGACGCAAAGACCATAGAGCGGGAAATCGCCACCCTTGCGACGGAACTCGAGCGGCGGCTGGTGCCGCGCCTGGAGGACGAGGACAAACTCGCCGCCCGCGCCGAGATTTTCAGATTCCCCGCCCAACTCGCAAGCCTGTCCGAGCCAATCCAGGTGCTGATCGAGGCGATGTTCGGCGAAAGCCGGTACGAAGAAGCTGCCTGGCTGCGCGGCCTCTATCTGACGTCGGCGACCCAAGAAGGCGCGCCTATCGACCGGCTGACCGCGGCGCTGTCTTCATCCTTCGGTCTTCCGCCGCGGCGGGCCATGCCGGCGCCGCGCGTCGAAAAACGCAGTTTTTTCCTGAAGAATCTGCTGACCGAGGTCATATTTAGGGAAGCAGGCCTGGGGACGTTCGATCCGCTGGCGCAGCGCCGCCGCGCCTGGATCTGGCGTGGCGCCGCCGCCGCCTGTGCCGCCGTGGCCTTGTTGGCCGGTGCTGTGTTCACCTGGTCCTACTTTGACAACCGCAATGCGATCACAGCGCAGGCGAGCCAATTCGAAGCGCTGCAGGCGCCACTGACCGCGGCAGCCGCAAGTCCGGCATCGGTAGAGCAGCCCGCCATCGATGGCGCGCTCAATGCGATGGCCGAGGTCGTAAATGCCCGAACGGCGCCGCCGAGCAGTGCCCAGGATGTGCTGGGGCCATCGGCCTCGGCGGAGCTGCTGCGGGCGCAGGCCGACACTTACGACCACGCTCTGCGCAACATTCTCGAGCCGCACATGGTGGCTCTGCTCGAGGCGACGATGTGGCGGCAGATCCGCGATCCGGATTTCATGCTGGGGGCGCTGAAGACTTATCGCATGATGACGGGCCTGTCGCAGATGGATGCCGATTTTGTCCAGAACTGGTGGGTCAATGACTTGCCGGAATTCGCACCGGCGGCGCCCTTTCCGACCAGCGACGCGGAAGAGCACCAACTTGCCGCGATCCGTCGCATGGCGGTCGACGACAGCTACACCGCCCCGGATCAGGCGCTGGTTGCTGAGGCGCTGAAAACCGTTTGCACGATATCGTTGCCGGCACGTGCCTACAGGCAGTTACTGGCCGACCCGGCGGTGGCCGGGCTCAAGGAATGGGTCCCCGCGAATTTCGCCGGTCCCAACGGCGCCAAGGTTTTTGCACGGCGTTCCGACAAGACGCTGCGCGTCGGCATTTCGGGCGCGTTCACCTATTCCGGCTTCCACGATGCGATTCTCGACCGGGTCGAGGACGTCGCCGCCCAGGCGGCGCTGGACCGGGCGGTCTTCGCCGGAGGCTGCTCGGAGAATGCCGAAACCTCCGTATCGGCGCTGTCCGAGGATATTCTGAAGCTCTACTACGAGGACTATATCGCGCAATGGGACAGTTTCCTGCGCGATATGAGGCTCGCGCCATTGTCCGACCTCAACGTCGCCGGCGAGAACCTCAAGGATCTTTCGAGCGCCGATTCCGCGCTGAAACGCCTGCTTACGGCGATCGTTCAGGAGACCGAGCTTACCCGATCCGATGAAGCACCAGCCGATAACAAGGCAGCGGCCAAGGGCGGCTCGAAACTGCTCGGCAAGCTGGGGAAGCTGGGAAAAATCGTGAAGACAGGGGCAAAACTGCTGCCACGCGCAGGCTCCGCCGACGAGGTGGACCTTACCGGCAGTCTGGTGGCCGAACACTTCAAGCCGCTCAAGGGCGCAATCGCCGAAGTTGACGGCCAGCCGCCGGCACTCGACGCCGCGGTGGTGGCGCTGACGGCACTTTCGAACGTGCTGCAGACGGTCACGGCCAATCCCGATCCTCAGGACGCCATCAAGAAGCAGGGCGGCCTCGCCGAGCTGACGGGAGCGGTGGCCAGGCAAGCGCAGATCCTGCCCGATCCAATCGACGACTGGCTCGGCGGCATCGCCGGCGACACCAGCGGCCTGACACAGAAGGCGGTCACCTCGGAGCTCAACGCCATCTGGCGCGCCGACATCCTGCCGTTCTGCCAGGCGGCGCTGAACGACCGCTATCCGTTCAGCCCCGAAAGCGCCGTGGACGTCAATGTCCGCGATTTCGCCCGCCTGTTCGGGCCGGCCGGAATGATCGACGCCTTCATCAACGACCACCTGATCAGCTATGTCGACACCGCCAGCCAGCCGTGGAAATGGCGCGCCGACTTCGGCCTGGACCCGGCGGCCCTGGCGGCGTTCGAACAGGCGAGGCGCATCCGCGACGATCTCTTTCCAGGCGGCACCGGCCCGGTGATGAGCTTCACGCTCGAACCGAAGGACCTGTCTCCCAACGTCACACGTGTGACGCTCAATCTCGATGGTCAGAACCTCGTCTACTATAACAACGCGACCCGGCCGCAGCCGATGACCTGGCCCGGCAAGGACGGCACCGGCGTCATCTCGCTCGCCTTCCAGCCGATCGACGGCTCGCCTGAAGTCATGCTGAACGAGACCGGCAGTTGGGCGTGGCTGAGGATGCTGCGCAGCGGCCGTTTCACCGGCACTTCGCTGTCCGATGTCTACAGCCTGCGACTGGGCACGGAAGGCATGTACGCCGATTTCCAGCTCAAGGCGGCAAGCGTCGAGAACCCCTACAATCTGGAGATGTTCAAGAAATTCTCATGTCCACCGCAGATATGATCCTGCCCGGCTTTTACGGCAAAATGCCCGCCACCGGCGATTTCGTCACGCGGCGGCTGCCGGGAGACTTTGTGCGCGTCTGGGACCGCTGGCTGGCACAGCATATTGTCCCGCTGATGGGCTCGGCAGCCTGGCCGCAGAGTACGGCGCTGCGCTTTCTAACGGGCCCGGCTTCTTTCGGTGCCTCGGCAGGCATCATCGTGCAAAGCGCCGACAGGGTCGGCCGGCAATTCCCCTTGAGCATCGTCGCGCGGCTTTCCCAGGTGCCGCTGAAGCTCGCTTACGCCGATGCCTGGTTCGAAGGCATAGAAGAAGCGGCCTTCGCCGCGCAACGAGGCGAACTGACGCCCGACGCGCTCGATACGGCGTTGGCCACCCTGCCCGCGCCAACCGTCGACCAGGACGATGATTTCATTGACGACCTAGTGATGTGGACGGCGCATTCGGACATTTTCGACGTCGATCCGCAGGCGCCGGACAAGACGGTGGAGCAGATCTTCACAACGAGTTGGGCGACCAGCTGATGTGGGAAATATCCAACAGTACAGGATTCCCTGCCATGGGAAGCTGGGTTCAGGATAAAGCTGCGAACAAGATTTGGCTGGTCAGCGTCAAGGCCACCTTCGACATATTGGCCGGTGGCGGTACACGACCCTCGGAGAAGCAAGTGCCCCCTTTCATCCAAGGCCAGCCTCTGGACGACGACTACGAGAAAAGCCTGATTTATGAGAGCGACTTCACCGGCGTGAAGCCATGCACGGACGTGTTGGTCAATGGCACCGCGTGGTCACCAGAGGGGAGGCCGACTACCGAGCTCGACGTTGGATTTCAGGTTGGTCCGGTGCAAAAGCGCTTGAGGGTGTTCGGCAATCGCTGGTGGACGGTGAACCTTGCCGGCCAACGCGTCATTGCGAGTCCTGACCCGTTCGTTAAAATGCCGATCCGGTACGAATACGCATTCGGTGGCTGGGATCGCACGGCCAGCAATCCGAAGGATCATCGACTAGAGGCGCGGAATCCGGTTGGGCAGGGCTTCATTTCCAACCCTAATGGGTGCCTTGGGCGACCGCTTCCCAATGTCGAAGACCCGACAAACCTGGTTTCTTCCGTCGCCAGCCGCCCAGCACCGGCCGGCTTCAACGCCGTGGCTTGTCATTGGTCTCCACGCCGAGAACTTGCTGGCACCTATGACGAGACCTGGCAAAAAACGCGCTTCCCGCTCTGGGCGGAAGATCTCGATCCCTACTACTATTGTTGCGCACCGCGTGATCAGCAGGTAGCCGGCTACCTACGCGGCGGTGAGCCGGTACAACTCGTCAATCTCTCGTCCAGCGGCCCAATACGCTTCCATCTGCCGCGAATGGTTTTCGGCTTCACCACGCACATCAAGCGTGAGGCGATTCACACCCGAGGCACGCTGG